>DGWH01000011.1:32885-61723 GCA_002395225.1 Christensenella sp. UBA4263
GTCAGGTACAGCGCATCTTTTTTCAGTCCTCACACTTGCCATTTGCCGGAGCCGCATTGCATGAGGCCTGGATTGGACATCTGTCACTGCAGGACAGGGCCATCCTTTCAGATTTCCTCTACATTCACAAACTGCTTTTCAGGTCCTTTGACGCCGGTCATCACCAGACCTTTCAGTTCCAGTCCTCTGCAGTGTTCGGCATAGATGCCTGCCCGGTTCATGGGGAACGAGCTGGCACACATGACCGGAATTTCCGGTTCTCCGTCCACCATCTCGATACTGACATTGTTCATCCGGAAATCTTCAATCGGTGATTCGGGAATTCCATACAGGCAGATCGCAGCACTTCTGCAGCCGCTCACCTGAATATTGGAAAGCTGAATATGACGGACTGAAGGCGTTCCAGCGTCCACCGGCTGCGGATTCGGATCCGCAACAAACGGTTCATGACCATCTTTGCCGCAGTAATACATCATGTTGACCACAAACGGACAGATGACATTGTGCATCATCACGCCGCTGACCGTCATCCCGTCCAGCGCGCCGCCGCGATGTCTTCTCGTCTTGATCCGAATGCCGCGGTCCGTCCCGTTAAAGATACAGCCGGTCACGGATACATGCCGGATGCTGCCGCTCATCTCGCTGCCAAGAACCACGCCGCCGTGGCCATGATTCATGGTACAGCCCGTGATCACAATGTTTTCGCAGGGAACCTGTTCATCTGCATCTTCCGTTCCCGCCTTGATGGCAATGCAGTCATCTCCCACATCAATATAGCACCCGATAATCCGCACATTCCGGCAGCTTTCCGGATCGATTCCATCTGTGTTCGGCGAATCATACGGATTGACGATGCTTACGCCGGAAATCAGGATATTGCTGCTGCAGAGCGGATGCAGTGTCCAGGCCGGGCTGTTCTGCACACGGAAATCACGCAGCTGAATGTTCTCACAGCGTTCAAAGCAGATAAAACAGGGTCTGGCTGCTTTATTCGCTTTCTTCCGATGCAGTTCCCACCAGTGCTGTCCATTGCCCTCCAGCGTTCCGGGGCCTGTTACAAAGAGGTTCTGCTGCCCATAGGCATACAGGAGAGGACGGTAGCTGTCCTGCTCATACCCTTCCCATCTGGTACGAATCACGGGATAATCTTCGGGATCATCCGAGAAACTGAGCACCGCTCCTGCTTCCAGATAAAGTTCAATGTTGCTGTACAGTTCCAGTCCAACCGTTTCATGGACACCGGCCGGAATCCGTACCTGTCCCCCGCCATTCTCTCTGAGTGCATCAATTGCCTTCTGAACGGCATATTTTCCAAACTGATTAAATAACGGTTCCATTCTTTACCTCATCCTTCCAGAGACTCACCGCGTTCAATTGCCATAATCTGTCCGACACGCCGGGCATGCCGGTCTCCCTCAAACGAAGCGCCGAGGAAGCTGTCGACGATCATGAGTCCCAGTTCTGTTCCGACAACGCGGGCACCCAGTGCCAGCGCATTGGCATCATTGTGTCTGCGCCCCATGGCCGCTGAATACGGATCTGAACAGCAGACGCAGCGAATTCCCCGAACTTTATTGGCCGCAATCGATATCCCGACTCCGGTGCCGCAGCAAAGAATTGCCCGTTCACATTCCCCGCTCATCACGGCATTGCAGGCCCGCTGGGCAAATACCGCATAATCACAGCTTGCCGCCGAATCCGTTCCGTAATCCTTAAAGGCAATCCCTTTTTCCTCAAGGTGTTTCTCGATTTCTCTTTTCAGCGGAAGTCCCGCATGATCACTTGCAATCGCCAGCATCGATTCTCTCCTCCTTCATATACAGCAGCCTGTCATCAGTCAATAAAATCCTCCGGGGTAAGCGGCCCCTGGGATTCCTCCAGTTCATCCGCCATGCTGTCCCCCTGAATACGCGCAGAGAGTACCGCACGCAGCTGATCCGGTGACAGCACCGTATTGGTTCCCATACAGTCCCTGCACCGATTCATACATTCCGGGCAGACACAGCCAAAGTTTCTCCCCTCCGCCTGAATCATATATGTTCCACAGCGTCGGCAGCTGCACCGCATCTGCTCACCTCCTCTCCCCTCACCGTTGTCATTTCCCGGCCTGTCGCTGTGTGACAGACCACTCCTGTCAGGGTTTCTGTTCTCTTGCCTTAAGGCTTTCAAGGAGCAGCTGTTCCCCTTCTATCCCCGCATCCGGCAGCCGCATATGGGCCGGACACCGGGCAAGAATACGGCGCTCTTCCATGGATGTGGAAAGCCTGCGGAACGTATACCCGCCATCCCGGTAATACTGCACAATCTCAGGCAATGCCAGCCGGGTATTTTTCTTGCCGTCATGTGCCAGCAAAATGACCACATCCCGACCGTTTGTTGTTTTCCGGACACTTGAAAATACGGCTTTTGCATCCATATCCTCATAGGTATCCCGTGTCATGGCATTCCAGTCAAACCAGCTCCATCCCAGATCTGTTACCTTCTTTTTCGTCGGGTACGGATAGCTGGAGCTGCCTCCCGGAAACCGAAACAAATCCGTCGTATACGATTCATCCCCAAGAATCTCATGCATTTCTTTGATGAAACGCCGGAACACCAGCTCAAGCTGCGCCGGTTCATCCTTGATTCCACCGGAGGAATGGTCCATGGTGTGGCAGGCGATGGTATCGCCGCGCTCAAAGATCATTCGGGTATACTCCGGAAAAGCCCGTGCCTGCAGGCCCAGCAGAAAAAACGTGGCGGGAACCTCCAGTTCATCCAGAATAGCCAGAAGTTCCGGCGTCGCCTTTTTGGGGCCGTCATCAAATGTCAGGTATACCACTTTCTCGGGCAGCTGTTCTTTTCCCTCCGCTATTCCGGCAGTTGAAAAAAGAAAACAGCAGACCATAAAAATGAGCCAAATCTTCATACGTTTAAACATACATTCCGACTTCTCCTCCCTTATGAGCAGTGACTTGGTCTTTGGGCACCGCTGTTTCTCGGTGCTCATATTTGACACACTGCCGCTGTGGCGGCAGGCCCACTCCCTTTCGGGGAGTGAGAATTTTCCTTATCCCCTTTCTCCTCTTCACGAGTTTTCGTTTCAACGCATCATTCTGTGCATCGAATCCTTTGCAAGAAATAAAATAAGACTTTCCTTTTTTGTCCGTTGCTCAGACAAAGAAATCCCTCCACACCTCCACCCGCTGTCGGGACGAGGGTTGGAGGGACATGTCCACCTAAAGCTTTTTCAATCTCAGCATTATATCTTGTTCACGATTACGTTGCAATTTCAGCATAAATAATAATTCCTTTTTTCTCTCAAAATAAGCTTAATCGTCTTTCTGTAATCTTTAGGTCCGTTTTAATCATCATGTAACAACATATCAATTCTTTCTTTTATAAGTTCAATATCAACAGGATGTAGATCACCTATCTTTTTATCAAAATCCTCCGGCTTTAGGTTCTCAACTCTTGTAAGCCTCACAGTCGATGGTATTGATAAATTTGCAGATTTCCACATGATGATCTCATATTCACCCCACATTTTCTAGAAGAATGCTTTGTAATCTCAGCACTCAAAAATACGCCTCTGTGGGAGAAATGATCAAAACCGGTCTGCGTTTACACCCCTCATGATTTTCATACTCGAACCATGCCCACCAGATTTCCCATCGCTTATACACGAACATATTCCTCCCAGTCCTCATAAGAATCTTCTGGAAGAATAATATGTCCTGTTTTCCCTCGCAAGTAACTCTTTTGAGAAAATTTCAGTATCTTTTCCTCAGTCGTTGAAACTTTTTTCTGTGTTTTAAAATATCTCTTGATAGATTCCGTATCAATTTTCTTATTCTGGCCTGGATCAAAAACCTGAGCCCATGGAGCTCCTGGGGTATGTGTCAGTTCAACCAAATATCCGGTTGAATACTTTCCATACTTGCTTAACACATCCAGTATTAATTCTTTTTCTTCAGATGTCAATGCGAATTCAGTTGGCGCCTCATCTTCTAAAATATCTTTATTGAATCTGCTATATTTCCTGTAAATAACGGGCACTACTGGTCCGAGCTTCCATGCCTCAATATCTTCAGCAAAAAGAGGCTGGTCATGTTCTGCAAGAAAATATCCCTGAACAAAAAACATGAGTTTCTGAAGGCGAAGGTTCGTCATTCCATCATCAAGGCCATGCTCCGCTTTAATCCGCAGAATATCAATCATAAACTTTGCCACATCTTCCGCTTTAGCCATTCTTTCTCCTTCCCCTTAGATCCTTCATCTTTTAACAGTTACATACGATTCTAATTCCATAATCCATGATTCACCCACCATAAGTCCGTTTTTGATTTGCTGACATATCAAAAGCGGCCATTTTAGCAGTGTATCAAGCAAAAATAGAAGCGAAAAAGTGGAATTCTGAATCTGAAAGAGACTTTTGGTGGGTAAACCATCCATTAGATTAAAAGGCTGTTATAAGTAAAAAGTGATTTAGATGAGCCTCTGGTTTACCTAAAGTGTAATTGATTCCGGGCTCAAAGTCAAATCCTATCTGCCTTATTTCCCCATTCTGTCAATATGCGTAAACTGCCTTCTGCCGGATGAGAAATCCGCCACACAGTCTCCGTTGCCCTCGAGCAGATACTTGTATGAGCAAAGGCCTTCAAGCCCCATGGGTCCCCTGGCATGGATCTTTCCGGTAGAGATTCCGACTTCGGCGCCAAATCCATACCGATATCCATCCGCGAAACGGGTAGAACAGTTATGATAAACCCCCGCGGAATCCACCAGTGCAAAGAAGCGGCGGACCGCGGCGCTGTCCTCTGTCACGATGCAGTCCGTATGATGTGAGCCATACCGGTTAATGTGCTCTATAGCCGCCTCTACGCTGTCCACAAGATGCACATTGATCACCAGATCGCCATATTCCGTGCTGTAGTCCTCTTCGCAGAGGGGATCGGCCTGAATGCCTGCTGCAACCAGCTTTTCCCGTGCCGCCTCATCCGCCTTCAGATGCACCCCTGCGTCCAAAAGCGCCCGGCAGCTCCGAAGAAGCGCCGCTTCAGCCTCTGCATGAACCAGCAGGGTCTCTGCTGAATTACAGGCCGCCGGATACTGGGTCTTTGAATCCACTGCCAGCCGGGCCGCCATTTCCGGATCCGCAGACCTGTCCAGGTACAGATGACAGATTCCGCTGCTGTGTCCCAGTACCGGAATCCGGGTATGATCCATGATATATCTGACAAATGCATTGCTTCCTCTGGGAATGATCAGGTCGACGAGGTCATCCATTTTCAGCATCTCAGCCACTTCCTCGCGGCTTTTCAGCAGGGCGATCCAGTCACCTGCCGGGAAGCCGGTCTGAACCGTCTCCCCGCGGATAATGTCATAAAGAACGGAATTGGTCCGGATGGCCTCAATTCCCCCTTTCAGGAGAACGGCGTTTCCGCTTTTCAGGCACAGCCCTGCAATCTGAACCAGCGCATCCGGCCGCGATTCAAAGATCACCCCGATGACGCCAATGGGGCAGGTCACCCTGGACATCTGCAGCCCGTCTGCCAGTTCCGTGCGCTTTATGACCCGATGAATCGGATCATCCATTTTTGCCAGTGCCCGAAGTCCGTCTGTCACATCATGCAGCTTCTTTTCATCAAATTTCAGCCGATGAATCAGCTGCTGTGCAATCCCTTCTGATTCAGCCGCCCGGATGTCCTCCCCGTTTGCCTTAAAAATATCCGCTTTCCTTTTTTCAAGCGCATCCGCAATACTCAAAAGCAGCCGGTTTCTCTCCTCATTTCCGGTTGCCGCCAGATGAAAACTGGACTGCCTGGCCGCACCGGCCAGGGCTCTCATTTCATTACTCATAGATAACCTCTGTCAGTTTCTGCTGCATCTGCGCAGCATCTGCACGAAGCGGATCTGCTTCCAGCACCGCCTCTGCCTGCGGCAGGAACAGGTCTGTATGATGTTCGCCGCTTTTCAGGCTGGAACCGAGAGTCACGGCCGACATGATTTTCACATTGGTATCCATGGAGGAAAGGAGCTTCTGTCCGGCGCCCATCATGCTCATGAGATCCTGACCGGCAATCTGCCTCAGGAGCTGCAGAATAACCTCATAGCTCCGGTTCCGGTCCTCATCCCCGGGAAGCGACAAGCGCATATAGGCCAGCGCTTCCTCACCGCTGAGTGCCCAGGTATCCGCTTCAAGTCCCAGTGCCTGGTTTTCCTCGGCCGTTGGCGTAATCCATACCCCGCCCACTTCATCCACAATTTCGGGAATCATGGACATCTTCATGGACAGATACATCGAAATATTGAGATCCAGCAGCCGGTTCAGCGTACGTGCCACCAGCAGCCCGCCGGACCGCTTGTCCCCCAGACTGTAGACATCCGAAAGAGGGACCTCCCCGGAAATTTCCGGAATTTCCACCATCAGGCGGGGATCAACAGAGACCATGACCGCTTTCCCGCTGGCCGTATTCAGCGAGGCAATCGCCACCATCTGTGTACGGTCTTCCTCCTGCATCAGGAACAGCACATTGGTAACGGCTTTGTTCCGATTCTTTGAGACTTCAAGGTCCCTGTTTTTCAGACGGATCCCGTCCGCCATGGCAGACCCGATGATAAGAAGGACGAACACACATATCCATGCGATTTTTTTCATACTACTGCCTCACTTTTTTCTGAATACAAACAGTTTGGAAAAGACGTAATTGAGAATAATCACAACCAGGTTAATAATCAGCTTCATGGCCAGATCATTGAAATGGAGAACCTCTACCGTCAGAAACATCAGAAGCGTTTCTGCTCCCAGCGAAACAAGCCGCATGGAGAAAAAGCTCATGGCTTCCTTGATAAGCGCGCTCATATCGGCACAATGGGTCTTGAAAACAAACGTTTTATTGGCCCAGTATCCGAAAATCACGGCCAGAATCCACGCGGTCCAGGTTCCCGGCATGACCGTCATGCCTAGCACCCGCGTGGCAAACCAGTAAACCAGATAATTGACCGCCGTGGTGGCCACGCCCACGAACAGGTAGCTGATCAGTTCCGTATTATTCCACAGGCCGAGGCACTTCTCCCCCAGCGCCGGCGAGATCTTTGAAAGGACTGCAATGACTGCCCTTGCGAGGCCGTCAATTCCCTTCCACAGTAATTCCAGTATCTTCATCGTTTCCCTTCTATCCAGTAACGTTATCTGCTTTTATAAGCCCGCTCATTATATCAAAACACCTGACACGGGTCAAACAAAGATCGGCAAAGGCCGGCATTTTTCCGCTCCGGTACACAAAAGGGAACGGTTTCCCGTTCCCTCAGTTCAGTCCTTTCCCAGTCCCGGGAAAAGCATGACGTTGTATTTTTTGATCAGGTCCTGTCTGGATTTTGTCCCCGTTTTCTGAAGCAGATTATGGACATGATACTTGATTGTGCTTTCGGAAACGAACAGGGTTCCCGCAATTTCCGCATTGGACCGCTCGCCCAGCAGAAGACGCAGGACCTCCTTTTCCCGGGCGGAGAGGTCATGCTGCATGGCAAAATCCTCGAAAATTTCCCGTTCAGAGCGTTCTTTTTCTTTCTCCGGCTCATAGATCACATGAAACAGACGGAAGAAAAAAAAGGTAGCCAGGATAAACAGGACCAGCGTCAGCCCGATCAGGACAAGCCGGTACTGTGCCAGGCCGATACAGAATGCCGTTCCTGCCGCATCCCCGATCCGTCCCAGTGCCAGGCCCAGCGGCGCCATGGCCATGTTTCGTTCCTCCCTGGCAATATCCATGAACAGCACCACCCGAAACACGGAGAAAAAGCCGAAAAACAGGTAATCCAGTCCCCAGCAGAGAAAACGCGGCAGGGGTTCATTCTGAACTGCCAGCATGACAAACGGGATGGCCAGCGCCGCAAAGGTACAGATGGCCCCGTAACGCCGGTTATGGTCGCTGAGAATGCCGGCCGCAATCAGGCCGGTGGCATAAAACAGACGGGAAAGTTCAAGACTTACCCCGTTCAGGATATCCTCTGTCGGGAAGCTGAACCCCAGGTTCTTGACCAGACTGAAAAGAAGCACGGTAAAGCCCACCAGATACAGGGACTCCGGCCCCATTCTTTTCTGTCCCCTGTCCGTTTCCGAAAGTTCCTCCGCCGGTTCCGTCTGTTCAAAGACCCGCATGCCCAAAAAGGCCGAGGCCAGCGCCAGCAGGAAACAGACAATGGCCGCGCTCCGTGTCGCCAGCAGTTTTCCCCCAGCCACGAGCGACAAAAGGCCAATCAGCAGGGTTGAGATTCCGTAACCGATGCCAAAGACTTTTGCCCGGTTCCTGTCAAGCAGCTGTACGGGAACGGCCAGATAGAAGGCGGCAATGATCCCGCAGCCGAGGTTCATCAGAAAACCGAAAATCAGGATCAGCCACAGGGGCCGCACCAGGGAGGACAGAACGGCGGCAAGGAAAAAGCCGATCAGGGACAACAGATAAAAGTTTCTGTGCTCTGCCGCCGGTTTCCGGCGCAGCAGAAACATCCCCAGACCTGTTCCTGCCGCCTGAAACAGATAGCCGACCACCATGCTGAAAACATCTGTCCGCACCGGACTCAGGAAGCCGGCCATATGATACAGCCAGGAAAGGTATCCCGCCGAGGTCAGTGAAAAACAGGCAGCAATCCAGGCGATGCACTGTCCCTCAAAGGACCGGGCCGTTTCCCAAAACCGCTGCATGATTTTTCCAGGTTCCCGGCAGTGTTCTGCCTCATGAACAGCTGTCAGATCTTTAGATGCCGTTTCCATTTTCTGCCTCCCCGATAAATCTGCGCCGGCTTTGTTTATTCCGGCAGCAAAAGACAAAACGAGAGAATCCCCGGCCCCTCCGCAGGACAGGGCTTAAACCCCAATGACCGGTGCAATGCCAGGGATGCCGCATTTCCGGACTCAATCCGCACCTGAATCCGGCGGCATCCCAGCGTAGACAGTTCCCGAAAAAGCACTTTGAGCGCCTCTGCCGCCAGTCCGCGCCGGCGATACTGACGGCAAATCAGGACACCGTATGTGGCAGCGTCCGGATGTTCCGGGACAGGATAGACCGTAATCCCGCCCACATATCGTCCCCTGCTGTAAACCGCATATCGCCGGTCCATGTCCTTTCCCGACAGACATTTCAGTTCAACCACGTTCAGGCCTCCTTTGCAGGCCTCACTGTTGAGCACTTGCCGGAGCAGCATTGCATGAGGTCTGGATTTGACTTAACTGTCGCTGCTCGACAGGGCCGCTCCTCTGTGGGTCACAGCCTGCCTTTGAAGCAGAAGCAGATCCTCTCATCAATCCGGTAAAACCCGAAAGTCCCCCGCAGAGGATCCGTCGGGCCCAAGCGTATACATTCCGTTCCCGCGGACCAGCAGTTCCCCATACAGCTCCATCCACCCCAGCAGATTTCCCTCTGAATCGCTCACACTATACGAGCGGGTTCCGCCGGTCACGCTGATGCTGTTTGCCTTTCCCGTCACCATTCCCGATTTCAGCAGCTCCCGTATGGCTGTCTCCTCCTCCACAGTCAGTTCCACCGGCTGCGGTCCGGCCTCGCAGTCCATATAAAGACAACTGATCCTGGCCTGGTCCACTTCCGTTAACGGGATGTTCAGAAAAGCGGCAAGCGGCTGCGGAACGAATCCCTGAGGCCCGATTCCCTCCATCCCATAGGCGTAACTCTGAATCTTTGGAAACAGTCTGCGTGCCCACCGATACAGTGCCTGGGCCGAAGGGTCCGTGTTTTCAAAAAAATCATCTCCGGATACGCCCAACGGAACTGTTTCCGGCGTCCCCTCTCTGGAATACCGAAAGGCGCAGGTGCTTTCCGTTCCCATATCACAGCCGCCGGAACTGACCGCCTTTTCGGTCGGATTCGCCGCATCCGAAATAAGGCTCTCGATGGCAAAGCGGTTTTCTGCATCCAGTCTGCCCAGATAGCAAAGGTCCTCACTCTGCTCAAGATAAATCCGTTTCTGATTTTCCTCAGATGGCCAGCGCAGCTGTGCATCCGACCCCTCCAGGGTGAAAAGACAGCCATCCTCATCCATGCAGCCAACCTGAACCCGATCTCCCCATCCCTGCTGACGGTAGTCCGTCAGCAGAATGATCCGCCCCGGTTTTCTCGCCTCCCCCAGACAGCATACGGGCAAAAGAAGGAGCATCATCATTATCCAGCACTGAATTTTCATTTCTGTTCCTCCATCCTGATCTGTCAAATGCCTGTGCAGCCATTATTAATCCGATTTGGCGGCTAACGTGATAAACGCCCTGATTAATACTGGTATTCCCCCGGGAGTTTATGAAAGTCCAAAATTAACCGTTCATCCTCCTGTGTAAATACAGCCGGACGATCCGTGGCAGTCCCGCCAAGCAAACCCATATAGTGAGGATCTCCGGAAATGAGCTCTTCAAAGGAGCAGCCCAGAACCTCTGCCAGTTTTCTGAGCTTTTCCGTCGGAATCGTCTTTATTGCCCCGTTTTCATAGCGGTTAATCGTTCCCTGGTTCACACCGATCATTTCGGCAAGTTTTGTAGAACTGATTCCCATTTTCCGTCTGCTGTACACAATTTTCTCTTTGACCAGCATTTCACTTATCTCCTCTGCAAACCCGTTGTTGAGCTTTTACCGCGAACCCATATTCGGGGAAGTGACGCGAACTGACATCATTTATCATTTTGTTCTTCCATTGTATCATTCTGACGGGAGATACTCAAGTTTAGCATCTCAATCTCAAGCAGCAAGTTCCGAAGCTTCCTGAGAAAACGGGAATCTTTACTATCGTGTTCAAGTGTGGTATTCTTCAGTCAGACAAGCTAAGGTTTATTGACCTAATTGGAATGGGTTGAGCGAAAAATAACAAGAGATGATGTTCGCAATGCAATCTGCAATGGATAAATCATAGAAGATCGACCGGACATACCCCTACGCCTCATTGTCTGATTCTGGGTACGAATGTAAAAGGACGATTTCTTCATGTGATTTGCGGCATGACGGATAATATGGTTTTCATCATTTCAGCATATTATCCGGATCCGGACAGATGGGAATCTGATTTCAGAACCAGAAAAGGGTGATAAAAATGAGATGTATTATTTGCAAGGGAAATACGATCGAAACAAAGCGTACATTTATTCAGGAAGATGAGAATTGCATTATCATTATTAAAAATGTACCGGCTATTGTTTGCTCTCAGTGCGGCGAGGTATATTACAAAGATGAGATAGCAGAAAAGCTGGAAGAGATCATTAACCGCCTTCAGAATATGGTAAAAGATGTGGCCATATTTGAATTTGACAAAGTAGTAGATGCCGCTTGATAAGGCTGTCGAAGCAGCCGAGGTTGCATCACGTCGGGTTGAAGCACTTGAATGAGAAGAAAGAGTATTCTTGTGGCCTCTTTATCCTCCCTGATATCAAAAATGAAAGCAACCGATACCGGCTTTTTCAAAGCCGACATCCATTGCCCGGATAAATTCATGAAGCGCGATGCATATGCATCGCGCTTTCTATTCGCTTGTTTCAGTCTGATACAGCCATTTATCAAACCGAAGCTCTTCCTTTTTGAGCAGTCGTACGGACCAATAGTTTTCTGCATATCCTCTGCATTTCCGCGGCCTGATTTTAGATTGCTTTCACTTCAGAGGATTGCCAGGTTCCGCCTGACACAGGGGAACGATTCCATTTTACGCTCTCAGCTTTGCTCACGATTATTTCATCAGAGCCAGGTCTGACAGAAGCCGGTAATGTACCAGTCATCCGCCTGCAGCTTAATCTGACAGTTTTCTCTCTGAACCTCATTTTCAGGAATTGCAAACATGTTATGGTATTTTCGCTTAGGCACCGCACTGTACCGGTAGTTCATCCGCCGGATGCGCGATCCCAGATTTCCCTCCACGGTGGTCAGTTCATACAGATTATCGCCCATATCCGTCACACTCTCCACAATGGCGATATGCGTATAGGGCGTGGACCCCTGCACCCCATAGATTACCAGATATCCCGGCTTTGGCACTGCACCCTTGGTGCCATCCAGCCAGCGGCCACGGCGCTCAAAGGCCTTATAGACATTCCCTACGCGCCCTTCCATGGCAGAGAAGCTGTCGCCAGGATTCAGGGAATCCTTCTGATTCCACCGGATCAGGGGCAGTCCGCTGTGATAGGCGCACCAGATCTGAAAGACCGAGCACCAGCCGATTTCCCGCTCATCATGATAATACCACCTGGTATATTCATTGTTCTTGGGCAGCTGTTCAAAGGGATGACGCTCAAACTGGGCGCGGGCCGTCAGGACAAACAGCCGAGCCGCCTCCGGCATTTCCGGCGGAAAGGTAAGATCGTACAGTTCGTTCGGATCGGTTTCGATCTGCGCCGGATCAATGGCGGGCGGAATTTCCATGGTAACCGGTGCCGGTTCTGCCGCCAGAGCGATGCCCGCCGACAGCACCATCAGCAGACACACCGCGCATAAAAACGTTCGCATCATGTTCATTGACTCCCTTCTCATCAGGCGATCATGTGTTTCTGCCGCTTTGCGGCAGGCAGGTCAAACCCTGAACCTGAACAGCGTGGAATAGAGAAACGCCGACAGAAATGCCTGATGGTATTTCATCAGGCCAAGCCGGACTGTGACGCGCCGGCCCAGTCCCTTCAGCGGCAGACCGCGGAACAGGTCCTGTACCTGCGGCCTTTTCATATACCCGCGGATCCAGTGCACCCGTTTTAAAAAGGAATAGGGACTCTGCTTCGCGCAGCAGTTTCGTACCGCATCCACCGCCGTTTTCCTTCGCCGTATGGCCATGCGCCTTCGGCACTCCGGGTAGTCCCGCAGCAGCTGTTCCAGCGCCTCGTTGGACTTGTCCAGCGAATCCGGAATGTGCGGGCTGAAGTGCTTGGTCACGCTTTTCTCATGAAAACGGTAGTGATAATACGCCCGGTCAACCGCCGTCACCCGCTCTGCCTTCAGGTAGGCCGTCACGATAAACAGGAGATCCTCCGCATAGCGGATGTCCTCCCGGAAACGGACGCCCTCAAGCAGTTTCGCCGCAAAGAGATTGCGCGGGCTGTATCCGGAGAGCGGCTGCCCGTCGCCGTCGCCGGGCAGGGCGAGCATGGCCGGGATCAGATCCGTACGAATCGCCCGGGCATCAAACACCGTGCCATCCGGGAAGCCCAGCGGAACGTTCACCTGTCTGCCGGGCAGATCCTTGAATACCCGGCAAAAACTGGCCTGGCTTTCGCTTTTCCGGCAGGCAGCGAGCAGCTCCTCAAACATTTCCGGTTCCACCCAGTCATCTGCATCGCAAAACCCGATATACTGCCCCTGTGCCGCGTCAATTCCGGCATTTCTCGCCGCGGAAACCCCGCGGTTTTCCGGAAAGGACAGGAGGCGGATGCGGCCATCCCGCTTTTGCCCCTCCTCCAGCACCGCCCGCGATTCATCCTGACTGGCATCATCCACAAACAGGAACTCCATGTCCGCAAAGGTCTGCCCCAGAAGGGACTTGATGCACGCCGGCAGGTACTGAGCCGCATTGTGTACGGGAATAATCACGGAAATCTCCGGCATCGTTTACCCCCTGTTCAACAGATCTGCACGCCAGAGCGGTCCCTGAACCAGGAAAAAGTTGCATCCGATGAACGAAAACGGGGCATACACGGATTCAAACAGTCCCACAAGGATAAACACCGTGCAGAATGCCAGCGGCACCGCGGCCAGCGGACTCTCTTTCCGGTACGTCCAGTAATACCGGAATGCCCGCACCAGGGCCGCCAATGTGTAGCAGATCAGCAGAATGCCGGCAATGAAGCCGTTGTTATACGTAATGCCCAGGAAGGCATTGTGTGCGTTGAAATGCCGGTCGCCGGCGCCGTCCTGCGCCACCCATTCCCGGATAACGCTGCTCTCATGGCCGTTCCACGTGAGATTGTTCAGGATCACCGTCCAGATGCCCCAGCGGTCACTGGTCAGGTCATCCATGGACAGTTTCCGCTCCTCCGGCTTCGGCACCCGGATCGGGTCGCCATAGGTCTCATGATTATACACGGCCAGGGCATAATCCTCCTCATACGCATCCCGGACCTTATCCATGGTCAGTTTCACCCCGAAAAGCAGGCCGATCACGATAAACACGGCCAGCAGGGCCAGCCAGCGTCTGGGATGACGGGCCGTTCCGGCCACAATGGTGGCCACCAGGATCACCGCCACGCCGCCAAAGGCCAGCAGACAGGCCCGGGACATGGTCAGCACCAGGGTCACAGAGGCCCAGATCCCTGCCAGAACACACAGCACCATGCGGCCCCGGTGTCCCTCACAGAAATCCACATACGCCAGCAGAAACGCCGCGGCCGCCATGACGATGCAGCACATGGCCAGGCAGTTGGCATCATAGAAGATGCCCAGATACCCCGGATACCCGTAGTAGACCGGTTTCGTGATCCAGGAAACCGCCAGGAACGGCAGCACCGCAAAGACACAGGCCCGAAGAATGGCACGAAATGTATCCTCATCGTTCCGTGAGGCGAACACCGTAAACATCACGGGATAACAGGTCAAAAGCGGTACGCTTTCCGGCAGCCAGTCCTGATAAAACAAACCTGATACGACCATCATGCCATGCAGGGCAAACCACAGAATCATCATGCCCTTGCTCAGATGTACCCTGGCCCGTCCCGGCGTGCGTGCACTGAGTGTCACGAAGGTGAGCAGAATCATGCCGAACAGCACGAAAATCATCCAGCGCATCGCAAACTTCTGCTGTGTAAAAAGCACACAGTATCCTTCCAAGGCCAGCAGCGACACGGTCAGCAGCCTTGAATCGAAAATCTCGTTGAAAATGCCCGTCACGTGGTCATACCACTTCAAAATGCCGGACCCATCCACCGATGTTTTTGACATAGTTTCCTCCAGCTTTCATCTAAACGCTGCACGGCCTGTACCCGGCCAGTACCTGCTCATAGATACGCGCCGTCTCCCGGGCATTCCGCTCCCACGTCATCTCCCGGGCCTGGGTCTTTGCCTGGCTTCGCATCTTTTCCCACCGCTGCGGCGCCTGCAGGACTGAAAGAAGCCGGTTTCGGGTTTCCTCCACACTGCCGGCCGTGACCAGAAAGCCATTTTCGCCGTCCCGGATGACATCCGCAATGCCCTCATCCCGGGAACCAATGGTCACGCAGCCGGCGGCCATGGCCTCGATATAGACCACACCGAATCCCTCGCCCCAGCTGGGCAGCACAAAGGCATCCGCCCGGACCATCTCTTCCATGACGTCCTTGTGCGGCAGACCGCCCAGCAAAAATACACGGTCGCCGAGCCCCAGCCGGCCGATCTGCGCGCGCAGCGCCCCTTCCTGTGCACCAATGCCCACAATTCGGAGCGTTGCCTCCGGGAATTGTCCGGCCAGACCGGCAAATGCCTCAATGGTGACATCCATGCATTTCCGGGGGGTAAGCGTGCCAACCGACAGAATGCGTCCCTTTTCCCTGGGCAGATCCGGAAGCTCAGAGAGATTCAGACCGTTCCGGACCACCTCGGTAATCCCCTCCGGCCGGTACGGCCGAAGCCGCTCCAGCAGCATCTCCGAGACGGCCATGAGGGCATCTGCCCGCTGAACCGTCCGGACGTTCCGCCGCAGGGGCCTTTCCCCGGGCCTGAAGTACCGCAGGACATCCGTCCCGTGGGCCGTCAGGACAAAGGGCAGCCCCAGCACATCTGCCGTCAGCCTGCCGGCATGCCCGTCCCGGTCGATCATGTGGGCATGAATCAGGTCCACCGGATTCCTCCGGTGAATCCGCCGGGCCACGGGCAGAATCGCCCGGAAATAGTTCCGTCCGCCAAAAAGCCGTTCCCCGGCATCCCCCAGGGTCAGGCACCGGGGATATTCCACATGAACCCCGTCCACCTCCTGTGCCTGCGGCGTTTTACGGACAATGTCCGCCCAGTGCGGCTGCATTCTCCGCATCATGGGCGGAACCGGCACGGTGGCAATCACCTCCACTGTATGCCCCAGGGCCACCAGTGCCCGTGCCTGTTCGTGGACAAAAAAGCTGTACGGCGAGGCATCTGCCAGGCGGTGAATCATCATCAGAATATGCATTCCGTTACTCCAAAGCTCCAAGATAGGCCGACATGAACCGCTCCGTGATCCGCGGCCAGATATATTCGCCCGCATGATCAATACAGCGCCGGCTCCTCTCCTCATATCCCTCAAGGATCTGACGGAGGCGCTCCGCCTGCTCCCGCCGGTTTCCGCAGGCGACGGAATAGCCCACCTCCCCTTCGGGGAACTGTCCGTCAAATCCCTGTCCGCGGGTATACAGCACCGGCACCCCCCGGCTCATGGCCTCCAGATACACCATGCCAAAGGTTTCCGCCGAGGAGGGCACCAGCAACAGATCACAGTTTTCATAAAAGGCAGTCATGTCCGGCCGGCCCTCAATGCGGCCATACAGACGGTCCCCCGGCTGCAGCCTTTCCCTGACTTTTGCCTCAAGGGGGCCGGTGCCGCAGCCACAGAACACAAAATGGCCCCGCTCATTGGCCAGATGCACCGCCTCAAGGGCATCCAGGGGCCGTTTGCGCCGGTTCATCCCGCCGGCAAAGCCCACCCGCACCGGGTCACCATGGTTCTGTCTGGGCCGGGCATGATGAAGCCAGGCCGGATCAAGGCCATTGGGAATCACCCGGCATTTGGCCGCCAACGTTGCCTGTTCCCGCTCCGGCAGAAAGCGGATCACCTGCTCCCGCACCACCGGGCTCAGGCAGATCACCCCCGCCGCCTCCCGCAAAATGTCCCGGGCCATGGGCCGCAGGTGCCATTCATATTTCCAGATCACCGCCACATCGCTGTAACGGAGTGTCACCAGATACGGCCGCTTCCAGCGTCTGGCCAGTGCCCGCGCAATGGAGCCATCCGTAAAAAGGGTATGGGCGTGAATCAGGTCCGTTCCCTCCGGCCCCGCCTCGGACTCAATCCAGGGCACGGTGCGCACGGCCTTCTGACGGAAAAAGAGCGTATCCGTGGTCCGCAAAGTGACCGCATAATGCGTACAGACGCCGCGTGGCACATTTTTCCCGCGATTTCTGTCCGTGACCTCCGGCACAAAGACGGTCTGCTCAAGTCCCTTTTCCGCCAGTGCCTCAAACAGCTGCGGAAAGACCGTGGAGCCCGCCAGATTGCGGCAGATGTGCAGCAATTTCACGGCTGTTTTTCCTCCCTCCGCTTCCGAAACCGCCGCTGGGCGAACAGGCCCGCCAGCGAACCGGTTCCATAGGCAAAATGGAACAGCGGATACAGAATAAACTCGACCGGGAAAAAGGTCCAGTTTTTTGTCCGGGCAATTTCATACGAATAAAACAGGTCCAGCAGCAGATACGCGCCCCACTCCAGCGCCAGCAGCCCGCCAAAGAACATGGACCGGGTCACGGCGGTCATGAGAACCAGGAAGATGGTGGACAGGACAAACGCCAGCGGGACAAAATGCCGCAGACTCATGGATCCCGGCACCAGCGCCATGGTAATCACGTTCCACTTGCCGTTGGTAAAGCCCATCCGCAGGATGCCTTTCAGGGTATCCCGGCAGTAATAGATGGACCGGACCCGGTGATTCAGGAACACCTTCCCGCCGTTTTTGCGGATCCGGTAATTCAGCTCATTGTCCTGATTGCGCGTCATGCGCTCATCATAGAAGCCGATGCGGTCAAACAGTTCCCGGCGAAAGCAGCCAAAGGGCAGCGTATCCACATAGGCATCCTCATTGGTGGTGCGGAACTGTGAATTGCCAACCCCCAGCGGGGTCGAGAGCATGGCGGCAATGGCCTCCCCCATGAAACCCCGGCCGCGGGTTTCCACCACGCCGCCCACATTGTCACAGTCCCGTGTCAGCAGCGTCTCAACCGAGAGACGGACATAGTCCGGCATATACTCGGCATGGACGTCAAGACGTACGATCACGGGCGCCGTGCTGGCCCTGATGCCGATGTTCATGGCATAGGGAACCGTCTTGTTCGGGTTGTCCAGAATGCGGATCTGCGGATACTTTTTCTGCATTCCGCGGAGAATGTCCACCGTGCGGTCCCCGGACCGGCCATCCACAAAGATGACCTCCATTTTTTCAGCCGGGTAATCCTGCCTGAAAATGGATTCGACGCACGCCTCAATGTACCGCTCCTCATTGCGGATCGGCAGGACGAGCGAGATGTTGGGATAGTCCATTTGCATCTCCTCTCTAATTCATTCCCTGACCGCGGCCCATGGCCTTCCAGATCAGTACCACATCCAGTTTCCAAACCAGTTCATGGCATCACACCATGCACGGGGCACCTCATGTCCGGATGCCAGCGGATAGAACCCGATAAACAATATCAGGGCAATCACCACATAAACGATGCGCAGGATCCGGACCGGCCCGGGCCAGCGGCGCTCCGCATAGCAAAGCGTCATGCACAGCGCCAGGATGATAAACGGAACACTGGCAAAATAATGATAGATAAACGTCAGACGGCTGACCAGCACCCAGGGCAGGTAGGCCGACAGGAACCCGATGACAATGACCGGCATCATCCGGTCCAGCGGGTCGATGCGGATCGGGCGGACCCGCAGCGCGGGCAGCAGATTCCGGACAAAGCTGTAAAGAAGAATGAATATCATGCCCGCCAGGCATCCCCACCAGATGGCCGGATTGCCAAAGGCGAGGATGGAGGAGGCCATGCCGGCGGCCGGGAACGCCGCCGAATAATACCACATGGGCTTGATGATCAATGGCCATTCATACCAGGGGGAGGAGAAATAGTGCTCCGCCACCAGATTGGCATGATAGTCGTACATGAGCACCTGGGCATCCCAGATGCGCTTCATCATGGTTCCGTCCAGCCGGACTTTCCCGTACGCGCTCAGGTACGGAATATACGAGAGAATGTAGATCACCACCGGAACCAGGACGAAAAACACCACGCACCACAGAAGCGTCGTGATCATGCGGCGGGGGAACTCAACTGCCAGATTCGCGCCCTCCTCCGCCGGATGCCGTTGCGCAAACCGGTACTGGTGATAAAGGGCCAGGACCCGGCTGAAAAACAACACGGCCAGGCCAATGGCCCCATAGCAGCCAATCCACTTGGAGGCGATGGCCATCCCCATGAACAGGCCGGACAGAGCCAGCTCCGCCAGGAGTTTGGGCATGGGTGTCCGCCAAAAATCCCGCCGCATCCACCGGACCATGAACAGGAACATCAGCATCATGAACAGGACCGGGAATGAGTCAATGGTGGCAATCCGGGTCTGGGTAAAGTGCATACAGTCAAGGGCCAGCAGACACTCCGCCAGGCCCGCCCACCGGGCACTGCCCAGAATCTGCAGGGCCAGCAGATAGATCACCGGCAGCATCAGGACACCGGTCAGCGCGCCGGCAAAGCGCCAGGCAAAGGGGGTCATCCCCATGGCCCGGATGCAGAGGCTCATGAACACTTTTCCCAGAGGCGGATGCGTCGTCTCATACGTGGACAGACTGTGGGCATGCTCATACCCGGTCCGCGCATGATAGATCTCATCAAAGTACATGCTGTTCTGGTACGTCGGCTTCAGGGGCACCGTGTCCGGCTCATCAATGAGGGTGTTCGGATCCGCCGCCCGGCCCTCCCGGGCGCCGTTGACCGCAGCCCCAACGGCCGGCAGAACCTTGCCGTTTTCATCCACGGCCGCCACCTCCCACAGGGAGGAGCCGGCGCCCTCAAATACCAGTTCAATGTATCGTCCGGAGAAGGTGAGCATATCGCCGCTGGCGCCCGTGGCCCGCCCATTTTCATCCAGGGTCGGCCGGCGCACGGCCTGCCACTTGAAGCACTCGCCCCGGTCAAAATAGGCCACGACCCGTTCTTCCGAAGACATTTCGTCCGGTGAGTCCGCCGTACAGACGGTAAACTGCGTATCCGAAATGCCGCCGTAGTAATAGATATGATACATCTGATCCTTGACCGAATCCCCCAGGTCAATGGTCACCGTCTCCTCCGCGGCGGAGGAAATATAGCCGGTCTGCGGTGCCTTTGTCACCCCGAGGTCATAAAAGGCCACACAGAGATAAATGAGGGTCACGGCCAGCATGAAAAGTAAATCACGCCGCTGCAGGGGCACAATGCCGCCGAGTCCGCGGCGAAGCTGATCCCGCAGGAACTCCGTCCTCGCGCTCTCCGGTTCCGCCTCCGGTGCCCCGGACACGGGTGCGCGCTCCGGCAGGCGCAGCGGCTCCCGGCCCCGCAGCAACGCCACTGCCGCAGACACGGTCAGGGCAGCGGAAAGCAGCTGCATCACGCTGATCACATACCCGATGCCCATATGGGGGGCAATGAGGTAATCATATGCCAGCACGATTCCCACATTCACGGCCGTGGCGGCCGTGGCCAGCAGGAAGGACAGGAGCAGACGGACATCCTCCGTCTCCGCATACGCCAGCAGGAGCAGCACGAGTCCGGCCAGGATATAGCGCTCATGCATCTTTGTCCCCAGGACAAACACCAGCTGCAGGGTCATGGCCGCGCTCGTGTACAGATACGCCCTGCCCTTTTTCAGATAGAAACCGATTCCCGCCGCCATGGACAGGAACATGAGGGCCATCCCGACCTGCCCATACGTCATCTGTCCCAGCAGCGGCCGGGTATTTTCCGCCCAGTTGCCCCCCAGCAGGAACATGAGGTTCCCGGTGGACAATGTGGCATAGTCATAGCTGCCCAGTGTGCTGATGTACTTGTCCACCAGCCACAGGGGACTTTCCTGTTTCAGGGAAAAGGGAATGACGATCACCAGGGTCACGGCCACCGCCGCCGCCAGGCCGATCCAGATCCGCCGGACATTTTCCCTGTGACACACTTCCATGATCAGGGCAAAGATGCCCAGCGGGGCCAGCAGCCCCGCCTGCGGCTTGGTCAGAACGGCCAGCGCAAAGACCGGAATCGCCTGCTCCCAGTGACCCTCCCGGGCCATAGACAGGAACAGGACGATCAGCAGCGCCGCCGCCGAATCGATCTGTCCCCAGCAGCTGCCGGTAATGATATAGGCCGGGTTAAAGGCAAAGACCGCCGAGAACATCAGGGCCGCTTTGGGCCACTTGCGGCGAATCAGACGATACAGGAGCAACGCCAGGGCCAGGTCACAAAGCTCCGGAATCAGCTTGAGGACGATCTGGATGCCCATCCCCGAGTAACCGATGCCAAGAGCGTTCACCAGATGCCCGACAGCACCCAGCACCAGCATATAGGCCGGGGGATAATCGCAGAAATAGCCCGGCTCATAAAACGCGGCCGGTCCGCCCGAGGCCATTTTGGCCGCCCAGGCGCTGAAACAGCCGATGTCCACGCCATAGCCGCTGATGTGCATGGACAGGATGACCCGAATCCCAAATGCCGCAAGAAGGACCAGGACCAGCGTGATTCGCTCCGCTTTCGGGTTCAGCCGGATGCCGCCCCGAATCAGCAGCAGAGATAAAGCCGCCCAGAGCGCACTGACCAGGAGCAGCACAGGAATCACCGGGAACTCTCCGGGCTCTGTTTCCGTGTCCCCTCCGGTCTCACTCCGGCCGATATACAGCGTGTTGGTGCCAACCGGCACCTCCGAGACCGCCTCCAGGCTGACGTCCTTAAACCAGGCCTTGCCCGTGTTTTCCGAACCGTATCCGCCAAGGCGAATGGCCGCCGTGGCCTCTTTCTGATCCGCACCGGTCTGCACATACAGGGTAATCTCCCTGAATTCCCCGTCCGTATCGTGCAGATCACTGCTGGTCCCGTACGTCCCCAGGAACGACAGGTTGGCCCCCAGGCCATCCCCGCATCCCTCGGCACGGACTTTCGCGCTGAACCGATAAAAGGTATTGGGACTGACGGAAACGGTCTGTTCAAACCGCGCATCATTGCTGCCGGCATTTTCGATCAGGGCCGCCTTCGTCCCGTCCTCCAGCGTCACGACTTCAAAAAACGTGGTTCCCGGACTGGTCACCCACATTCCGGTTTCCCAGTCCTCCGGCATTGACCCGTTTACCTCGCTGAACTGACCGTTTCGAATCCGGTTCCCTTCCTCCGGCGTTTCCCGCCGCCCCAGGGTGCGAAATCCGATCACAAGCCCGATAATCAGCACAATCGCCAGTGCCAGGAATCCTTTCTTATGCTGCATGTACGTTTCTCCAATAAAAAACAGAATCTGCACATAAGCGTGCGCAGACTCTGTGCAATGCCCATATTGTACTCGGTCAGAGGAAAAAAAGCAATGTGCCCCTGGTCACCGGCGGTCCGTTTCCGTGGCCGACTGTTCCTCCTCCACCCTCACGACCTGGCAGAAATCGTAATCGCATTCAATCACGCTTTTCCGGTTCGCCAGCATAAAGGAAACCGCCAGGACGCGCTCATCATCGCTTACCTTCTCAATGGTCATCTCAATTCCCTGCGGAAAGCCGAGCAGTGCATACTCAAGTGGCCATCTGAACCTGACCCGGTCGCCCACCCGGATGTCGATCTTCTCCGGGAGCTGCGCCTTCATAATCCGTTCCACTTCCTCTGCCGAAATGGCCGTCGGCCGCTTGTTCATCCCGACAAATCCGGTGACCCCGTACGTAAAGCGTACCGCATACCAGGTCTGGGTCGTCCGGATCATCTTCACAAAGACGTATCCCGGGAAAAGCTTCCGTTTTTTTTCGACCACATTTCCGTTCCGCAGGAACTTGACCAGCCTTGTGGGAATCATCGTTTCCTGCACAAAGACATCCGAATTTTCCGGATTCTCGATCTGCTTTTTCAGAAGAAGTTCGACGAGGTCCTCTTTCAGCGCCAGCGTACGCACCACGTACCAATGGGCAGTTTTTTCCGTCGCCATCTCTACCCTTCCCGTTTCTGCTGCCAGAGCCGCCTGCAGGCAGGCTCCGGCGCTGTATTTTCAGGTTAACCGCCGAACCGGTTCAATACAAGGTTCACCGGTCCGACGGAACAAAGTGTCCGATAAAGGACCGCCGGTGAATCGGGCAGGGGCCATATTCCCGAAGCGCACGGATGTGCTCCGCCGTTCCATACCCCTTGTTCCGGGCAAATCCGTACTGAGGATACTGCCGGTCATACTCGAGCATCAGGCGGTCCCTTGACACCTTGGCCAGGATGGAGGCCGCCGCGATGGAATAGCAGAGCGCATCCCCGTGCACGATGCCGCGCACCTCGCCCTCCACCTCCAGTGACTTTATCGCATCCACCAGAAACAGCCGGCAGGGGGCTTCCCTGGCCGCCTCCGCCATGGCGCGCCGGGTGGCCTCAAGAATATTGATCCGGTCGATTTCCTCCGGCTCCGCCATCACCACGCGGGCATAAACGGCCGTTTTCATAATCTGCTCATAGAGCATTTCGCGCCGTTTCTCCGTCAGCTGCTTGCTGTCATCCACATACAGCAGCAATGGCTCCGGCGGCATGATGACACAGGCGGCCGCCACCGGCCCGCAAAGCGGTCCGCGTCCGGCCTCATCCAGGCCGGCAAACACCGTCCCCTCTTTCCAGAGTTCCCGGTCCATCTGTGAAATGGCCTCAAGCCGTGCCTGCCAGTCCTTTTTCATGCCTGTTCCTCCGGTACCCGCTCAAGGGTCACCGCGCCCAGTTTCCCGGCGCGGAATTCATCCAGGATCACCGCCGCGCCCCGGTCCATATCCACCTCGCCCCGGGCAACGATCCAGCCGCGTCCCCGGCACGCCTCGCAGAGCAGTTCCTCCCCCTCCGCGTCCATGTTCCGGATATGAAACCGCGTCCGGATCGCCTCCGGATGCGTTTTCCGAAGGCGCATCAGAAGCTCTGCGGCCATGGCCTGCTGGTCCAGTACCTGATCATTGATGGTGCCGATCAGGGCCAGCGCCCGGGCATCCTCCTGATTTTCAATCTTCGGCCACAGAAGTCCCGGCGTATCCAGCAGTTCCAGGTACGGGTTGATCCGGACCCACTGATTGGACCGGGTCACCCCGGGCCGGTCGCCGGTCTTTGCCATCACCGAACCGCTGAGGCGGTTAATAAACGTCGACTTGCCCACATTGGGCACGCCTGCCACCATCAGCCGGACCGTCTTTTTCACGCCGCGCCGGGCAAGCGCTTCCACTTTTTCCCGGGTCAGATCCGAAATGCGGTCAAGCACGCTCCGAACGTTTCCCCTGAGTCCATTGTAGGAAAGACATTTTACGCCCTGACGCCGCAAAAATGCAAGCCATTTCTGTGTTTCCTCCGGTTCGGCCAGATCTGCCTTGTTCAGCACCAGCAGCCGCGGTTTTCCGGAGAGCAGCGCATCCAGATCCGGATTCCGGCTGGCCCCGGGGATCCGCGCATCGCACAGTTCAATCACGGCATCCGTCCGGGACAGCTGCTCAGCCAGAAGCCGCCTGGACCTGGCCATGTGCCCCGGGTACCAGTTGATCGTCCGCTCCGTCCGGATGATTTCCTCGTTTGCAGGCCTCAATGTTGGTCTTTTGCCGGAGCTGCTTTGTCTTGAGGTCTGAATTTGACAAACTGTCGCTTCGCGACAGGGCAACTCCTCTGCAGGCCTCAATGCTGGTCGTTTGCCGGAGCTGCTTTTGTCTGAAGCCTGGATTTGACAATCTGTCGCTGCGCGACAGGGCCACTCCTCCGGTATCATTTCCGTCACCTTTATGAGCCATCCGCTGGTCCAATGCACCGCCGCTTTTCCGGGCACCTGTCTGACCAACTGCCGCCTGTGGGCAGGCCCACTCCTCTCTGTTTGTCGTCGCTGACACGTTCTGTCCGGTCCATGCACATGTTCTGCCCGGAACGCCCTTTGCAAGAAAAGGAGCAGACTTTCATCTGCTCCTTTTCCTGAATCCCCATTGGGGAATAAGCACAATTATCTTTCCTTAATCTTGGCTGCCTTGCCGGACAGTTCACGCAGATAGTACAGTTTTGCCCGACGGACTTTGCCGCGACGCAGGACTGTGATCTTGTCAAGACGCGGGGAATGCAGCGGGAACGTACGCTCAACACCGATGCCATAAGAGACACGGCGCAGGGTGAACGTTTCACGAACACTGCCGTTGCGCTTTGCAATGCAGATTCCTTCAAAGGCCTGCAGACGCTCGCGATCGCCTTCAACAACCTTCACCATGACGCGCAGGGTATCACCTACGTTGAACTTGGGAAGATCCTTCTTGAGCTGCTCGCTCTCGATCGCACGGATGATCTCGTTCATTGGTCGATTTCTCCTTTCACCATAGACGTTCATATCCAGCCCCTAAAGACGATAGCGGAACGCCCGTTTCACGATTTGCGATTATACCACAGGTCTATCCGCAGATACAACAGAAAATTTGCTTTTTTGCAAATTTTCCAAAATCTCCAAAATTTCCGTTTCACAATTCTTGATTTCACAGCATCGGAGGAGTAAAACAGTTATCAGATGGATGGAGCCTGGCATATTTGAAAAGAAGCTTTACTTTCTCATTCCGTTTACCATTTTCACCCATGAGAAGCATCATAGAGATGACAAAGGTGGTTCTTGAGAACATCGCCAGAAAGGGCGAAAAAGCAAAGGAAGGCGTGAATTCTGTCATGGGTGGAAGGATTTTGGAACATGAGAGCAAAACCATTCATAACGAAGGTCGGAGGGATGGACAGATGGAAGTAAAGCAGGCCACCGCGATACGTCTGTTCAAGAGGGGAACAAAGGCAGAAGATATTTCGTACATCGTTGACGCCAGCATTAATCTCGTCAGGCAGTGGATTAGTGCTCCTGCTTACACAACGAATCAAACAATCTATCGATGCAGATTCGAATACTCTCCAGTCCCCATAACGACAGGTTTTGGCGGTGTGGAGAGCGTTTTTATGTTATTGTTGAATGCTGTGAAAAAATGCCCGCCAAAGGGCGAGCATACAGACAGTTCAGATTTTCAGGCTGATTGTTTCAATATCGATCGGCGTCTGTTTTCCGATTTTTTCGAGCCTTCGTGATATAACTCGATTTCAGCCCACCACACTTTCCACGGTCTGATCGTCATCCCAGTCCCCCCAGTCTTCATCGTCATCGGCTGGGAGAATTGGATTTCCTTTCGCACTGATCGCCGGCGTAATGATGTCTCTTCCCGATTCTTTCGCAAATCTTCGGATTCGGTCTGCTGCAGTCTCGAGAGGATCCTGCTTTTTGAAATAATCCTTCATGGATTCTGCTGTGATTTCGATGTGTTTGACACCCGGCACGTAAACAGCAGCCCATGGGGAACCGCTTTTATGTGACAATTCGCGAAGACCTGATGCGGAATACTTCCCATAATAAGCAAACACATCGAGAATTGTGCTGAATTCATCCGTTGTGAACTGATCGTAATTTACAGGGGCTGCATGAAGCGGATTACATCCGTATGTCTTGTACGCCTCATACACATCCGGTACAACAGGGCCGTGATTCCACGCCTCGATTCGGCTGTTAAAGAGCAGCTTCCCATGCCTGGCAAGAAACCAGCACTGAGCAAAATAGAGCATCTTTTGAAGCTTGAGATCCGTCATCAGATCTCCGTTCATCTCATTTGCCTGCTCTTCCGCAAGATGAAGAAACAGATTTGCAACTGCCATCACATCCGCCATGATCATCCCTCCTTTTCATGACGTTTCAAAAGGCTTCCAAAGCAGCCTTCCGTTTCATCCGGCAACAGCGTATGCCGCTTAAGCTTCCATTCAATTATGCAACTATGCAGTGATCCTCCCTCTTCGGTCTGATTTTAAGCGAGTCCAGAGCCTGATGTCAATCCGAATTGCCACGTTCAGCAAGGCATTATTTCGGGAACTGTCCTTTCTTTTCAGGCTGCCCTTGAGATGGTTTTCAGACTGTCCGAGAAGGAACGCCTGATTCTGGTCATCGACGAATATCCGTATGTGGCCCGGGCCGCGAAAGGCCTCGCTTCCACGCTGCAACTGCTGATCGACAAGTTCAGGGACACATCCAAAATGATGCTGATTCTGTGCAGCTCCTCCATGTCCTCCATGGAGGAGCATGTACTGGCTTACAAAGTACCTTTGTACGGCAGGCAAACTGCGCAGATCAGTGCTGCCCCTTTGATTTTGCGGAGAGCTGTGCATTCTTTAAGGGCTTTTACGCAGAGTATAAAGCCCTGGCTTACGGGATCACGGGCGGCACGCCGCACTATCTCCTGCAGATGAGCGACAGGCTCAGCATCCGGGAGAATATCCAAAACACGTTCCTGACTCCCGCATCCTCTCTGTATGAGGAACCCATGAATCGGCTGAAGCAGGAGGTTCGGGAACCGGCTCTGTACACGGCGATCATTACCGCTGTTGCTGCCGGTTCATCCCGCATGTCAGAGATTTCCGACAGGGTAGGTGAAAAACCCAGCGTCTGCTCCTCCCACCTGAAAAATCTGATGCTGACCGGCATCATAAAAAGGGAACTGCCTTACGGGGAAAACGCGTCTAAAAAGGCACTCTGCGTCATAGATGACAACATGCTGCTTCTGGTATCGTTTTGTCCCGGAGAACGCCTCCCAGATCTCCCGCGGCGCAGCAGATCTGGTCTATCAGCGCATTGAACCTCAGCTTTCCTTTTACATGGGCAAGGTATTTGAAGAAATCTGCAAGCAATACCTCTGGAGACTGCTGCTGAACGGAAAATCACCTGTGTTTTTCACTTCCCTTGACCGCTGGTGGGGCAATGATCCGATTCATAAACGTCAGGCAGAAATCGACATCATGGGCGAACAGGATAAGGACACCGCCCTCTTTGGCGAATGTAAGTGGACCAATGAAAAAGTTGACCTGAACATTCTGGAAACGCTCATCAAGCGCAGCAATCTCTTTTCTTATCCGGAAAAGCATTTCTTTCTTTTTTCGAAGTCCGGATTTACAGATGCATGCGCGAAGCGGGCAAACGAGTTGGGACGTGTGTATCTGGTACTGTTTAAAGAGATGGTCCCAGGATCCTGTTGAAGCGTTATCCAACGAAAGCAGGGGCCGGAAAACCGGCCCCTGCTTTCGCTTTATTCTTAATGGTTCTGCTAAGATCTAATCCAGCATTCTCAGCCACACGCTCTTCAGGTAATGGCTCTCCGGATATCCCGCCAGAACGGGATGATCCATGTCCTGTCTCCTGAGGTCAAGGAGCTGTACCTGGCGGTGCAGGTCCTGTGCTGCCGAATAGACGGTATTGAGGAACGTCTCCTCCGGCATATGGTAGGAACAGGAATGCGTGGCCAGGATGCCCTCTGCCGGAAGAAGCCGCATGGCCGAGAGCGCAATTTCCTTGTATCCCCGGCAGGCATTTTCAAGGTTGGCATGTGCCTTGGTAAAGGCAGGCGGGTCCAGCACAACCACATCAAAGGATGTTCCCTTTCGGACCTGCTCGCGAAGGTAATCAAACGCGTTCTCACATACCGCCTGAATATCGAATCCATTCAGCGCAGCATTGGTACGGATCAGGGACACCGCTGCCTCGCTGATGTCCACCGCCGTCACCTCCGCGGCGCCTGCCGCGGCCGCGTTGAGGGCAAATCCGCCGGCATAGGAAAAGCAGTCCAGCACCCGGGCGCCTTTGGCAAACTGGCGCAGATACAGATGATTGGCTTTCTGATCCAGGAAAGATCCTGTTTTCTGTCCGCCCCGGATATCCACCTGCATGCGAAGCCCGTTTTCCTCAATCAGGAGCTGTTCCGGCAGCGTCCCGAAATATTCCCGGGTATAACAGGTCATGCCCTCTTTTTCCCGGATCCGGTCATCATTGGCCAGATACAGGCACGCCGGCTTCACGCACTCAAGCAGCGTATCGGCAATCACGTCCGTGTACTTTTCCATGCCCAGGGTCAGGATCTGCAGAACCGTCACCGGACCGAACCG
>DGWH01000006.1:0-1717 GCA_002395225.1 Christensenella sp. UBA4263
CACTTCGCTAAACTAAACGACATTGTCTTCAAACACGCAGCTCTCCCGAATGATGAAGAAGGAGGAATTTCAAATGGCCAGTCGTATCGTACTCAACTCTATTTCCTATCATGGACACGGTGCTATCGAGAATATCGTTCCCGAGCTTCAGAATCATGGAAAGAAAAAGGTTTTCGTCTGCACGGATGCCAGCCTGATCAAGTTCGGTGTTGCCAAAAAGGTCACGGACCTGCTGGATGCAGCCAATATTTCCTATGAAATTTACAGCGACATCAAGCCGAATCCGACCATTGAAAACGTCAATGACGGTGTTGCCGCCTTCAAAAAGGCCGATGCGGACAGCATCGTGGCCATTGGCGGCGGTTCCTCCATGGATACGGCAAAGGCGATTGGCATCATCATCACCAATCCTGAATTTGCCGATGTCCGCTCTCTCGAGGGTGTCGCCCCCACCAAGAATCACGCCGTTTTCACCATTGCCGTCCCCACCACCGCCGGAACGGCTGCCGAGGTAACCATCAACTACGTCATCACTGACGTGGAAAAGAAGCGTAAGTTTGTCTGCGTCGACACCAACGATATTCCCGAGATTGCCGTTGTTGACCCGGATATGATGTCCAGCATGCCCAAGGGCCTCACCGCCGCAACCGGCATGGACGCCCTCACGCACGCCATTGAGGGATATATCACCAAGGGACACTGCACGATTTCCGACATGTTCCATCTCGAGGCCATCCGCCTCATTAGCCGCAATCTGCGCGCGGCCGTTCAGAATGATCCGGACGGACGCGAGGGCATGGCGCTGGGACAGTACATCGCCGGCATGGGCTTCTCCAACGTCGGTCTTGGTATCGTTCACAGCATGGCCCATGGTCTTTCCGCTCTGTATGACACCCCGCACGGCGTTGCCTGTGCCATCCTTCTCCCCTGCGGTCTTGAATACAATGCCAGCGTCGCCGGCAAGCGCTACCGCGCTATTGGCGAAGCCATGGGTGTTGAAGGCATTGACGCCATGGATGATGAGGCCGCGGCAAAGGCCACGATCGCTGCCGTCAAGAAGCTTTCTGCAGATGTGGGCATCCCGGCCAACCTCAAGGGAATCCTCAAGGAAGAGGACGTCACCTTCCTGTCTGAGAGTGCCTTTGCAGATGCCTGCTGTCCCGGCAACCCGCGTGATACCAGTGTCGAGGAGATCAAGGCTCTCTATCGCAGCATGATGTAACACAAAGCCATCCGGAAATCCCGGATGGCTTTTCTGTATTCTCCCGCTGTATCCGTGTTCAAACAGAAAGAATAACCCAGGAACCGAAATACGTGCTTCATGCCTAACCTGCCTAAAATCAAAGTAAAGCCCTCCGCACCGCCAAACACTGTCATGTATGGAGGTGCGAAGGGTGATCTGTTCAGATTAAACGGCCTTTCTCCAGTTTCCTGCTTTGCAGCAGCATCTGTCAGGCTCTGGATTTCCCTCTGTTTGAGCTGATCGTACAATCCATGGGAAAAGCCAACCGGAAACCGGGCTTTGTACTTACTACTGGAAAGCTGTCTGGCCAGTCAGCAGGAAAGAGGTCACGGTTCATGCCGGGCACTGCTCAAACCCATGTTTATGTGGCCAATCCGGGCGTTGCATTCATTTCCTTCAGTGACTTCTGCAATCTTTCAATTTCCTGCTGCATCTTCTGGCGTTCCTTCTGCCATTCTTTGTCCTTGTTTTGCC
>DGWH01000006.1:1808-10766 GCA_002395225.1 Christensenella sp. UBA4263
CCTTGTTTTGCCATTCTTTGTCCTTATTTTTCCATTCTCTTTCCTTTTCCAGCCATTCTTTGCGTTCTTCTTTTCGGCCTTCGCTTTTTCCTTCATTAAACACCTTATCTGCCGGGAATTTCAGCACTCTTCCGCCCATAATCTTCTTAGCCTCATTTATGTTCCGTCGTTTGGTCTTAATTCGGCTCCTCTTCTTTTCCAATACTCAGATTTGGCAAATCGGCGCTGTGCCTCAAACCCATTCATGGTCTTGTTCTTTTGTCTCGGTGCTTCTCTGACCGGAAAGCTGTCTGGCCAGTCATCAGGCAAGAGGGCACAGTGCATGCCGACACTGCCCAGACACATGTTTATGTGGCCAATCCGGGCGTTGCATTCATTTCCTTCAGATTCTTCCGCAATCTTTCAATTTCCTGCTGCATCTTCTGGCGTTCCTTCTGCCATTCTTTGTCCTTATTTTTCCATTCTCTTTCCTTTTCCAGCCATTCTTTGCGTTCTTCTTTTCGTCCTTCTTTTCTTCCTTCGCTTTTCCCTTCATTAAACACCTTATCTGCCGGGAATTTCAGCACTCTTCCGCCCATAATCTTCTTAGCCTCATTTATGTTCCGTCGTTTGGTCTTAATTCGGCTCCTCTTCCTTTCCAATACTCAGATTTGGCAAATCGGCACTGTGCCTCAAACCCATTCATGGTCTTGTTCTTTTTGTCTCGGTGCTTCTCTGACCGGAAAGCTGTCTGGCCAGTCATCAGGCAAGAGGGCACAGTGCATGCCGACACTGCCCAGACACATGTTTATGTGGCCAATCCGGGCGTTCCATTCGTTCCCTTCAGAGACTTCCGCAATCTTTCAATTTCCTGCTGCATCTTCTGGCGTTCCTTCTGCCATTCTTTGTCCTTGTTTTGCCATTCTCTTTCCTTTTCCAGCCATTCTTTGCGTTCTTCTTTTCTTCCTTCGCTTTTCCCTTCATTAAACACCTTATCTGCCGGGAATTTCAGCACTCTTCCGCCCATAATCTCCTTAACCTCCTTCATGGCATTGTTCTTTCGGCCCAGCGCTTCTAAAACAATTCTCAACGCCACATACAGCGTCTGCGCTTCATATGCATTAATGGATCCATCCGCAGTTTTCTCTTTCAGATCATCGATAATCTGACCATAAAGACTCTTAAGCTTCTCGAAATTCTGCGGATTTTCCACGTTTTCCAACTCTTTTTCATAGTTGAAAAACAGGAAAGGGAGCAGAATGTACAGTTTCTTCTCCAAAATCAGTTCCCGATCATAACTCTTCAAAAGCAGCGCCGGAATCGGATAGAACATGCTGCCCAGCGGCCCTTCCACAATTACCCAAACCTTTTTCGGGGTATTCTTGGTGCACCGCAAAAACAGCACTCCTGAAACATCAATCCGGACCTTGATACACCTATTGTACACTTTCATGTTGTCCACGGCTGTTCGCATATGGTACTGTACCACCCGCAGCATCACTCTGAAATTTCCAGGCGAAGATTCACATTCCAAGTGGATTCCATGTTCTTCGTTTTCCACCTTCAGCCGGATATCTTCTGCCAGATTTCCATCTTCCAGATCTGTCAGTTCACCATTCAGCAGATTCACCTGCTCCGTTCCATCATATTCCTTCGAAATCAATCCATTTTGGTAAAACATTTCATCGATCAGAAACAGCGCCAGTCGTGGACACTTCTGAACGATGCTCTTAAATGCACTGTCATATGGCTTGTTGAGCCCCTTCTGTTCCGTTTCTTCCTTCTGTTTTTGATTCGGTTCATCCAGGTGTTCCTGATTCATTTTGGGCTTTGTTCTTTTTTCATTTTCATCATACTCCTCTCCTCTTTTTTTTTCAACACCGTTCTCTGATAAAATGCATTCGGACGCAAAATCCATTGCAGTAGCCTGCTGAGAACCGGGTTTTACAAGTCTGTGCGGGAAAGTCTATTCTCGAACGGCCATCGTCACTCTGATGCCCCTGTCAGTATCTCCGGACACAGCTGACCCATCCTTGTACCAGTCCCTGCACGGTCAGTTAATCGGGCATTCTCGTTCCTCTCGCATTCACCCACTTTCGCCGGTTTTTCTGACAAGATTATCCGAAGGCAGCCGTCCTGTCCGGCTGTTCGCTGTAAAGTGAACGGAGCACATACCGGATTCCGGTTTCACTCTCTTTCAGCCGCCGGACGGTCAGAATCATTTCCGGGAGAAGCATGTTGTCCGGATTCCTGCACCGAAAATCATGAAGAAGACAGCTCAATGCCGATTCCCTGCGATACTGACCATTGATATACAGCCGTGTCACCGTACCGGACTCAAAACAGTAAACCGGCCATCCCTGTCCGAAGACATCATTTTCCGCAATCCGGATGTCAAATTCTGCCCGTCCCGTCTTTTGCGGATCATAGGGAACAATTCCCATCATTTTCCGGACAGAGAGAAACCCCTCACCGGTTATGAATACCCGGATTTCCGTTTCCATTCTGTCCCTCATCCGGATACTCACCGCATTCCCTGTTTCCGGCCGTCCTTTCCGCACAAGATCTCTGCGCTGCAGGATAATTCCTGCCGTTTTCTCCAGCAGGTGCGGATTGTATGCAAACATACACTGCATGAAAACCGGATCCATGGGACGCAGTTCGGCAACCCTCTGTCGTTCCTGCATCCATTGTTCCTCTCTGAATTCCATCGTCTTTACCTCCTCAGTACTTGTCTTTCAGCGGAGCAGCCTGAATCTGACCAGCTTTTTCTGCACGACAGGCGCTCCTAAATCGAGTCAAGACAAGCATAGCATAAAAAAACCCCGAAAATGTCCCCGCGGAAGCGACATTTTCGGGTTCTCGGTTTTTTTTTAATTTTTTTATGTTCCCCGGGACAGTTGACAATCAGCGGCCTGTCCTTCATAATTGGAGCACTTTGGACCGGCCCGTGCCCGTCCTCAAGTAATCGGAGGGAGAAAATGGAGTACAGAAAATTCGGAAACACCTACGCCGTACGCATGGACCGCGGCGAGGAGGTTGTTGCAAAACTGACGGAACTGTGTGAAAAGGAACAGATCCATCTGGCTACCGTCGAAGCGCTGGGTGCTGTCGATCATGCCATTGTCTGCGTCTATGACGTGCCGACGAAAACCTTTTTCCGCCACACCTTTGATGGCCCCATGGAAATCGGACATCTGGGCGGAAGTGTCACCACAAAGGACGGCCAGGTATACCTGCATCTTCACGGCACCGTATGTGACCAGGAACTGCGCGCACACGGCGGACACATCAACGAGCTTCGTGTCTCTGCCACCTGCGAAATGTTCATCCACGTTCTTGAGGGAACCGTGGAGCGGCAGATGAATGAGGAAATCGGACTCAACCTGTTCCGGTTTGTCTGACTTTTTCCGGTGATTCCGTATGGAATCACCTTTTGTTTTTTTCAGAAAATCGTTATCCCTGTTTCGTCATGTTCCGGAGTGCCTCGTGGTATTCCTGCGTTACCGGTGCAGCAAGGCCGTGTTTTTGGGAAAGGCGCAGCACCGTTCCCGTAAAGGCATCCAGTTCAATCGTCCGGTGTGCCTCCACATCCCGGGCCATGGAACTGGTCCCCTCCGCCGGCTGACGATAGATGACATAGTCGTATTTGACCTCAACCAGATCATCCGGCAGCTGCACCCCTTCCGCGATGCCTGCCCGGTAAGCCTCTGACAGCAGGGAATGGATATCCGCCTTCATTTTCTCATTTTCCCGGATTCCGCCCGTTGTCGTCCGGTGCCGTGCGGTCAGTGTGTTGAACGCGCAGTTGAGCACAAATTTCTGCCAGATCTCACCCTCAATGTTCTCGGTAAACCGGCAGTCAAAACCGGTCTCCATGAACAGCTGTGCAACGGCCCGGGCACACCGCTGGTGAAGTTCGTCCTTTTCCCGGCTCCCGACAAACATGTGGGTAAACTGACCGGTCTGCGTGACGGACCCGTCCGGATTTGCACCGGATATGGTGTAGATGACCGCATCGCAGACCACCGCCTCCGGGAACAGATGACGCAGCCGCTCGCCGGCATCCACCCCGTTGAGTACGGGCAGCAGCACCGTCCCTTTTCCAATGCATGGACGCAGCTCCTCCGCAATCTGTTCAAGGGAATAGTTCTTAACACAGATGATTATCAGGTCCTGCACGCCGATCTCCTCCGCACAGGTGGAAACGCGGACCGCTGCCCGCTTTTCCCCGTAAAATTCACTGTGCAGAACCAGACCGTTTGTTCTGAGCTTTTCTGCCTTTTCCCCGCGGGTATAGACCGTCAGGTTTGCTTTGCAGACCGGCGCGAGCATGGCAGAAAGGAGTCCGCCAACCGCACCGATTCCGGCCACACAGATGCGCTTCCTGTTCATCTCTTTTCCGCCTTTTCTCCGAGAACACGGCGCACCGTTTCGCGTACGGCGCCTGTTCCGGCGATCTCCTCTGTGAAATACGCCTCAATCCGGTCTCCGATACCGGACTCATACAGATTGCTTCCGAACACAGCGGCATTTTCAAGGAAAGGCCGCAGCTGCCCCGTATAGGTTTCCGGCCGGCCGACAATGATCCCGGCCAGAGCGGCCTGAAGTTCCCCGTTCATGGGATCCGGCGACAGTTCAAACGGCTTTCCGGCATCATCCACGGCCATCAGATACCGGAACCATCCGGCAATCGCCAGCGGAATGCCGATCAGCTCCCCGGCTGAACCGGTCCGCTTCACATATTCCCGGATGGTCTCACCGAAACGGATCCCGACCATCTGGGAGGTATCCACCGCAATGCGCTGCGGGGTATCCGGAATATACGGATTCGGGAAACGGACATTGATGCATTCATCAATGAATGCCCGGGGCGAAAGGATGCCCGGATCATGCACCACCTTCATTCCCTCATCTGCAACACGGTGAACCAGCAGCTGCATCTCCTCATCCCGCATGACATCCGAAAAACGCGTATACCCCAGCACGCAGCCATACGGCGCCAGTGCCGTATGCAGCGGATTCAGGCAGACTGTTACTTTCATGCGCTCCGCCGCATTCACCGTTTCACGGTCGCACAGATAGACCCCGGCCTTTTCAAAGGCCGGACGCCCGTTGGGGAACTTGTCCTCAATCACCAGATACTGGGGCGCCTCCGCATTGACAAAGGGCGCGATATACGTCTTTTTCTCTGTAATCACGATGTCCATATCCTCGACCCCCAGGGAGGTGAGCATGTCCCGGACACTCTCACTGGGACGCGGTGTGATCTTGTCAATCATGGTCCAGGGGAAGGCAATCCGGGATTCATCCTGAAGATAGGACAGGAAGTCCGTCGGACAAAGCCCGCGCTCAGCCCAGGCGCCGGCCATTTCCAGCACCGCCCCGCGCAGCTTCTCTCCATTGTGAGAGACATTGTCCATGGAGACAAGGGCCAGAGGCCACTGCCCTGCCAGATAGCGGTCCAGGAGCAGGGAAACAACCAGGGCGATGGCACCATTCACTGCCTCAGGCCCTTTTTCCATGTCCTCCCGGACGAAGTCAAACAGGTCCCCGGCGGCATTGCGCAGGGCATAGCCCTTTTCGGTAATGGTAAAGGACACCAGGCGAAGGCCGGAATCCGTAAAGATCTCCCGAAGCCGCGCTCTTGCCGCCCTGTCCTCTTTTCTTGCCGCGATCGCCTCACACAGCGAACCCACAACCCGCCGGTCAGTGGTCCCGTCTCCGTACAGGGTTACCGCCAGAGCCAGATTGTCATGCGGACGGTAGATACGGTCCACCACCTCAAAGTCAAAGGTTTCCACACAGGTAATTCCCCGGTCCGACTCCCCCTCCTCAATCAGGCGGTCACAGATCCCGCCGATGAAGATCCGGAAAATATTGCCGATGCCCAGATGTACCCAGTCCGGATGCGCTTTTGTCTTTTCCGCCGTTTCCTCCACGGAAAATCCCGGCAGATGAATGCCCTTCTGTTCCCATTCAGGACTGCTGAGTCCTTTCAGTGTCAGCTTCATGCATTTCCCTCCTCCATAGCCCTCATTTCTCATGTACCTGAGCAACTTTGTCTGAAGTCTCACAGACTGTCGCTCCCGTCAGTAACCCAGCTGCCGATTGACCAGTGCCTCAAGCGGCCTGCCTGCCGCATAGTTTTCAAGATCCCTGAGGAACATTTCCACAATGAACCGTCGCGTATGAGAAAGCGTGATGTTCCCCGAGCAATGCGGCGTAATGTGCAGTCTCGGGCAGCTCCAGATCGAATCCCCGGGCGGTATCGGCTCCATTTCAAACACATCCAGTGCCGCGCCGGCCAGATGTCCCTCCCGCATGCACCGTTCCAGCGCTCCCTGGTCAATGGCACTCCCCCGTCCCACATTCACCAGATACGCCTCCCGGGGCAGGCGGCGAATCCGTTCCTCGTTCAGAATGTGAACCGTTTCCGGTGTCCCGGGCAGGGACATGATCAGCAGATCCGTCTGCGGCAGAACACTGTCCAGTTCTGTCACCGGAACAACCTGATCCATTTCCGGCACCGGGCGTCCGCTCCGGCTGACGCCGGTCACATTGGCCGGCAGAAAGCCGCGCAGCCTGGCTGCCGCCTTTCTGCCGACATCCCCGGTTCCCAGTAGGGTCACCCTGGCCCCGTAGATGGAGCGAATGGCCAGATCGCGCCGGAAATCATGAGCCGCGACAATGCTGCGGTACTCCGCCTCCCGGCGCATCATTTCCAGGGTGACCATCACGATGTGTTCGGCGATGGTCACCCCGTACGCGCCGGAGGAATTGGTCAGCATCACGTTTTCAGAGGCGAAAACACCCGGCTGCAGATACCCCTCCACACCGGCATTGGAGGTACACATCCACCTGAGCTTTGGGGCATGTGCACACAGGGAAACCACATTGCTGACAAGAATTTCCGCATCCGCCACCGCCGCACGCGCATCCGTTTCATCTGCATAGAATTCCGCACTGAATCCAAGAGCCCCGGCCTTTTCCCGGATGCGGTCCATCAGTGCCGTTTCAAGCCGCGGAATCATCACCACGATTTTACGGTTCATTTCTCTTTCCTCCGACCAGATGATGAGTGTATTATAGCGGCTTTCCCGTCCATGGACAACCGAAAAAAATGCGGGCAGTGCCCGCATCTTTTTATGCCTGTCTGTTCAGTTTTTCAAGGGGAATGCCCAGGGTCAGGAGTTCAAAGGGATGATAGCTGACCCTGTCCGCCGGTCCCTCCACATCCTCCAGCATGTTCATCCGGACCATTTCCACAGGCAGGGAAAGGGTGCCGCGGCGGCCGTCCTGCTCGCTCAGACGGATCACCAGATACTGCCCGTCCTCTGAAATCTTGAGGCACTGCAGCCACAGGGGCGCACGGGTCAGCAGCTGACGAAGCCATTCGGGAACAGCCGGCTCTGCCCTGACCAGCGGGACATTGTACTCAAAGGCCAGACGGTTGATTTTTGCCGCCAGATGGTCCCCTTCATGCGGCACAATGAGGTAGCGCAAACTGTGCCTGCCCATATCGCTTTCAATGTCCGGACGGATCGTGGAACGAAGAAGGCTGAGACTGACCTCATCCCCCTCAAGGCCGACACCGTACTTGCCGCTGTTGATCACGGCCACGCCGCCGTCCGGTTCGCTGAGATCGAACCACTTATGGTGGCAGACCTCATATCTGGCCTGCTCCCAGCTGGTATTTTTCGTCAGGCTGCGCCGGATATAGCCGGCACTGGTATCACACACGATTTCCCGCGTCAGCACATCCGGGCCGAAATTGACCTTGGCCAGACGGTGTTTCTCATGCCAGTCCACCTGATGCTCCACCTCAATGACCCGGTCATCCGAGGCGAAGAAACGGATGATCATCTGCCAGGTACTCTTTTCCGTGGCCAGGTCCGCCGTCAGCTCCGCACACGCGGCATCCGCTTTTGTCAGCCGGAGGCCTTTTACCACGCGGACCGGCAGTTCGACGTCCTTATAGTTGGGCAGAATGTCCCAGGCATCATACATGCCCGGATGGTCCGCCCAGATATGCAGTTTGTTAAACCCGGCACCGGCCCGCACATATTCACGGCCGCTGCTGTCCTGAAGGCTTTCAAAGCTGCCGTCCTCAAACAGCGCCGCCGTCCATTTTCCGGTCTTTACCAGCACTTTTCCATTTTCTCCCGGACAAACCTGAATCCAGTCAGCGTTTCCTGCACCATCGCTTTTGGGAACATCCGCCGCCTCAAGGGCCGGAAACCGGAGCGCCCGGTACGTCCCGGTCACGCCGTCCCGCTCAAACGCACCGCCGTCCATGGGGATGAACTGCACCAGCGTGCGGTCAAAGTTGAGGGAATTAAACAGCCGGTCCGGAACAACCGCCTCTGAGAGCAGGGCCCTCAGGCGCTTTTTAGCCTCCTCGTAATCCGCCATGGCGTCCTCATACACCGGGCGGATGTGGGATCCGGGCAGAATGTCATGGAACTGATTGAGCAGCACCTTTTTATAAATCTCTGTCAGTTCCTCCCCCGGATACGCCTTACCTGATAAGGTTCTCAGCGCCAGCACCAGTTCGGCATTGCGCAGCATGAACTCCATCTGCCGGTTCAGCTGCTTGAGATTGGATTTGGTGGTAAACGTGCCCCGGTGCATTTCCAGATACAATTCCCCGTCCCACGTGGCCAGTTCCTGATTTCCGTCAAAATTCCTGTGCAGGAATTCAGAGCCGCCGGTCAGTTCCACTTTCGGCATGGCGCTGACCCGCGGGAAACGCCGGGCCAGTTCCACCATTTCCTCCGTGGCGCCGGAACCGCCGTCCCCGTACCCGTACATCTGCAGCGTCTGTCCGCCTGTCTCCTTGTCCTGATAGGCCTCCCAGTTTTCCTGAACCTGGCTGGGCATATTCCAGGTAATGAAATGGGTGGGCGGCACACAGGCATACACGGTTGTCCCGTCAATGCCCTTCCAGATGAAGTTGTTGTGCGGGAACCGGTTGGT
>DGWH01000006.1:10826-53649 GCA_002395225.1 Christensenella sp. UBA4263
TCGTTCCAGGTGGACATCTTGTTGGAGACAAAATAGGAGACCCCGCATTTGCGCAGAATCTGCGGCAGAATCCAGCTGTTGCCAAAGACATCCGGCAACCAGGCATTGTCCACCGTTTTCCCAAAAGCACGGCGGAAAAAGTGCTGGCCGTACAGGAACTGCCGGATCAGGCTCTCCGCCGCCGGAATATTGCAGTCCGGCTCCACATACATGGCGCCCACCGGTTCAAACCGGCCCTCTGCCACCCGGGCGGAGAGCTCCTTGAAGAGTTCCGGATAGTACTTTTCCAGCGTCTCATAGGTATAGGCCTGGGTATGCGTATACCGGAATTCCGGATAGCGGTCCATGAGGCGAAGCTGAATCAGAATGGTCCGGGCATTTTTCTGTACCGCATGAATGCGCCGCCAGTAATAGGCAATATCCAGATGGCTGTGGGCAACCAGTGCCACGTCGCCGGAGCCCTTGAAATCGGTATTCTGATAGATCTTCTCCTCCACATACCGGGCGGCCTCATCCACGCCTTCGAAGGTGTCAAAATCCACAAAATCCAGCGCCTTGCTGAGTTCCTTAAACAGGTACCGTCTCAGATCCTCATTGAAGTATTCGCTGTGGGCCATGTCCATGAACAGAATATAGTCATAGACCAGGGACTGGACATTGTCCCGCCGGGTGCACAGGAACGCGCCCTCAAAAATCTGCCGGCAGCCTCTGGTGCTCAGCGAGGCCGGATTCCGTTCATCATCCGGCTTGGAACGGTTATAGGCCTCAATTTCAATGGTCAGTTCAGGCCGGTCGATATAGGGGGTCAGCAGAATCGCATCCCGGTTCGGGTCAATGCCGCCCACCAGTTTTCCGTTGACGCGGACAATCATCTCCGCCGCCGTATGCAGGCGCAGATACACCCTTTGCCCGGCAAAGCGCTCCGGAATGTTCGCCGTTCCGCGGATAAAGGCCGTGCCATCCGGGGTGAACATCATATCCCCGCGATTCAGCGGCCGTTCCTCCCCGTCCACAAATTCATAGGCATTTTCACTGATCTGATGCGCATCACGGACCCGCAGACCGGTAATTTCCTCCTCATCTGCCCAGATGCCCCGCTGAAGCCAGGTAAAACGCAGGTCCGTCCACTCTTCCGGGCGCATGGACCGGCGGACAACTTTTACATGAGCCATACTTCTCCTCCTGACTAATTATCCCAGAAAAAGGGCTTCTTTCGTACAGGAATGACCTGTACCTCCTGCCCCAGATCCGTCCGGATCTTCTCTTCGATCCATCTGCAGCACCTGTCCAGAATCAGGCACTTGGAGCACTCTCCTCTGAAAACCAGGGTCAGGCATTTTCCCTCAAGTGACTCAAATTCCACCCATCCGCCGTCACCCCGGATACGCGGTGCCAGGGCAGTCTCAATGTAGGTCTTCAACTCAGCTGTCCTCCTCCACTGTTCAATGTCATTCCTTCGCCGGAGCCGCTTCACATGCACTCAGATCTGACCAAGCTGCCGCTTCGCGGCAGGGTCACTTTTCTTCTGCCTCAATGCTGGTCTTTTGCGGAACCGCTTCACATGCACTCGGATCTGACCAAGCTGCCGCTTCGCGGCAGGGCCATTCCTCCGTCTGCGCTTTCATGACAGCACTCAGTTTAACATGGCTCTCCCTAAAAAACAATCACTTTTCACGTTGTCACGACAACTGACCTATGATATACTTTCTCTATTCCGAAGACTGACACGGCCAGTTTTCATATGCCGTTCCAATCGGCAAAAAACAATGATGATGCCCTGCTGCTCCTCCATGGCGGCAGGGCATTTCAAACAACCGGAGGAAAACATTCCATGAAAAAGAAACTGATCATTTTTACCGATATCGGGGATACCATCATTGATGAGGGAACCGAGGTCCGGAATGCTGAGAGCGTCGTCACGCATGCGGACTGCATTCCGGGTGCCCGCACCACGATGCTCGCCCTACACGACAGCGGATACCCGATTATCATGGTTGCCGACGGCCTGACCGCCTCTTTCCGGAATATGATGAAGGAGCATGGCCTCAGCCACATCTTTTCCGCCTGGATCATTTCCGAGGAAGTCGGAGAGGACAAGCCCTCGGCCCGGATGTTTGAATCCGCCATGCAGGCCCTGTCACTGACCGAAAAGGACAAGCACCGCATCATCATGGTGGGCAACAATGTAAAGCGGGATATTCGGGGCGCCAGCCGCTTCGGCATCCGCTCCGTCCTCCTTGACTGGTCCAGCCGCCGTTCCTTTGAACCGGAATGTCCGGATGATGTCCCCACCTGGCGCATCCATACCCCGGAGGAACTGTTCCCGCTGGCTGAACTCATTGAATCGCAGCTGGAGGATGAGGATGACTGATTCTGAACTGGCACTTGCCTATGCCCCGATTCTCCACATGGACGCTGCCGAAACCATTCCCCTGCGGGCTGTCGGGTACACCATTTTTCGCACGGCTGCCCAAAGTGCCTCGTTTCCCAAACGCCGGATCGAGCCGGAGCCAGGCGGGTTAATTATCGAATATGCGTTCTACTTCGATTACGACGTGGAACACATGTACGATCTTGAGCATATCTGGGTCTTTCTCGGCCCGGACGGGAACCTCCGTGATGCGCAGGGCAGCTATCACGGGAAATACCTGAATCTGCTCCTTCCGGATTTTCCGGGCGCCCTTTCCCCGGACAATGGCCATGTCCAGGCCTTCTGTCAGCCCGGCAAGCACGCGTTTCTGGCCTCCGGCGACATGACCCGGCTCTACCCGGGCTGGGACCGGTGCTGCACGCAGGCCGGCGGTCCGGTGCTCATCGGGAACCCTTTTGAGGCCGCCTGGTCCCCCAGCGGAAAAGACCTCTTTGTCCCCACGGACCGCGACAACCAAAACAGCATCCGCTGGCTTCGGGAGCACCTTTCCTTTACCCCGTCTCTCCGTTTTCTCCGGCAGCCGCCCGTTCCGGCAGATCTTTTTCTGCCCTGGCCCACGCTCTTTGAGAAAATTCCCGTCTGGATTGCCCGTGAATGTCAGCGTCTCAGCGAACTGTATGCAAAGGAGGAATAAATCATGGACTTTGATCCCATTCATTACGGTGCCAGAGCCGACGGCGTGAGCGATGATGCCGCTGCGATCCAGGCGGCCATCGACGCGGCATATCTGGCCGGCGGCGGCCGTGTCCTTCTGCATCCCGGCACGTACCGCAGTTCAAGCCTGACCCTCAAAAGCCATGTGGAACTGCATTTGGAAAACGGCAGCACCCTCCGGGCCATGGACCGGCTGGAGGCCTATTTCCGGCCGGACCAGCCGAAAAGAGAGGGGAACGTTTCCTCTGTGGGCACCCCCGTCACCGGAAAACCGTCCTATGTCTTTCTGTATGCCTTTGATGCCGAGTTTGCCTCGATCACGGGACCGGGGACCATTGACGGGTGCGGCGATGCCTTTGTCCGCCGGGTTTCCCCCTATTACGTCACCGGCGACTTTTATCCGCGCCCCACACTGATCTACTTTGAAAACTGCCGTCACCTCACCTTCCGGGACTGCGTCCTCTGCAATGTCGCTTTCTGGACCCTCCATATCGGGGGCTGCAGGGATGTCCTGATCGATGCCATCCGCATTCTCAATCCCCTGGATGTGGCCAATTCCGACGGCATTGACGTCGATCACAGCCGCTGCGTCCGGATCCGGGACTGCCATGTGGAATGCGCGGATGACTGCATCTGCATGAAAAACACCCTGGGCAATCACGAGTATCCGCATACCAAAGACGTCATTGTCTCCGGCTGCACCCTGATTTCCACCAGTGCCGCCCTCAAGATCGGTACGGAGGGCGTGGATGACTTTGAGGATATCCAGTTCAGTGACTGCATCATCGATTCCAGCAACCGGGGACTCTCCATTCAGATCCGGGATGCCGGAAATGTGCGCAACGTGTCCTTTACCAACATCACCATCCGGACACGCCGCTTTGCCGAGAACTGGTGGGGCTGCGCGGAGCCCATCGCCGTCACCGCCGTGGACCGGGACAAGGACACAACGGGCGGCTCCATCCGGAATATCCGTTTCTTCAACATCGACTGTGAGGGGGAAAACGGTGCCGTCTTCTACGCCGTTCCCGGACGTCTTTCCGGCATCCGGATGGAACAGGTGCGCATCGCGCTGCGGAGGACCAGCAAATGGCCCATCCATCGCGTTGACCTGCGCCCCGGCGAGGGGATGGACATCCTTGAACATCCCACCGTTCCACTGCTCACGCACGAAGCGGAGAACCTCACGCTCCGGGAGGTCACCCTCCTTGATTTTGACGGTCAGCCGGTTTCCCCGCAGGAGTTCTGATTCTCAGGCTGAATCAGCGAAACACTCCCTTGACTTTCCTTCCCCGGTTCAGTAAAATCCAAATATATCCATTATAAATTGTACGGTTTCCCGTCAGGCAGGGACCGCTCTCCGTCTGACCCGGATCCGCATCGGAAAGAGGTTTTTCCCATGGATCGTCTGACCCCCATGATCCGGGATCTGGACACGGAATGTACCCGGCTTCTCAGCCGGTTCAGTCCTGTTCTCGGCACACCGCTCCAGCCGGATTATACCATTGATACACGAACGGCCGGATTTATGGTTTCCCAGCTGATGATTGCCTATGTGCTTGATGAAAGCGAGCACCGTCATCAGCCGGAGGTTCTCTCCGTCATCCTCAGCATGCTTGACTATCTGCGCCGGAACCGGCGGGCGAGCGGCTGCTTTGATCTGATCACCTGTAATTTTGATACCGCTCCGGATACCGCCTTTACCCTCAATCAGCTGATGGACGCCTATGCCGTCCTCGACGGGCGCGAGGCGCCGGGGCTTGAGGAGATCCGCACAGGGCTCAGGGAACTGATTGAACGGGCCGGGGAGGGCATCGTTTCCGGCGGCTTCCATACCCCCAATCACCGGTGGGCCATCTCTGCCGCCCTCAAGGAAGCGGCCCGCATCTGCGGCCGGCCGGATTTTGACCGCTGCGCTGACCGTTACCTGGGTGAGGGACTGGACATCAACGAAGACGGCGAATTCGCCGAGCGGTCCGCCGGCACGTACAATGTCGTCAATGATGAACAGATGATCCGTCTCTATCTCCTGACCCAGGATCCGCACTACCTTCGTGCCGCGCAGGCCAATCTCACCATGATGCTCCACTATTTCGAGCCGGATGGATCCATCTTCACCCTCAATTCCACCCGGCAGGATTTCGGTCACAAAATCTATCCCGCCGGATACTTTATTCTCTATCTTCTCACCGGTTATCTCTCAAAGGATCCGGACTTTGCCGCCTGGGCCAACCTGATGGCGCAGTACTGCGCATCGGCCCGCATCGTCCCCTATGGCCTGCCCTGGCTGCTCCGGTTTCCGGAACTGCAGCAGTACGCGCCGGCCATGCCGGACCTGCACGGGCTTGACCATTACAGCCGTCTTTATGCCGATTCCGGCATTGCCCGGTGGCGCCGCCGGGATCTGACCTGCACCGTTCTCACTGACCGGCCGGATTTCCTTCATGTCATGCACAAAGGGATGGCGCTCACCCTGGCTATTTACAGCAACGTCTGCGAAAAGCGCAACTTCCGGGCCGGGCAGATTCGCATGACCGAAAAGGGCTGCCATCTCAGCTGCCGCATGGACAGCTGGTATTACCTGCCCTTTGACGGGAACGGCCCCGACACCAGGGACTGGTGGCAGATGGACAACGTCCATTCCCGCCAGCGCCAGATCCGGGACGCCCTTGTCACCGACATTGACATCGAGGTGGAAGACGACGGCATCCTTCTGCACCTGCGCTGGTCCGGTCTCACCGGTGTTCCCCTCCGCCTTGAATTCGGCTTCACCCCCGGACACGTCCGCGGCAGCCAGTTCCTGCTGGAGGGAGAGGCGGGAAAGACCCTGACACTGACCGGCGGCAGCCTTGAGGTCACGGATGACGCCTTTGGCCGCCTGACCCTGTCCCCCGCTTTCGGGGAACATAACCTGGCCAGCCGGATGGGCGGCGCCTATCCGGTCAGTCCGGACCGCTTTACGGTACTGCTCAGTGCCTTCTCGCCGGCAGAGAAGACCCTTCGTATCGGCACAGCTCCGTTATTCCCGCCGACACTTCCCTGACATGGCCTTTCAGCGGCATGCCGCTCAGAAAATAGAAAGAAGGAGTGATCATCCATGTCCTCAAAGCCCCTGCGGGAGATAACGCCCAAAAGAAAAGGGTGGTTAAGGCATTATCTTGCCGGCACCTGGCAGCTCTATGCCATGATGCTCATCCCGATCATCTATATCATCTGTTTCAAGTACAAGCCCATGCTCGGCATTGCCATGGCGTTCAAGAAATATACGCCATTCGGCGGGCGGTCCATGTGGGAAATGGACTGGGTCGGCTTTCAGTGGTTCCAGGAAGCGTTTAAGGACTCCCTGTTCTGGAAAGCCCTGGCCAACACCCTGATTCTCAATCTGGGCGACCTGGTTTTCGGCTTCCCGTTTCCCATTATCCTGGCCATTTTCCTCAATGAGCTGCGCTCCGACAAGATCCGCAAGGCCACGCAGCTATCCCTGTATCTCCCCAACTTCCTTTCCTGGGTTATCATCTCCGGAATCACCTCCCAGATCTTTGCCGCCAGCGGCCTGATGAACAACATCATCCTCTCTCTCGGCGGTCAGACGGTTCCGTTCCTTTCCAATACGATCTGGTGGCGGTTCGTCTACTGGATCATGGGCATCTGGCAGAGTGCCGGCTATTCCCTCATCATCTATCTGGCAGCACTCATGTCCAACGATCCCTCCCTCTCCGAGGCGGCCTATATCGACGGCGCCACCCGGATGCAGCGGATCTGGCACATTACGGTTCCCCAGATCATGCCCACCATTTCCACCCTGCTCATCATGCAGGTCGGCAAAGTGGTTTCCATTTCCTTTGACCGTCCGTTTATGATGCGCAACGCACTGGTCACCGATGTGGCCCAGGTCATCTCCACCTTCGTTTATGACAAGGGTCTTAAGGGCGGTCGTTTCGATTATGCCGCTGCCGTGGGTCTGTTCCAGTCCGCAGTGGGCATTGTCCTCATTCTGATTGCCAATAAAGCCTCCAAGAAAATGGGACAGGAGGGCATTATCTGATGAGTATGACCAATATCGCCGGAAAAAGAAAGGACCATGGGACCGGTACCCAGCTGAACAATGCAGCAGAAAAGCGCTACCAGTTTTTCTGGGCCGTCTTCTTCATTCTGGTTTCCGTTATTGCCATTATTCCCATTCTTCGCGTCATTTCCATTTCCTTTTCCTCTAAGGATGCCATCCTGAAAGGGGAGGTCTTTGTCTGGCCGGTCGGGTTCAACACCGACGCCTATGCCAAGGCCCTCAAAACCGGCAATTTTATTCAGACCATGATCTACTCGGTGGAACTCATGCTGGCCTCAGCGGGCATCAACATGTGCATGACCATCCTGATGGCGTTCCCGCTGGCCAGGCGCAATCTGAAGCTTGGCAGCGTGATCATGACCTTCTGCGTGCTGACCATGTACCTGAATCCCGGCACGATCCCCAACTTCCTGAACGTCCGTGATTTCGGTCTCATCAATACGGTCTGGGCACTCCTGATTCCCGGCGCCATGAGCGTTTACAACATGATCATCATGCGCACCGCTTTCCGGGCCATTGATGAATCCCTGTATGAAGCGGCCCGGATTGAGGGCTGTTCCGAGTTCCGGATCATGTGGCAGATCGCCGTCCCGCTGACGGTTCCCACCATTGCCACCCTGGCCCTGTTCTACGCGGTATCCCGCTGGAACGGCATTGAGGACCAGATCTACTACATCAACTCATCCGGCCTTTACACCGTGCAGATGACGCTCAAGCAGATGATTGAATCCATCGCCATCTCCGCGGAGGAAGGGTCCACGACACAGATGACGCCTGAGAACGTAAAGGCAGCCAGCATTACCCTTTCCATGCTGCCCATGCTCATCGTCTATCCCTTTGTCCAGCGGTTCTTTACCCAGGGCGTCATGCTGGGTGCCGTCAAGGGCTGATTCCGCCTCGCTGTTTTACAGAGGCGGACCCATTAAAGGAATTACGCCTTCGGGCTGATTCAACTATACAAAAGGAGGGTTTCATTGTATGAAGAAACTTCTTACCGTACTTCTGGCAGCAGTTCTGCTGACCGCGCTTGCCCTTTCTGCCATGGCAGAAACGACCATTAAGGTCATGGTCTGGGATCGTGGTGACGCACCGAAAGGCGGCACCATCGAGAACAACAAGATCACCGAATGGATCAATGAGCAGATCAAGCCCCTTGACATTCAGGTCGAGTTTGTTTCCACCCCGCGTTCCGGTTCAGATGACAAACTGGTCACCTGGATGGCCGGCGGCGCTGCCCCCGACATCATCTTCACCTACGGCCAGAGCACCTTCCTCAACTTTGCCACCCAGGGTGGTCTGGTTGACATGAGTGCTGCCATCGACGCCCTCGGTGAGGACAGCAACATCAAGAAGTATGTCGGCGATGTCATGAACATGGGCAACATCGACGGCGCACAGTACGCGCTCCTCTCCAAGCGCGGCGTTGCCAATCCGCGTCACACCGCCTATATCCGCAAGGACTGGCTGGATGAGCTGAATCTTGAGATGCCCACCAACAAGGACGAGCTGGTCAAGGTTCTCTACGCCTTTAAGGAAGCCCATCCCGACTGCATCCCGTGGGGCATGAGCGGCCGTACCGACACCGAGAAGACCTACCTCAATTTTGTGGGTTCCTACGTTGATTTCGCTGATGCAAAAGATCAGTATCAGCACTCCGAGGGATACATTGCCCTGCACGACGGCGCGCTTGAGGGCATCCGTCTCCTCAACAAGCTCTACAACGACGGCATCATCATGCAGGACTTTGCCACCGATACCACCGAGGATCTCTACAAGGCTGCCGTTTCCTCCGGCAAAGTCGGCTTCCTCCTCGACGACAACACCCGTATTTTTGACTACATGGACGCCCTCAACTGCGAGAACGGCGCTCAGGTCCGCTCTACCTTTGTTCCGGTTTCCTGCTTCAACACCTCCAGCGGCGAGGTCCGCAACCCCTTTGAGTATGCCTACGGCATGTACATCATGGTTCCGTGGACCTCTGCTGACAAGGTCGAGGCCTGCGTCAAATATCTCAACTGGCTGGCTGATCCCACCGTTGCCGAGAACATCGCCTATACCCCCGAGCACACCGTTGATGAGAACGGCGTTCCGGTTCCCTTCACCGCTGATCAGCTGAGCGAGATGGGATACAAGGCCACGCTGGACGACGTGAACATCCTGAACAAGCACTTCAACTTCACCGAGACCCGTGAGGGCGCCATTGCCTCTTACATGGGCAGCAACGTGTTTGAGAAACCCGAATGGTTCGCCAACCTCTATGACACCATCCAGAAGGGCTTCTTCCGTTATCCCACCATGCCCATGGCTCCGGAAGTTGAGTCCCAGAAGGGCGACATCGTGAAGGCTGACATGATCGCTTATGTCTATCGTCTCATTTCCTGCCCGACCGATCAGTTCGACTCCCTCGAGGCTGAACTGCACGCCAACCTGATCAACGCCGGCCTCAATGAAATCATCGAAGCCCGCGGCACCTACTATGATCAGGTGAACGCGAAGTAATCTCACCGCAGCATAAAAGGAGCGCCGTCCGGCGCTCCTTTTATCTGCTATCCGCGAACAGATCCTCTGCCGTAATCACAGACTGAATTTCACCGGAATACGCATTGCTCCCGACCCCATATGGCGTAATCAGTGTTGAATGAATCGCGTATTTCGTTCCGGTTTTTTTCTGAAAATCTGAAATCTTCCGTTTTTGAGCACGGTCAAATGCCGCATCCGCATAATAGTCTGACTCTGTATATTTCATCTCACAGAGGTTGATGATCTGATCTCTCCGGACGATGAGCAGGTCTATCTGAGATCCCTGAATGCCCTGGTCCGGATCCGGATTACATTTCCAGGCATTCACCTCTGTCAAAACACCTGAAATTCCCAGTGCCCGTTTGATCTGCGGAATATGTTCAAGACACACCCTCTCAAAAGCAACCCCGCTCCAGGCATGAATTTCAGGCGAGTTAAATTTTGATGACCAGTAGTTTTCAGCAAACGCTCTGCCCTGGATAAATTTAAAATAGAAAAGCGTGTAGTTGTCCAGAAGCTGATAAAGACAGTTTCTTTTCTGATAACCATAAGGAATGTATTTTCGAATGAAACCGGAGCTTTCCAGTTCTTCCAGTTTTTTTGAAAGATTCCCGGATACGGGTATCCCGGAACGTCTGCTGATTTCATCCCGCGTAATTCCTTGATTGACCTGACTGAGTGTTTCGATAATCTTCATATACTGTTCGGGACGGCTGAACAGCGCACTGTAAAGGTTCTGATATTCATTCTGCAGCACGGCACCCTCCCGGAAAAACAGCGCATCGATGTTCTGCGGAAGACTTTTTCCTTTTTCAAGAAGACTCCAGTAATAGGGAACACCTCCCAAAATCATATAACACTGCAGAATCTGATGCCGGTTTAGAATGATTTTCCTCGACTTCAGGTATTCCTCACATTCACCGAGTGTAAAAGGCTTCAGATGAATCTGTCCGGACAGTCGATTATGCAGTCCCCCCTTTGCATTGACAATCCGGTCAATCATCCAGTATGTTGCAGAAGCACAGATGATGAGTACCACATCTTTTTCCCTTCGGGCAGTCACCCAACCATTCCAGAAATGTTCCAGTGCCGGAATCAAATCACTTCCATTGGTATCCATCCATGAAAGTTCATCCAGAAAAATAACCTTCTTCTTCTCTTTGGAACGACAGATGACCTGTTTCAGCATCGAAAAGGCATCACTCCAGCTGCGCAGTTTTTCCTCCGGCCTGTAACCGGCTTCTGCCAGGGATATGGCAAATTGGTCCAGCTGTGCCTGTTTCCGATCACCGGATTTCAGTGTATTATTGCTCAGCCCTGTGTGCTGAAAGGTGAACTGATAATTGAAACTTTCACGAATCAGCATGGTTTTCCCAATTCTGCGTCTTCCAAATACAGCCACAAACTGCGATTCTTCTTCCTCCAGCAATGACCTGAGCTTTTTCAGTTCTTCTTTTCGGCCAATCATGTATTTTCCGTCCTTATCTGCAAAAATAAATGAGTTATGGAAAGTTTATCCAACGTGATTCTACAAAAAATCAGTTGTAAAATCAATACAAACTTTCCTTAACTCAATATTTTTCAGACTTATGGAAAAATGTTGGTTTTTTTCCACCTGACAAGCGATAAACGCCTTTTCAGGACTTCCTCTTCCAGCCAACGAACAAAAGCATCGGCCAAGGCCGATGCTTTTCCTTATTCCCGAGTGCAGAACAGACTGTTATTTGGCCGCTGCAGACAAGAAACTTTCCATAACTCAATGATTTTTCCACTTATGGACAAAATCTTCCGCCGGAGCCGGCCGGTCCTGCCGGGGAAATGTGCTTTATGTCCGGGTAAAGATCAGTTCGAAATTCAGTTTCTCCCCCGGCCTCAGCAGATAACCAATCTCCAGCTGTCCATTTTCCGGATTGAGCCGGGCCGCCGGTGCAATCTGCGTTCCCTCTGCATCCGTCACCTTTGCCTTTATGGACAGTCCCGGAAAATTCCAGACCGATTCGCTCACATCGGCGGCATCTGCCCCTTTCCTGTCTACCAGATAAACCAGTTCCACCGGTGCGGATGCCTCATTGCATACACGCATATGAGCACATCTGTCCGTCACCTTCCCGTCAAAAACGATGGTATGCATGTGACGGTATACGCCGTTCAGACAGCGCCGCTGCAGAGTCATGGTTCCCATTTCCCCGCCATCCGTCCAGAAAACCGTGAGGGGATGCAGCTGATAACTGGTATTCCGGCTGCCGGCCATGGCACCGATCATCAGGTCCGGCGAAATCCAGGCCGTTGCCGTACAGACGGCATTTTTGCCCGGTTCTCCCCGTTCACTGAGTTCACGGAATTTCCGTTCAACGGACCGTACCGACCCTGCTTCAAGCAGTCTCGGAATGACGCTTTCCGGGATATGCACCTCTCCCAGGACCATCAGCGGATTAATCACACTTTCGATGGAAAAGGGATGATAGGGAAACCGCTCCTCGCCCAGGCCCCAGTACAGAAGATCGTAAAAGCAGGTATGCACTTTCATATCCAGCTCATAACAGCGGGAATAGGGACCCGAAAAATTCCGCATGGCCGGATTATAAAAGTCGGCCATATCCTCCCAGATTCCCTCCTCGAGTCTCTCGCCGTACATCTGGATGCTTTCCATCTTCGAATATCTGATCCAGAATCCCAGTGTGGAGAGATCTACGCCGCAGTAGGTTGGCGAATTGAACTCTGCACAGGCATGGAATTCCGCATATTCATCATACAGGAGCCGTGCCTCATTAATGGCATACCATAGCCATAGTCCTTTTTTCAGTCTGTGATAAAACCACTCAAGAATGAAAATATACATAATCCGGACATTGGTATTCAGCGGAATCAGTCCTGCTTTTCGGCGTTCAAGAGCCCCCGTAACCAGCTTTTCCCCGCTTTTCTCCATTCGCCTGACCAAGTCTTTCGGCAGTTCCTTCTCAAAATGCTCCAGCATCATGGCAAACGTCATTCCGATGAATTCCCGGAGATTGGGTTCATAGGTGTCCCATTCCACCGGCACCACCTGACGCATCGCCGATTCCAGCTGATTCCGGAGTTCCTGCCGCTCCTGATCCGGCCGCCCTGCAAGACATTGTTCAAAGGAATCGCCAATCCGTTCCCATGTAATATCCGCACGATACCGTTCCTCCGGGGTTATTCCATGCCAGTCCGTTATTCCTGCGGGCGGAACAGGATCATCCGGATGACGGAACGCGCCATGCCAGATTTCCCCCGGCGCATCCAGCTGCAGGTCCAGCACGGTCGTGATCACCTTTTCTGCGATTTCTTTTGCATTCGCATCTCCCCGGATCATCACGCCCAGCGCATAATACATGGAATTGCGTACGCTGCGATAGGGTTTCCCCTCCAGTGTCTCCGTGACAAGTCCTGTTTCTTTATCATATCCCGCGGCCAGATGAGCAATGGCCTCATCCACCAGCACCCGGCCTTCCCGGGAAAGCTGTTTATAAACTGTTCCGGACATACTCCGCCTCCACGAATGAAACTCCCCGGCTTCTGCCGGTTTTGCTGATCACGGCAGCCTCATTCCTGCTGCCGGAAAAAACATTATAGGAAATAACGCCCGCGTGTCAAGGAAGTTTCGCGGGTTCAGTTCATTTCTTTCCGTTGTCCCCGGCCTCAGTCTGTGTAAACCGGTAAACCGGGATGCCGGATATGTGCCCGGCAGGCTCCGCATGAAAACCCGGGGTATGTTCCGCAAACAGGGCCAGCGACGTTTCCCCGGAAACCGCATAATATCGATGAGGATCATTAAACAGCGCCCGGTAGGGATTGGACAGACCCAGATCACGCAGAAACTGCTGAAAATAGGACTGACCATAGACCCAGTCCCCTGCCGGCAAATGCCTAATCAACATTTCCCTCGTGGGCAGCTTTCCCTGTTTCATGAGCGGGCGATTAAATCCCTGACCCCAGTTATCCCAGATGATGATCCCCTCCTCATCCGGGACACGGAGCGCCGAATCATCCGCACCCAGCCGGGCATTCATGGACAACTGAGGGCGATGAAATCCGGATTCTTTCAGGGCCAGCAGGCTGCCGCCAAAAAACATTGCCGCAAGCGCTCCAAGACAGACCAGAACCACGGTCCTTTTGTGTCCCCGGATCTTGTCCCGGATGGCCAGACTTTCCCACAGCAGGGCAAAACTCTGTACCAGATAAACCGAATGAATCAGACGCATGGGCGCCCGGCCGATAATCAGATAAATGTAGATGATCAGCTGACCGCCCAGGACAATCAGCAGCGCCTGAATGCGGCGACATCCGTCCGCGGCCGCAAAAAGCGCCAGCGCTCCCAGCACAATTGCTGCCAGCCACACATAGTTGAGCACGCTTTCACCGACAAAATACCATCTGAGCACCCGGGCTGCCTCAAGGAATCCCTCCGGGGTCAGCGGATAATCCGTTTTGGGACTGACCTCAGCAATTGCCTGCAGTTTCTTTGCATTGATCACATCGGTATCCAGAAGCAGCCACTGATCCACCATCTCATACTCTGCATGCGTGATTCCCCGTTTCTCCGCCTCCTCTTTGACCTCAGGCCAATCCTTGGCGCCATAATCCTGATACCGGATCCGGGGTCGGTCATAGGCAAGGGAGGACATCAGCGGCTCCCGGTGTTCCTGAAAAGCCTGAACGGCCAGAAGCAGGAGAACCAGGGAAAGAGGAACCACTATACGCAGCCGGTTTTCGCGAATGTTCCATTTCTTCCCGCAGATCCACTCAAGACAGAGAAAGGGCAGAAACAGCAGTGACACCTGAAGCCGCCACAGAAACCCCGCTGCCAGAAACAGACAGCCGGGCACTGAAGGCTTTTTTTCCGGTTCTGACAACAGAAGCGTCAGACCGGTGCCGGTAAAGAAAAGACATTGCACGCCGTAATTCCCGGAAAACAGGGAAATCCCTACCGAAAGAAACAGAAAAAAGCCCAGCAGCATGCCCGAAAACAAAGGACTCCGGTTTTCCCTTCCCATTCGGTGCAAAAGCAGCGCAAAGGCCGCAGTGAGCAGTACTCTCCCCACCAGCGTAAACACGTCCGCTGTCGGAAAAATTCCCGCGAAAACCGACAACAGGCCGTTAAGCCAACCATGCGTGTACTGGCAGCCGTTATCCTTCCCGAAGCATCCGTTTACCACCATTGCCACCGTATAGTTATCCACATCGTTATAAAGCGGCTGACTGAAAATGACCAGCACCAGCAGCCCCAGTGCTGCCGCTGCCGCAAAAACAGAACGGGCTGTTTTTGTCATGTTTGTTCCACCTCACTGTTTATGCACAAAGCTTTTAGGGAATCCCGTCAATCGGTCCGTTCAGATCCGATCCGGCATCCTGTTCAAGTATATCACAGCCGGTGCATTGCCGGCCCGGTCAGCAAACAAAATCTTCATTTTTCGCCGCAAACAGGGAGGTTTTCCTGTATAATGGCGCTATGAACTGAAAGAAAGCGAGGGATTCCATGCAATCTGATCCGAGCATGAATCAGACCATCCGAAAACTCGAACGACTCTGCGATGTCCTCTATGAACGGATGTTCCATCCGGTGGGCACCGCCCGTGTACTGGGCCTGTATGAAACCCGGACCCCTCTCCATTCCCCGCCGGATGAGACACTCTTTTCCGCCCCCGGCAGCCGCTGGGGCGGTGAGAGCGTTTACGGCTGGTTTCATCTCACCTACACCGTACCGGATGAACTGGATGGACAGAGTCTCTACCTGATGCCGCAGATGCGCTACTATGAGGCAACACTCTGGGTCAACGGACGCATTCACTCCAATTATGCCGCCAAGTTTGTGGAAGCCTCTCACGGAAACCACTGGTGCAACCGCTTTACGGCAAAGGCTGCAAAAGGCGACCGCTATGATTTCATGCTGGAGTGCTATGCCTGGCATGATGTTCCCGGCAATCATCCCCTCAGCGAGGAACGGCTGCCGGACTATACCTGGGAAACCGGGAATGCCTCGGTCATGGTCCGGGATGAGCAGTTTACGGATTTCCTGTTTGATCTGCGCACCCTTCTCTCCCTCCGCGCCGCGCTTCCGGAAACGGATTTCCGGCGTGCGGAGGTGGAAAATGCTCTGTACCATGCCCACCTTGTTCTCTGTTACGATCCGGACAGCTGCGGCCTTCCGGCGTTCCGGGGCGGACTTGCCGCCGCTGCCCCGCTGCTGAAGGAACAGCTGGCCAAAAAGAACGGAAGCACCGCACCGTTTATCGGGCTCATTGGCCACAGCCACATGGATACCGCCTGGCTCTGGCCCATGACGGAAACCGAGAAAAAGTGCGCCAGAACCTATGCAGGGGTTCTCAGCCTCATGGACCAGTATCCCGAATACCTGTTCATTCAGTCCTCTGCGTTCCACAGCGACTGGATCCGCCGGCATTATCCCGAACTGTTTGAACGGATCCGTCAGCGGGTGGCGGAGGGACGCTATGAGCCCAACGGCGGCGTCTGGGTTGAATGTGACTGCAACCTGACCGGCGGCGAAACGCTCATCCGCCAGTTTCTCTGGGGACAGCGCTTTACCCGGAAGTATTTCGGCTATACCTCTGACTGTTTCTGGCTGCCGGATACCTTCGGCTATTCCAGCGCCATTCCGCAGATCATGAAAGGCTGCGGTGTCCGCTATTTCCTGACCACCAAGATGGCGTGGAATGACACCAACGCCTTCCCCATGACCACCTTCCTCTGGCAGGGCATTGACGGAACCCGCGTTCTCACCCATCTTAACCGGACCCATCAGGGACCCAGCCCGGAAATGTTTGAAAAAGAGACCAGCGGCACGGAAGGCATCCGGGAAAAGCGCGTCTCCAGTCGGCGTCTGTTTTCCTTCGGCAAGGGGGACGGCGGCGGCGGACCTGAGTTTGAAATGCTGGAAATGGCCCGCCGCCTGGGTGATCTGCAGGGCGTGGCCAGAAGCAGCTACACCACTGTTTCAAACTTCATGCACCAGCTGGAAGACGAAGTGGAACGTCCCAGCGTCTGGGCGGATGAACTGTATCTGGAGCTCCACCGCGGCACGCTGACCAACCAGCATGAAATCAAGCACAACAACCGGTTCTGTGAAATCGCCCTTCATAACCTGGAACTGGCCATCGTCCTGCGGGCAGTTGCCGCCGGAACCAGGGCCGATATCGCCCCGGTTCAGCCCCTGATGAATCAGCTTCTGGTTCATCAGTTCCACGATCTTCTCCCAGGCACCTGTATCCACAGTGCCCACGAGGAAGCACGCGCCGCCGTCTCACAGACGATTGCGAAGGCGGAAGCGCTGCTGAGGGAAACTCTCCGTGATCCCTCCGGACAGACGGTTCTTTTCAATCCCATTTCCTTTACCCGTTCGGATACGCTGCATGTAACGGGCAGCTGGCCCTTCGCAGCGGGCATCCGGCAGCCGTACACGGACCTTTGCGGAAACAGCTGCACCGCGGTGGCCGGCATCACCCTTCCCCCGCTTTCCTCCCTGACCAGCCCGGATGCTCCGTGCCCGCCTGATCGCGATCCGGAGTGTCCCTTTACCCTTGACGGGGATACGCTGACCACACCCTTTGCCCGCATTCATTTCACGCCCGCCGGCACCATTTCCTCCATGATTGATCTGCGGACCGGACGTGAACTGGTGGGCAATCTGCCCTTTAACACCTTCCTGCTGGCCGAGGATCTCCCTGCCCAGTGGGATAACTGGGACATCGACGCCGACACGGAGGAAAAATTCCGGCCTGCAGGCACCCTGCTTTCCCGGGAAGTGGTGTCCATGGGACCGGTGGAATGCCGCATCCGCTCCCTCTGGCAGCTGACCGAGCGCACCACCATCACCCAGGACATGGTCTTTGATGCCCAGTCACCGCTCATCACCTTTGACACCTGCATGGACTGGCAGGACGATCATAAGTTCCTCAAAGCCGCCTTTGACACCACCCTCATCGCAGACGGTGTCCGCAATGAGATTCAGTTCGGCTCCCTGCGCCGGTCCAATCACCGTTCCACCACCTTTGAAAAGGCACGCTTCGAGGTCTGCAATCACAAGTATTCCGACCTTTCCGAAAACAACTACGGCATTGCACTGCTCAATGACAGCAAATACGGCATTTCCGTCCTGGAGGGCAGCATGCATCTCAGCCTGCACAAGGGCGGATGCCGGCCTGACCGGGAAGGCGACAAAGGACGGCATTTCTGCCGCTATGCCATCTATCCCCATGTCGGCGGCTTTTCCACCGACACGGTCATCCGGCCGGCCTATGAATTCAATTACCCCGTCCTTCCGATTTCACAGGCCATGCCCGCCTCCCTTTGCCGGACAGAGGATGACAATGTAATCATTGAAACCGTCAAGCCCTGTGAGGACATCCAGAATGCCTATATTCTGCGCCTGTACGAGGCAGCCGGCGGATACTGCCTTACCCGCCTAACCTTTTCCCACCCGGTTCTCTCTCTGCATGAATGCAATATGCTGGAGGAGGAACTGGAAAGCCTTGATCCGGAAAAGCCCCTTGCCTTTACCCCGTTCCGCATCCGGACCATCAAGGTCACCTATCCGGTCAAAGAAAACTGAGTCAATCCGATCAGAAAAAGAAGCCCGAACAGGGCTTCTTTTTCTGTGTTGTCCGGTTTTAATGATCGGGAGCAGCTGAATTGGAGGCGGAATAGGGGGAGTGTTTTGGACAGAGTGCCGGGATATGGGGAGTTAAACGGGGAATAAAGAGCTGTTCAAGATATAACCTGATCGGGTTGGGCAAACACGCCGGGTCAGAAGTACCGGACCTGTCTGTCTTCTTTCTGTGCTCTTCATCTTTTCTCGCTGTCCGTTTTCTCTCCTGCTCCTTCCGTCTCCCTTCGCTCCTTATGGTTTTAAAGCTTATATCCCACCTTCATAATCAGGGCCTGGGGATGGTCGCCGAACTTTTCCCCAAACAGGTTGATTCCGTTCACATTCTCCGATTTCGGATCCACACCGATCCGTACCCGCACACACTCAAGGTTTCCCAGGTTCAGTTCCCCGATGCTGACTGACGAGAGAGGCTGATCATCCAGATATGTTCCCTCTCTGGTCACCCGCCAGAACTTGAGAAAGCCGAACTGCGTGCTGGTCGTCTCCCACCAGCTGGGGGTCAGATGTCCCTGCCGGCCGCCGCAGTCACAGGGACAGGTCCATGTGCCAAGCCGGATTCCGTTGATTTCCACATAAATGTCGCTGGGCCAGGGATTCCGGTACATCGGTGCCTCCGAACACGCCTCAAAGGACAGTTCCACCCATTCGATTTTCGCCTCATTGATCCATTCGCCGATGGTGGTAAACCGGTACTCCAGGTATCCCCTGGAAAACCAGATCAGCTGGGCGGAAAAGCGCCTCGGCGAATAAAACACCCGGGGCAGGTCCATGGCGCCGATGGGCATCTGCTCATTCAGGATGCCGCAGGTGGGCTCAATCTCCCCGGCCAGGGAGTACCCGCCGATGGGCATTTCAATGGTCACCATTTCCTTTTCATTCGCGGCCTCGGAATCGAAAAGTTCAATGGAAATCGTATCCAGCTTCCGGTTGCAGATCTTGAGCGACCCATGCGCCCCCGGCTGATAATCACACCGGATCAGCCCCGCCTCCTCCAGCGTCTTTACCGCCACCGCCATGGATGACATGGGGACATCCAGTACTTTGGCCAGTTCCCCCACGCTGCGGCTGCGTCGGCTGAGCTCGGCCAGAACACTGACCCGCAGCTCGGAGGAAAGTGCTCTGGCAATCCGGGTCAGCGTCTCCGGCCGCCTGATGGACAGATCCGCATGCTTTCCCTGTATCTCGTTCATCATTGTCCTCCTCCCCGGCACTTCTGATGCTCTTGTTCGACAAGTCGACGCTGCTTTGGCCAGCGCCGGTTAAATGACCGGACCGGCGCTCCACAGTCAGCCCCGGTCTCTTTCTGTCTGACCGGAATTATACGCCTCAAACCGGGAAAGGTTCAAGCTTTGTTTCAAACTTTTTAGAAATAAAATCCGGATCAATACAGGTTTTTTACTATTATTTATAATTTGTTGACTTTTATTTTGGTTGATATTACAATTCACTCATCAGCCGATCTGAAAAATTCTTTTGTTTTTTCAGGAATGATTTAGCATTTATGAAATGTAAAGAGATTTTGTTTCATAAATTTTAGAACAAAAGGAGGAGTCCGCCTTGATAACGATTCCAAGATCCGAACATCCGAGACCGGATTTTGTCCGGGATACCTTTTTTTCGCTGAACGGTGAATGGCAGTTCGCATTTGATGATGCCGATATCGGGCTCACCGAAAAATGGTATCTGCCCGGGAAAACGTTCCCGATGAACATTCAGGTTCCTTTTGCCTATCAGACAAAAATGAGCGGCATCGGCCCGACGGATGAAATTCACCCGGTCCTGTGGTACAGACGGACGTTTGCCGTACCGGAGGAAATGCGCGGACAGCACCTCCTTCTTCGTTTCGGCGCCGTGGATTTTGCCTGCCAGGTCTATGTCAACGGCATCATGACCGGCATGCACAAGGGCGGATACACGCCCTTTGAGATCGACATCACCCCAGCACTGAAGGAGGGCGAAAATGATCTCACCCTTCGCGTGGAGGATTATCCGGATACAACCCAGCCCCGCGGCAAGCAGTACTGGAACCGCGGACTCATGGGCTGCTGGTATACGCCGGTCAGCGGCATCTGGCAGAGCGTTTATCTGGAGGCGGCGGGTCCGTGCCGGATAACGGGCATTCACGTGACACCGGATATCGACCGGCATATGTGCACGGCCGAGATCACCCTGAACCGGCAGATTTCCGCTCCCATGACCCTGCGTCTCTGTCTTTCCTTTGGCGGGAAAATCCGGCGTATCGTCACCACCACCGTTACGGACCGGATCACCCGTATCCCGGTAGATCTGATTCTCTCAGGCAATCTGGATCCGGTTCACCTCTGGTCCCCGGAACATCCGGACCTGTACGACCTTTCCTGTGAGCTGCTGGATCAGGATCAGGTTTTGGACCACGTCAGCACATATTTCGGAATGCGGAAAGTCGAGGTCCGGGACGGGAAGATCTACCTCAACAACAGTCCGATCTATCTGCGCATGATTCTGGACCAGGGCACCTGGCCGGATTCCCTTCTGACGCCTCCCTCCAATGAGGCCATTCAGGAGGACATCCGCCTGACACTGGCCTTTGGATACAACGGCGCAAGAAAGCACCAGAAAGTGGAAGATCCCCGGTATTACTACTGGGCGGACCGCATGGGCCTCCTGGTCTGGGGAGAACTTCCCTCTGCCTACGACTTTTCCGATGATACCATCAGCAATCTGACCCGCACCATGACGGACTTTATCCGCCGCGATTATAACCATCCGTGCCTGATCTGCTGGGTTCCCCTCAATGAGAGCTGGGGCGTCCGCAATATCTATACCGACCACCGGCAGCAGGCTACGGCCCAGATGCTCTATTACCTGACCAAATCCCTGGACGGGACACGCCTGTGTTCCTCCAATGACGGCTGGGAGCAGGTCACAACCAATATCTGTGCCCTTCATGACTACGCCGCAGAGGGCGACGTGCTCTCAAAGCATTTTGAAAGCCGCGAGGCCGTGGAGCAGCATTCCTGTGATGTCCGGCCCTGCTACGCGGTGGGATTTGAACCCACCGGCAAAGAAGCCTTCATGATCACCGAGTATGGCGGCATCGCCTTTGACAACATCGGCATTCAGGAGGACATGGGCGGCATGCAGACCTGGGGATACCATGACAAGGTCACCGGTGAGGAAGCGTTCCTGAGCCGCTTTGCCTCTGTCACGGATGCCATCCGCCGCCTTCCCTACTGTCAGGGATACTGCTATACCCAGCTGACCGATGTCATGCAGGAAATCAACGGCCTGCTGACGCCCGACCGGAAACCCAAGGTGGCGCCGGAGAAAATCCGGGCGATCAATGTCAATCCGGAAGGCCGGCCCTGAACCTGTCCATCCGCCGGATGCGTCCGGCAGAAATATAAAAATGGAGGTAAATTCCATGAAAAAGTCTCTTGTTTTCGTTCTGGCGCTTGCGCTGCTCCTGACCGCGGTTTCTGCCTTTGCAGAGCCTCTTCAGATCGAGTACTGGTCTGTCTTTACCGGCGGCGACGGCGCGACCATGCAGCAGATGGTCGATGCCTTCAATGCCTCTCAGAATGAGATCTTCGTCAACCATACGCCCATGACGGCCGATGACCTTTATCAGAAAATCCCGCTGGCCGTTCAGACCGGTTCGGATGTCCCGGATGTCTGCATCGTGCACATCGAGCGCATTCCGAATTTCGTGGCCAACGACATGCTCTACGCCTATGACAGCGACATTCTGGCACAGGCTGATGTGAAGCAGGAGGACTACATTGCCTCTGCCTGGGCCCGCACCGACATTGACGGCGAGCACTACGGCATTCCGCTGGACGTCCACAGCTATGTTACCTACTACAACAAGGACCTCTTTGACAAGTATGACCTCAACGAGTTCCTCACCGACGGTGTCCTGACCTTTGATGAGATCAAGGCACTGGGTGACAAGGCCCGGGCAAACGGCTATGAAGGCGCCATCTTCGACCTTGGATGGATGCGTTCCCAGCTGCTTTGCTACTATGCACAGCTTGATCCGGCTCTGACGCTCTCCAAGGACGGCGTTGCGCCCTGCATCAACAATGAAAACATGAAGAAAGTCATGGAGACGATGAAGGATCTCTATGAGGGCGGCTATACCACCTCCAAGTCCGATGACTATTCCTCCATGTTCTACGGCGGCGAGCTCCTCGTCTGGTCCGAGGGCATCTGGATGAAGGCGGCTGCGGTTGACGCCGGCGTCAACTTCGGCATGATTCCCTCTGTCTGCTTCGACCCGGCCACCGTCAAGAACTGGACCAGCTCCCATAACTTTGTCCAGTTTGCCGATGAAGAGCGCACCGAGGAAGAGGATCTGGCCGTGGCCAAATTCATCAAGTACATGGGTGCTCAGCAGTCTGAAACCTGGGCAGTCCAGGCCGGTCAGTGCCCCTCCTACGTCTCTGCATGGGACAATCTGGACCTCAACACCCTGCCCCAGGGCTTCCTCGCCGATCCGGCAAACGTCGATACACTGGCCATCTATTCCTACCGTTACTGGGGACTGTTTGACACCGCCTTCTCCCGTATCGGCTGGGATTTCGTCGATGGAACCATCTCCATTGATGACGCTCTGGCACAGATCGATGCCGAGATTTCGGATGCCATTGCCGCACAGTAATACGACCTGACAGGACACGGGGCATCTGCCCCTGTCCTTTTTCCCTGTTATTCCGGCACTTACGTATTTATGATGAAAAGAGGTATTCTCATGGTCCGCTCCAGAATCTCTGCACTGCTGGGCGTCCTGTTTCTCATTCTGTTCTGCTTCTCGGGGGTGACCGGAACAACCACGGTCAAGGAGATTTCGGCACACACTGAGATGACCTTTCCCTCCCTGTTTTTCAGTCTCAGCACTGCAAGCATCCTCCTGATCCCTCTGGCGGTTGTTTCCATGATTGCGGCCATCATTGCCCATCTTTGCAAACAGCGCAATGTGGGATTTCTGTTTTCCCTCGTTTCCTTTGTTTCCTTTGCCCTGTTCCTGATCTTCTTTGCCCTGCCAAAGATGAACAACGCCCTGTATCCCTCGCTCAGTTCGGCCCTCAAGGAAGCCGGCATGAAAAAACTGAAAAAGCGGGATGTTTCCCTCATTCTGGTTCAGTATTCCCCCACGGCCTTCCTCGCCCTTATCGCCGCCGGACTCGCTGCTTTCCTCAGTTTCCCGGAACTGAATTCGGAACATGGACGCCGCCAGCTGCGCGGTGACCTGCTTCCCTACGCCTATATCGCCCCGCAGCTGTTCTTTTTCACGCTCTTCTTCATTACCCCTGCCGTGTACGGCATTTATGCCGCCTTTACCAAATGGGATCTGTTCAACGAGCCCGTGTTCATTGGTTTCCAGAACTTCCGGACGCTGCTGTTTGATGCGGGCAATACCTACTACAAACAGCTTCGAAACGGTCTGTTCAACACCTTTAAATTTGTCCTTTACAGTGTGCCGTTCTGCATCATTGTTCCGCTCTCACTGGCACTGGCCCTTAAAACCCGGTGCCGGGGAAATAAATTCTTCCAGGCACTCTATTACTTCCCCAGCCTCCTGTCCATTACCACGGTCACCCTCTCCTGGCGTTACATGTTCAATGCCCAGTATGGCGTGGTCACCAAATTTCTGGGTTCAACCGCCAACTGGTTTGCCCCGCCCCACTCCTGGTTTGTGGTGGTGATTGTCACCATCTGGTGGTGTGCCGGCAGCAACATGGTCATCTACCAGAGCGCTCTGGCCTCCATTCCGCAGGACCACTACGAGGCGGCCGCTGTAGACGGAGCCGGTCCCCTTGATAAGTTCATCCACATCACCATTCCGGGGATGATTTATCCGCTGACCTATACCTTCGTCATCTCCGTTGTCGCACAGTTCAACATCTACGGACAGCCGCTCATGCTGACCGGCTTTGCCAACAATGAGGCAAACGCCGTTCTGCTCATGTACATTCAGGAAAACGCGGTCAAGAAACAGGTTGCCGGCATGTCTGCCGCCATGGCGGTCATCCTCGGCCTGTGCATCATGCTGGTTTCCTTCCTGCAGATGCGTGTCATGCGTTCCAATGCCCCGGACTGACAGAAAGGATCGGGCTCGACGCGTAGCGTCGATTTGTCAAATATGAGCATCAGAAATGCCGCGGCGCCGAAAGACCAAGCTGCGGCTCATAAAGGAGCGCTAAGTATGAAAGAATCTCATCGTGCCAGGCAGATCGCCTTTGTATTTCTGTTCCTGCTGGGAATCATCTGGATCGTCCCCGTTTTCTGGCTCCTTCTGAGTTCCTTCAAGTCGGATTCCGACTTCATCACCTCTTTTGCCAATATCAAGGGACCGCTTGACTACCTGAGCCGGCTTATCCCCAGAAAATGGACCGTCGTCAATTACATTGAAATGTTTGTGGGCGGTGAGGGAACCAATACCACGGCCAACATTCTGATGATGTTCCAAAACTCCTTCATCGTCTCCATCGCCGTGACCATCGGGACGCTGATTGTCACCAGTCTGAGCGCCTATGCCTATGAGCGTCTCCCCTTCCGGGGTGGAAAACAGATTTTCTGGGCGCTGATGTACATCAGCATGTTCCCCAATGTCGTCAATCTCCTGCCCATGTTCCGCATCTCCAATGCCCTTGGATGGGTGGATAACCTGAACGCGCTGATCTGGCCCTCCCTGGCCGGTGTTTTCAACATTTTCCTCATCCGGAACTTCATGAAAGGGATTCCGAAAGATCTGGACGAGGCCGCCTCCATTGACGGCGCCAGTTCCCTGCAGATCTATCTCCACATCATCCTCCCCTCCATTGCCCCTGTCATGATCGTCGTCGGCCTGTTCTCCTTCAATGGTGCCTGGAACGACTTTCTGTGGCCGTCCATCATCCTGACCAACCCGATGAACCAGACCCTGACCCCCGGTCTCCGTCTGCTCAGCGGTCAGTATGAACAGAAATGGGCACATATGATCGCCTCCTGTCTGGTCAGCATGCTTCCGCCTCTCCTTCTCTATCTTTTCGCGCAGAAGTATTTTCTGGCCGGCATTTCTGTCCAAGCTGGCGTCAAAGGATAACAAAAAACCTGTTCCGACTGTTCGGAACAGGTTTTTTTCGGTGTTATCCACAGTTTCCACAGAGCTTATCCGGCTGTGCCGCTGTTCAGCAGCTTTACCGGAATCAGCTGTTCCGGCTTCATTCCTTCCGCATCCACCCTGCATCTGAGACATTCAATGGGGACACCGGCGTTATCCAGCAACAGCAGCAGCTTGATAAAAACCGGATCTGCCTTATTCATCATTTTTCTGTTCATGTTTGTTTTTTTGTTTTGAACATGGTAGAATGCGTTCATTTAAGAACACACCCTTCGTATCAAGCACCCGATGGCCAAGACCATCCTGAGGAGGGCAAATGAAATCTCTCTGGAAATATCTGAAAGTCCATCTGCCGATCATTCTGGGGGTTATGCTGATCAAGCTGGCAGGAACTGCCCTTGAGCTCCTGATTCCCTATGTCATGGAGCACCTGATCGACAACGTTGTCCCGCAGGAACAATTATCCCTTGTCTGTCTCTGGGGCGGCTTTATGCTCGTCCTGGCCTTTCTGGTCCGTCTGCTCAACGTCAACGCCAACCGCCTTTCCGTCCGTACCGCCAAGCGCTGCATCTATGCCATCCGGCGGGATCTGTTCCACACGGCGCTGAACCTGACCGGAAAACAGATGGACCGGATTACGCTGCCCTCCCTCATTTCCCGGATGACCTCAGATACGTACAACGTGCAGAGCTTTATCCAGTCCATTCAGACCATCGGGATCCGGGCTCCCATCATGCTCATCGGTGGAATCGTCGTCACCCTTTCCATGGACCGCGGACTTGCCCTGATTCTTTGCATCATGGCACCGGTGATGATCCTCCTGGTGATCCTGGTTTCCCTCCACGGGATTCCTCTTTACAACCGGGTTCAGCAGGGCATGGATCAGATTGTGCGCGTCATGCGGGAAAACATCACCGGCATCCGTGTGGTCAAGGCCCTTTCCAAAGAGGCCTATGAAACCCGGCGGTTTTCAGAAATCAACCGAGAAACCGCACGCAGGGACATTCGTGCCGGCTTTACCATGGCCATGCCCGGCCCGATCGTCACGCTGTTTCTCAATATCGGCCTCACGCTGGTCGTCCTCCTCGGTGCCCACCGGGTCAATGCCGGCGTGACAAAACCGGGCGTCATCCTGGCCTTCCTCACCTATTTCAACATGATCATGATGGGCGTCATGGGCCTTAACCGGATCTTCATGATGCTCTCCAAGGCCAACACCTCCGCCCTGCGCATCGGGGAGGTGCTGGAACTGCCGGATGACATGCCGGTTCTCCCCACCGGGCAGGGAGCCATTCCCGGCCGCGACGGATACATCGTCTTTGACCACGTCACCTTCGCCTATGATCAGGACAATTCCGGGCACAGCGGGGACAACACACGCTTTGCCGGTGAACAGCGCCAGAACTGCCTGGAAAATATCGATTTCACCATCCGGAAAGGAGGTTCCCTGGGCATCATCGGCGCGACGGGCAGCGGAAAGACCAGCATCGTTCAGCTGCTCATGCGTTTTTATGACCCCACCGAAGGCCACGTCTTTATCGACGGGCAGAATGTGCGCACCATGGACAAGGATCAGCTGCACCGCCTGTTTGGCGTCGTCTTCCAGAATGACGCGCTGTTTGCCGAATCCATCCGGGAAAACATCGTTTTCGGCAGAGAGGTGGAGGAGGAACAGCTGTATCAGGCACTCCGGGATGCCATGGCACATGACTTTGTCACCGCCTATGAGGACGGGGTGGATCATCTCTCCGCCATCCATGGCATGAACTTTTCCGGCGGACAGAGACAGCGCCTGCTGATCGCCAGAGCCCTGGCTGCCAGACCGGACATTCTCATTCTGGATGATGCCTCATCTGCCCTGGATTACCGGACAGATGCCCATCTCCGGCAGGCGATCCGGGAACACCATGGGGAAAGCACCCTCATTGTCATTGCCCAGCGGGTCAGTTCGATTATGAATATGGACGAGATTCTGGTACTGGACGAGGGACGGGTGATCGGGCGGGGCACGCATGCACAGCTGCTTGAAACCTGTCCGCAGTACCGGGAAATTCACGAAACACAGATGGGGGAGGTGGACTGAGATGGCCAGACGCGATTCCATCATGACAAAGCCCAAAGACTCCAAAGGCGCCTTTCGCCGCCTTCTCCGCTTCCTGGGACCCTTCCGCTATATGATTCTTTTTGTGGCTCTCCTCTCCGTCCTCTCCAATTTTCTCTCCCTGCTGGGCCCGAATCTGGCCGGCTCGGCCATCAATGAGGTCGCGGCCGGCAAGGGCCAGGTCAACTTTGACCGGGTCTATGCCTATGCCTTCCGCATGCTTCTTTGCTATGTTTCCTCCTCGGTTCTCAGCATGGTCATCAGCGTAACCATGCTGCGCATTTCCAAGCGGTTTGCCTTCCATCTGCGCCAGCAGGTCTTTGAAAAGCTGATGCGCCTCCCTGTCGGATTCTTTGACCGAAATCCGGCCGGGGACATCATCAGCCGCGTGTCCTATGACATTGATGTCATCAGCACCTGCATGGCCACGGACATCGTGTCCATTCTGACCAGCATCGTCATGGTTGTCGGTTCCCTGTTCATGATGATTTCCATCTCCCTGCCCCTTTCAGCCGTCGCCCTGATCACCGTTCCAACCTCCATCCTGTATACCGCCCGCATGCGCAAACTGACACAGCCGCGCTTTGTCCGCCGGTCAAAGAACTACGGGATCATGAACGGCTTCGTAGAGGAGATGCTCTCCGGACAGAAAACCATTCTGGCCTACGCCCATGAGGACGCGGTGGATGAACGCTTTGACACCATCAATCAAAATGCCGCTGAGGCCTATTATGACGCGGATTCCCTCGGGGTAACCATTGGTCCCACCATGGGCTTTATCAACAACATCGGTCTCAGCCTCATCGCGTTTTTCGGCTCGATTCTGTACTTATACCGCCTGATCTCCCTCGGGTCCATCTCCTCTTTCATCCTCTACTCAAGGAAGTTTTCCGGACCCATCAACGAAATTGCCAGCATCATCAATGAACTGTTCTCCGCCCTGGCCGCGGCTGAACGGGTCTTCAGTCTGCTGGATGAGGAAGAGGAACCGGCAGACCTGCCGGGTGCCCTCTCACCTGAAACCATCCGGGGCGATGTCCGGCTTAATCATGTCATGTTCGGCTATACCGATTCCGAGACCATTATCCACAACTTATCCCTCACTGCCCCCGCGGGACGGCTCATCGCCATCGTCGGTCCCACCGGCGCCGGCAAAACCACCATCATCAACCTGCTGATGCGCTTTTATGATGTCCGGTCAGGCGAAATCCGGGTGGACAACAACGATATTCGGACACTGACCCGGCATTCCCTCCGCTCCGCCTATGAAATGGTTCTGCAGGACACTTGGGTTTTCCGCGGAACCATCTTTGAAAACATCGCATACGGGAAGGAGAACGCCAGCCTGGAGGAGGTCATCCGGGCCGCCAAAGCCGCCCACATTCATCCCTTTATCATGCGCCTGCCCGATGGCTATGAAACCGTCATCTCCGAGGACGGCGGCAACATTTCCAAAGGCCAGAAACAGCTCCTCACCATTGCCAGAGCCATGCTCAGCTCCCATTATGACAACTCCAACATGCTCATTCTGGATGAGGCCACCAGCAACGTGGATACCAGCACCGAGCGCGCCATTCAGACCGCCATGCGGGAAATGATGCAGGACAAGACCTGCTTTGTCATTGCCCACCGGCTCTCCACCATTCAGAGTGCCGATCTCATTTTGGTGCTCAATCACGGGGATGTGGTGGAACAGGGAACCCATGCCTCCCTGATGGCCACCAAAGGCTTCTATTACAGCCTCTACCGCGCGCAGTTTGAATAAATCATTCCCCCACATACAGCCGTTTCAGCTGCTCACTGTTCAGGAGACGGATCCGGCTCTGGCCTCTCTTTTCAATCAGGTGTTTCTCTTCCAGCACATGGATTTTCCGGCTGACCGTTTCCGGCCGCAGCCCGATGCTCCCGGAAATATCCGAAAGCCGCAGCACCAGGGTGTCGCTCCGTTCCTGTTCCGCCCTGTACAGAAGGAACCCGGCAAGCCGCCGTTCCGGATCCTGCACGGAAAGCATCCGGTTTCGTTCATTGGCATCCTGCAGCTTCCGGCTGAGCAGGTCAATGACCCGAACCGCCACCTCCGGCCTTGCGGCCGCCCTGCGGACCGCCTCCCGCGGCATCCGGCATGCACGGACCCGCGTCAGACACACCGCCGTGAACGGATACCGGCTGTTCTGCGCAAACAGATTCTCCCAGATAACCTCCCCCGCCGAGAACATCCCGATGATCTGTTCCCGGCCCTCCGCATCCCAGCAGGAAAGTTTCACCTTTCCCTCGTGCAATAGATAAATTGCCTCCGCCCGCTCCGTTTCCCGGAACAGGGTCTCCCCTGCCTCGTACTGTTTCTGACTGGTCTCCCTGAAAATCTCCTCAAGGACACTTTCCGGCAGTCCTTTCAGAAAGTCCACTTTTTCAACACAGGGCATGCCGCAGCTCCGGCATCTTTCCGGCAGTTCCATCTTTTTCCCTCCTTTGCAGGCCTCAATGTTGGTCGGTTGCCGGAGCTGCTTTTGTCTGAGGCCTGGATTTGACAAACTGTCGCTGTGCGACAGGGCAACTCCTTTTCATGCATCATTCGTTTGCCAGATCCGCTTCTCCTCAGGCATCGGCTTTGGTTGTTTGCCTGATCTGCTTTGCCAGCGGCAAACTGTCGCTTCCAAAAAAGACGCCTCGAATGAGGCGTCTTTGATTATTTAAGGAATCCGTTGATGATCTGTTCCTCGGCTTCCTGTTCCGTCAGACCCAGGGTCATCAGCTTGATAATCTGATCTCCGGCAATCTTTCCGATGGCCGCCTCATGCACCAGCGATGCATCCACATGATTGGCCTCAAGTCCCGGAACCGCCAGAATCTTTCCGCGGTCCATGATAATGGAGTCGCATTCCGTGTGTCCGGTGCAGGCGGTATTGCCGATAATCTTGGCATCAAAGCGCTGATAGGAATCATCCCTGGCCACGGAGCGGGATACCACATCTGCGCTGGAACCTTCCCCGTTCAGGCGGATATCATAGGTGCTGAGGGCTCTCTGGCTGCCATGGGTCATCAGGCGCTCACGCACCACCAGCTTGGCATTGGCCGCCAGTTCAGCAATGGTCCGCCGGTCCGTGTCATCCACGCCCTTGATCTGAACCATTTCCATCTCCATGGAACTGCCCTCGGCCATATAGACCTCTGTGCCGGGGTTCAGAATCCGTTTTCCCTTGCCGTTTCCGGAACCGTAATGCTTTTCCACATACCGGACTTTGGCATTCTTTTCCAGATAGAACCGGTGAATGCCGTCATGCTCCGAGTCATCTCCGCCGCAGTTGTCAATGCCGCATCCGGCAACAATCACCACATCGGCATCCTCACCGATATAGAAATCATTGTAGACCACTTCTTTCAGTCCGCTCTTGGTCATGACAACCGGAATATGCACGCTTTCATTTTTCGTGCCGGGTTTGATGCGGATATCAATGCCGCTGACATCCGTCTTGGGGATAATTTCAATGTTCGCCGTAGACTGACGTCCCGCGGCCTCTGAATTGGATCGAATATTGTAAGCGCCTTCAGGAATCTCGTGGAGATCTGCTACCTCCCGCAGAAGACGCATCTGAATCTCATCTAGTTGCAGCATGCATTGTTCCTCCTAATATAAGCCATGGCCTGGTCTTAGGCACCGCGAATTTCCGATGCTCCCACCTGGCAAACTGCCGCCGTGCGGCAGGCCCTCCCTGATGATCCATGGTCTGGTCTTTGGGCACCGCGAATTTCCGGTGTTCCCACCTGGCAAACTGCCGCTTTGCGGCAGGCCCTCCCTGATGAGCCATGGTCTGGTCTTTGGGCACCGTTTTTTTTCCGGTGCTCAGACTTGCCAAACTGCCGCTTTGCGGCAGGCCCTTTATTACATCGACTTCATGCAGGACGGCATTGCCGAGGCGGTCCCGATCAGTCCGGGAAGGATCTCCTCCCTGGTTCCCTGCCGGTCCAGCTTTCCGTCCTTGATGACGATAATCTCATCCGCAATGTTCATAATCCGCTCCTGATGCGAAATAATCAGGATGGAACTCCCCTTGATGTTTTCCCGCATCCGCTGGAAGACCTGAATCAGATTCTGGAAACTCCACAGGTCAATTCCCGCCTCGGGCTCATCAAACACGGACAGCTTAGTCGCTCTGGCCAGAACCGTGGCAATTTCAATGCGCTTCAGTTCGCCGCCGGAAAGACTGCTGTTCACCTCGCGGTCAATGTACTCTCTGGCACACAGACCCACCTCGGAGAGGTAATCGCATGCACTGGCCACGGAAAGCTGTTTTCCGGCAGCCAGACGAATCAGATCAAGCACCTGAATTCCCTTGAAACGAACGGGCTGCTGAAAGGAAAACCCGATGCCGGCACGGGCACGCGTGGTGATATCCCATCCGGTGATATCCTCCCCGTTCAGGAAGATCTTTCCGGAGGTCGGCATTTCAATTCCGGCAATCAGCTTTGCCAGGGTGGACTTTCCTCCGCCATTCGGCCCGGTGATAACCACCAGTTTCTCATCCGGCACCACCAGACTGATATCACGGATGATTTCCTTGTTCAGATCATCCTTTGCATTGTAGGAGATATTTTTTAGTTCCAGCATTCCACTCATCCTTATCTTGTCCCGATTCGGCTCTTTTGCCTTCGGACAATGTCATTATAACAGAACTGATCTGAAAAACTTTGATTACAATCAATTTTCAGAAAAATAGTCAGTTTTCTCTGTACAAACCTTTTTCAAGTGCACAGCATTTGCCATTATACTGATTAACCTGCACCTTGTCCAGTCCAATTCCAGACACGAACCCTGACGAAATTTCGTCATCCGGCCGTTTCCAACATGGAAAAAACGATTTAAACCCGGAATAAATCGCTGTATAATAAGCCCATCAACTGATCCTTGGGGGAAACTATGTTCTTTTTTCGTTCAAACATGTTCTATCTGCCGCAGCTGGAAACCAGGCATCTGCTGCTCCGGCAGATTCGTGTCTCGGATGCACCGGATGTCTTTGCCTACAGCAAGGACCCGGAGGTGGCCCGCTATGTGCTCTGGCAGGCCCAGACGGAATTAAAAGAGGCAAAGGATTACTGCCGGGCCATGGTGCGGCAGTACCGTATGGATGAACCCGCCAGCTGGGGAATCGAAGACAAGTCCAGCGGTCATCTGATTGGCACCATCGGGTACATGGACTACGATTCCTCAAACCGGAGCACGGAAATCGGGTATTCCCTGGCCCGCTGGAAGTGGAATCAGGGCCTCATGACCGAGGCGCTCACCGAGGTCATCCGATATACCTTTTCCGAAATGGATATTAACCGCATTGAGGCCCAGCATGAAACCGAAAACCCGGCCTCCGGCCGCGTCATGGAAAAATGCGGCATGAAAAAAGAGGGAATTCTGCGCCAGCGGCTGTACAATAAAGGACGGTTCGTGGATGTCTGTCTGTACTCCATCCTGCGCAGTGAGGCGGACGCGCTGATGAAGAGGTAATGTCCCGGTGAACCTCCGCACATGCCGGATCAGCTGCCTGTCCTGTTCCGGATTTTCTCCTTCAGCCACTGCCGGACAAATGCCGCGCAAAGTCCAGCCGCTACCCCGGCCAGGACGTACAAAACGGCCCATTCCGGTGCCCCGTGCGGTGCATAGACATAGCCCTGCGCCGTACGGAACTGATGCACGCTGAATTCGGCGGCGCCCAGATGAAACCGGTTCAGCATCAGAAAAATCCCGTTCAGCATCAGGATTCCAAGGCCGTGGTGCATCATGATATCAAAGGTATTTCGGGAGGCAAACAGCAACATCCGGCTGCGCTCAAGGAGCGGCGACAGGATCCGTGCAATCCGCAGATAAAAGGCAATGGCCAGGAAGCTGCCCAGATAAAGAGCGGCCGGTCCGCAGGGAAAATAGGACAGGTTTGACACGAGGTAGGCATTTTCCGGAACAGCCGTCGTATATATCAGCCGGAGCAGCACCAGCACCGTCAGGTACGGAACCGAGGGACAGCGGTCCAGCTTTTCCAGCCGTGCACGATACAGAGCCCCCAGGGAATACCCGGGAAGAAGGATCAGTGCCCGGCAAACCGGCATAAACCCTCCGGTAACAGGCCCCCTGCGGCAGACAGTGACCGCCGCGAAGCCGGCCAGAAGCGAAGCGATGAAGGCAGTGAGATCCGGTGCCGGAAAGCGCCTAAGCAGGGAATACAGGCCGCGGTAAATGATTTTCAGCAGAAACAGTGCCCCGATAAACCAGGCACCCAGATTATAGGCAAAATGCTGACCATCCAGCATCGGCGCCGCCAGAATGGTATAAAGCGACAAAGGCTCCCCCAGCGTCATGCCCAGCCCCTTCCGCAAAACGGCTGCCAGAATGCCGTACAGCAGATTATACACATACAGCGGCACAAGCAGATGCCGGCAGTCTCTCAAAACAGCATCTTTGAAGGACCTCCCAGAATCAAAAAAATACCCTGAACCAAAGGCAAACAGCATCATGTGAAAGGAATAATAGCGAAAGAGTCCGCCAAAGTTCATCAGCTCCCCTTCAAGCGGAATATGCCCGTCCACCACAAAGAATATGGCCAGAATATACAGCACACGAAATGTCCTGTTTTCCTCTTTTTTCCCCATCTGTTCTGCTCCTCCGATCCGGTAAACATCCTGTTCCGGTTTCTGTGTGATTCATCTGTTTTCCGCATCATATCACAGTTTCCCGGAAACTTCCACCACTCATCATCCGCTGCCGGTTTCCGTCACCGCCCTTTCCGGAAGCACCGTTGAAACACCCCCGGCCGGGCTTTTTCCGCACCGGAACAGCCTCATTTTTCCCTCTCAGAAAAGTGCACGGTTTTTTCCAACTGCAATCCATGATTTTTCTCAAAAATCTTTTTTTACGGAAAATACATCATTTTTGTCAGTAGACGGAATTTTTTCTAACCGTATACTAGAGACAGAAAACGAGTGCTGAGGGGAGCAGCCACTGGAGGGGGTGTTATAATGGTGAAGTTTGGGGAACGCCTGAAAGAAGCGCGTACCGTCAAACATATGAGCCAGCAGGCTCTGGCCGACATCATCGGCAAGAGTTTGAATACCATCGGGCTATACGAACGTGGTTTACGTCAACCCAGTCTTGAAACACTTTGTCTCTTAGCTGACACACTGGAGGTTTCTGTCGATTATTTACTGGCCAGAACAAATAACCGGCATCCCGTATTATCCGATGCGGCGGAAAGGGATCTTGAATCCCGTATTTCAAGAATCGAAAGCAAAATCGGCATTGAATAAATTGTTATCTAAAAAGAAAGCCTCACGGCTTTCTTTTTTTATTCACGCGCATTTCCACCTCTCCGGCGCAGGCCCTTCGGATAATGGTTCTTGATCATCCCATCCGAATATTTGCCCCATCCAAGAGAAATGCCCTGATACTGCAGGAGCACATAGCCCTTTCTGGCCGGAACCGAAAGCGTTTCGCCGGCCTGATACCGTTCCATATCCTCCCATGTCAGCTCTGCCGCGGAGGTCGTTTCACCGGCGGAAAGCGCCATTCCGGCCGCATGATCCGGCTCAAGCATCCGTCCCTGCAGATGACAAAGAGCCAGTCCGGTTCTCATGCAGCAAAGGCCGGCGAACATCTCCGGCACAATGCTCTCCGGCAGCAGCCACAGCATGCGTCCATCCGAATGGAGCCGGTCAGATGCAAAACAGTCCGGACGGAATACCTCCGGAAGGGCAGGCACCGCGCTGTTCCGGCGAACCCCGCTTCCCTTTTTGGTCCGGTGATGGTCTTTCTCAGGCTGCACATTTTCTCCCAGGTGCAGAAGCGCAAGAAAATGTCCCTCTCCGTCCATTTCATGCGGAAACAGGTGCTGCATCCCCGTATCGGTCCGCGGCAGACCCGGCAGCTGGAAGGGCACCAGCGAGAAAGCGGGATGTTCCCTGAGAAAATGTTCCATGACCTCCTCGTTTTCCGTCCGGTTAAAGGTACAGGTGGAATAAACCAGCGTACCGCCCGGTTTCAGCATTCCGGCTGCCGCCCGGAGGATGTCCTGCTGCCGCTGTGCGCACTGTGCAGGGCTGTTTTCATGCCACTGTGCTCTGGTATCCGGATCCTTTCGGAACATTCCCTCCCCTGAACAGGGCGCATCCACCAGAATCCGGTCAAAAAAAGCAGGAAAGCGTTCCCTCAGACGTTCCGGCGTTTCGCTGACCACCAGACTGTTCCGGACCCCCAGTCTTTCCATGTTGGAGGAGAGAATTTTCGCCCTCGACCGGTTCGGTTCATTGCTGACCAGGACTCCCCGTCCCTGCATATTGCCGGCGATCTGGGTGCTTTTCCCGCCGGGTGCTGCACACAGATCCAGAACGCGCTCCCCCGGCAGGGCGCCCAGCAGTGTTGCCGCGCTCATGGCGCTGGGTTCCTGGATGTAATAAACTCCCGCCTCATGAAGGGGATTCTGTCCGGGACGCAGCGGATCCTCAACGTAATAGCCGGATGCCCAGGGAACCGGGCGAAGCCGGCCGGGCACTTCGCTTTCCGGCAGCTGGCCTGTCCTTGCCAGACCGGCTGCCAGCCAGAGACGTTCTGCCTCCCCCTGATTTTCAAGTCCGTCCGGCCTTTTCAGCGGATTCATTCGCAGGCCTTTTTTAGCCGGCATGTTCATCGCTTCCAGATAAAGAGAAAAGTCTGCTTCGCCCAGCAGACTTTTCATCTGTTTCAAAAAAGCATCCGGAAATGAACATGCGCTGTTGGGCATATTCAAATGGTTTCAACCTCCGTTGCCGTTTTCTTTCCCGTCAGGATCGCACAGACCCGCCTGCTCTGTTCTTTTCCCGACTCGATCAGATACATCTGTCCTATTTCACAGGACGAATTGAAGATGGATTCTTTTGCAGTCAGAATGCAGAAAATATTCTTGGAAGCATTGCTGACCATATTTCGGAATTCAATGCTTGGCGGGTTCAGTCCTTCCTTGCTCATCCGTCTGGCAAACCGGCGATACGCCGTATTGGCCTTAACCGGATCATGAAACACTTCGTTGGAGAGCACAATCTTACAGATTCCTCTCTCGATACTGCTTGTGGTCTGGTAGCGCGCATCCCATCTTCGGTTTTTCGGCCAGGCAATTACTTCCACTGCCGTTTTTCCCGTTTCAAATGTTCTCACCTGCGATCCCTCCCTTCTCACCTGTAATCAGGCTGCTCACACTTATACTTTATAAGTTATCGTGAATTTTATCATAAAGGGAGAGAAGTGAAAAGAAATCCGAAAAAATACGGAAAAAGCTTATAAAGAATGCAGGTCCTAAATCAGTACTTTTTCACCGAAAAGCAGGATTTCAAGCGACTCTCCGGAGAGACGGACCACCCAGGCCCTGTCCCGGTCCCTGTGAATTTCAAGACTTCTTCCCCGGTACACTATCCGGAATGAATAGGCCGTCCATCCCTCCGGCAGCACCGGCGCAAAGGAAAGCTGTCCATGGATCCGCATCCCGGCAAACCCCTGCACTATGGACAGCCAGCACCCGGCCATGCCGGTCAGATGCAGTCCATCCATGGAATCCCCGTCAACGTTGTCAAGGTCCTGCCGCACCACCCGGTCAAAGAGTTCCTTTGCCCGGTCCGCATATCCCAGACGCGAGGCCAGAATGCTGTGGACGCAGGCAGACACGGGGGATTCATGCACCGTCATGGGCTCATAGAAATCAAAGTTCCGGCGAATCTGTTCCGTGTCATAAAGATGCTCAAGAAAGTACAGGCCCAGAAGGGTATCTGCCTGCTGGAGGAAGCAGGAACGGTAAATCCGGTCCCGGCTCCACTTGAGGCCGATGGGGCGGTCCTCGAAATTCAGCTGATCCACCGTCATCCGTTCCTTGTCAAGGAACGTGTCATGCTGTTCAAAGATTCCCAATGCCGGGTCACAGGGGAGATACATGCCTGCGCTCACTGCCCGCATCCCTGCAATCTCCTCTGCCGTTACCCCCAGTTCGGCCCGCTTTTCCGCGGAAACCTTCTCCAGTTCATCTGCCGTGTATTCAAGCTCCCACGCCGTCATCCGGTTGGTATACCAGTTGTTGTTCACATTGCTCTCATAGGCATCCGGGCCGGTGACGCCATGAATCATGTACTGATTTTTGCGTTCCGAGTAGTGCACGCGTCCCATCCAGAACCGGGCAATGGCGGTCAGCACGTCAATTCCATCTGTCTCCAGATACGTCCGGTCACCGGTATACTCGGTATACCGGTAAATCGCATGGGCAATCATGTTATTCCGGTGAATGTCCTCAAAGATGCTCTTTAAATCATCATGGCACTCCCGGCCATTGAAGGTAAACACCGGGAAAAGCGCCCCCGGCATTCCCAGATCCGCTGCATTCTGCCGGGCCATTTCCAGATGAAGCCGGCGGTACCGGAGCAGATTCTGTGCAGTGAACTTGCCGACCGTTGACAGATAGATCGGCAGCATGTATGCCTCCGACTCCCAGCCGGCACCGCCGAACCGGTTTCCCGTCACCCCGTTCGGTCCGATATTCACCGTTTCATCCTCGCCGTAATAGGCGGAAAACAGCTGAAAAAGACTGAACCGGACGGCCTGCTGGGACTTTTCATCCCCTTCAATGACGACATCCGCCTTCTCCCATCGCCTTGCCCACTCACGTTCATGTTCCTGAAGAAGCTGATCGTATCCCTCATTGAGCGCGGCTGCGGCGCCGGTCCTGGCGCTGTTCAGAATTTCACTCTCGCTGTGGTCGCGGCTGGTGGCCACACAGACAAACTTGTCACAGCCCACCACATCCCCGGGAACGGCATCAAAGGAGAGCCGACGGACAATTTCATTTTCATGCGTGTCAATCCGGTCCTTGTCCACCTCTCCGAAGGGAATCACCCCCATTGCCGCACTGACGGTGTACTGCGCCATGCCAAAGGCATTTTCCCTGGTAACCGCGGTCAGGTGCGCAATCTCATCCTCCTCATCCGCGTCGATGCATTCCCAGAGCGGATCATTCAGGATGGAGTCCTCCTCCGGCACATCCAGGTTCACGGCCGGCAGAAGGGAAATCCGGCAGGGATAATCCGCATACACTCTGCACCGCACCGCCAGCAGTTCCGGTCGCGCCGCCGAAACAAAGCGCTCAAAACAGACATGCACCTCCCCTTCCTTGCGTGAAATGATAAATTCACGCGTCAGCAGTCCCCGGTGCATGTCCAGTTTCCGGCTGAACAGCTGAACCGTATCCTCCGCCAGGTCAATATCTTCCTTGTCAATCCGGATCCGGAGGGAGATGGTGTTCATGGCACTGACGGCTTTTGCGCCGCAGGCAGGCGCTCCGGCTTCAACTGTCCCATCTTTTTCCTCCGGTACAACGACACCGGCCAGATAATAGCCCTCAAGATGATCACCGGAATACGCTTCCTCGAAACTGCCTCTCATTCCCATATGGCCGTTTCCAATGGACATCACCGATTCAGCGAGACGCATCTGATCCCTGTGCAGTTCGTCCTCTTCAATACACCAGGGGTCTACCTTAAAAATGGGATCCATTTCTGCCTCCTTATCAGGCCTCAACGTTTTTTCAGTGCGTGAAAATCGACGCTTTCGCGTCGATTCAGCTTTCTTTGCACTTTTCAGTCATCTTCAACCGGCAGCTTGATGACCACTTTCTTGTAGTATTTCGGAAACTCATTGTGACAGCTTGTCTTGTGTGCATCACTCGGGAACATGATGTAAAAGGTTCCCGGACGAATCGCGATGGAGGTGGAGGGACCATCAAAGTAATAATTGTCCCCGTAATTTTCATCGGGAACCGCATTGAGTTCCTGAATGTATGCCCAGGCAATGCGCTCACTTCCGGTAATGCAGTACTGAATATCGATGTACTGCTTATGTGCTTCGAATAAAATGCTGTCCTTCGGACGGGTCGTTCCCTCAGAAATGGTGGCAAACAGTCCATTGTCCAGTTCATAGCGTCCGGGTTCCAGATCAATTGCCTCCGTGATAAAGGCGAAAGCCTGCTCCATTTCGCTGTGCAGAGAATAATACCGTTTCTGTTCTTCGATCCGATCGATGATCAAAATGATACCTCCTCAATGTTTTGGTTCGTATTTATCAATAAAGCGATTCACCGCAAGGCGAATAACCTCATTTCCCTTTTCCATCTCATCGCGGGTCCATACCCGGTTTTCCCCCCGCGCCATGGCTTCAATCAGTTCATTGCTGATCTTCGTGCTGTGATGGGAATAATCAAAGTATTCCGAAAGATTCTCAATCCATTCCGTTTTCGAGGAAAAATCATAGATCTCCACGTTCGGACAGGAAAGGAGCAGTTCGCAAACCCGAAGACGCGAGCGAAACTGCTGCTCGGAGAGGCCGCCCCTGGTCATCATGTACCAGTATCCCACGGAATACGGCGGCATATAGATCAGAAAGCGCGTCTCGGGAAAGGCCTGAATGGCCGAAAGAAGGTGCCGCCTGATGTTTTCCGTGGACCGCTCAATGCGCGAATCCGCCGGCTGCATCTCCTTCTGCTCCTGAAACTGCACCGCATTGAGCACGCTCTGCTCGGAAAAGACGATATCCGTCCACTGATACATGCTGTCCCGTTTTCCCTCAAGCGAGAGACCCCGGTTGCGGAGCATCCTGGGCGTTTTGACCAGCAGCACATCCCGGTTCAGAAGATAGGACACATCATTCAGCGGATCATCATCCCAGAGATACCGGATGATTTCCTCATCATCATCCGGCGGGCCCATGAGACTGTAGGCATCCACCGCCAGAATGGCCAGTTTCAGCGGACGTCTGGCCAGAATATGACTCAGCTGCCAGCCCATCTGCGAGGTATGGGAACCCCGCATGGGAAGCTTGACAGAGGAGACAGAAAAACACGCGTCAATCACCGATGGCATGCTCATTTCAATCATGGATGTGCCGAGGATCACCGCGTTATAGTCATAGTTCCGGGCAATGCCGGGATTGTTGTAACTTTCCTGGTCATACAGGGGCAGAATTCTGGATTCCCTGTAATGCTCAAATGGGTCGACCGCATAGGTCAGAGCCGCCGAAACCGCAAGTGCCAGCACGATCAGACAAAGACAAAGGCGGTTCCACTTTCCGGCTTGAATCTGCATACTTTTCCCTTTCCACCTGCGCAAGTGCGTGCATTTTTCCTGATTTTCAGGCGAAACAGAAACAGTCTACATATTAGCGGTTTCCCATCGGCCTGTCAAGAACACGATTTTAAGACTTGCGCATAAAAAAGGGGTGAATGGCAAAAGAAACGGGCACATGTCATCCCCCTGCAAACCTTTCCCGCAGACAAAACTGCACACAAACCGGAGGATTTTCCCTCATTGACTTTCAAATTCAGAAAAAACCACGTATAATAGCACTATCTCAATCAAAGTCATGGGCATTGAACGTATCTGTCAGGAACGTTTTTCCGCAGGACAGATAGGAAGGCCCGGAAAGGACACAATATGGCAAATATCCCAACCCCTCATATTAATGCGAAAGAGGGCGATTTCGCCCGTACCGTGCTCATGCCGGGAGATCCGCTGCGCAGCAAATACATCGCTGATCATTATCTTGAGAATCCTGTTCTTGTGAACAATGTCCGCGGCGTGCAGGGATATACCGGAACCTATAAGGGAAAACGGGTGTCCGTCATGGCATCCGGAATGGGCATCCCGTCCATCGGCATCTATTCCTATGAACTGTACAATTTTTATGATGTCGAGAACATTATCCGGGTCGGTTCTGCCGGCGGCATGAGCGAGGCAGTTCATCTCCGTGATGTCGTCTTTGCCATGAGCGCCTACACCAACTCCAATTTTGGCCGCCAGTATGGCTTTGACGGAAATGTCGCGCCCTGCTGTTCCTTTGACCTGCTGATGAAAGCTGTCAAAGCGGCTGAAAAAATCGGTGTCACCCCAAAAGTCGGCGCCCTTTATTCAAGCGATATCTTCTATGATGAATCCGGAGCCGGCAAAGCGCTCAGCAAACTGGGGGTCCTTGCCACCGAGATGGAATCTGCCGCGCTTTATCTCACTGCCGCCAGAGCAGGAAAAAATGCACTGAGCATCTGCACCATCTCCGACATGATCTTTACCGGCGAGTCGCTCCCGGCGGAGGATCGCCAGAACACGTTCACGCAGATGATGGAAATTGCACTTGAAATCGCCTGATCATCGGCGCATCTGCAGAAACTCCCTGCCGAATGACCAACGCTGAAATCCAGAAAGGAACAACATGCTTTATCGTCTCTTTATTTCCTCGGATATCGAGGGTACCTGCGGCATTGCCCACTGGGATGAAACCGAACTGACCAAACCGGATTCGGCCCCGTTCCGCCAGCAGATGACGCGGGAGGTCTGCGCCGCCTGTGAGGGCGCCCTCAGTGCCGGCTGTGAGGATATCCTGATCAAGGATGCCCACGACAGTGCACGGAATCTGTTTCCGGATCAGCTGCCGGAACAGGCTTCCATTTTCCGCGGCTGGGGCAGTGACATTCATTCCATGATGTCCGGCATTGACGGCAGTTTCACCGGCGCGTTCTTTACCGGCTATCACTCCTCCTCCAATACGGACACCAATCCCCTGTCCCACACCATGAATACCCAGAACATCTCCATCACCATCAACGGCATTCAGACCAGTGAAATGCTGATTAACCTGTATGCCGCCGCCCTCTACGATGTGCCGGTCCTGATGGTCACCGGGGATGTGGGCATCTGTGAACAGGCCAAACGCATCTCCCCCCATATTTTCACGGTTCCCGTGTCAAGAGGCCGGGGAAACGGCTCCATTTCCATCCATCCCGCCGTCGCGGTCCGGCGCATCCGGGAAACGGCCGAGGCCGCCTTTGCCGAGGGCATCCGGAACCCGGACCGCTTCAGGGTGGACCTGCCAAACAAGTTCGACGTTGAGGTTTCCTTTGTCCAGCACTTCAAGGCACGCCGCGCCTCCTTCTATTCGGGAGTCCGTCAGACCGGTCCGCGCACCGTTCTGTTTTCATCCGATGCCTATTACGATGTCCTTCGCTTTTTCATGTTCTGCCTGTAAGGAAAGAGCATCATGGCCAGCCATGATGCTCTTGTTTTTTATTCAGGCGGAATTACGGCTGCTTGCCGATATAGGCCAGGATGCCGCCGTCCACATAGAGGATGTGTCCGTTGACGAAATTGGAGGCATCCGATGCCAGGAAGACGGCCGGACCCTTGAGGTCCTCGGTGGTTCCCCAGCGGGCTGCCGGCGTCTTGGAGACGATGAACTGATCAAACGGATGACGGCTTCCATCCGGCTGACGCTCACGCAGCGGAGCGGTCTGCGG
>DGWH01000026.1:0-4182 GCA_002395225.1 Christensenella sp. UBA4263
ATGGCGGCAGGATCGAGGGTGAACTCTGCACGCCCACGGGTGCGGCCCTTTTGCGGCATTTTGTCAGCGCGTTTGGTGAGCGTCCCCAGATGGCCACGACGGCGATCGGGTATGGCATGGGGATGAAGGACTTTGAAAGGGCCAACTGTGTACGCGCGTTCATCGGGGAAACACTGGCGGAAAAAGAGGAGATTGTGAAGCTCGAGTGCAATCTGGATGATATGACCGGCGAGGCACTGGGATTTGCCATGGAACACCTGTTTGATGCCGGTGCACGGGATGTGTACTGGCAGTCCATCGGGATGAAAAAGAGCCGGCCGGGCACTTTGCTGAGCGTGATTTGCCTGCCGGAGGATGCGGATCAGCTGGCGCAGCTGATGCTGAAATACACCACGACACTGGGGGTGCGCCGGGAGAATCTCAGCCGGTATGTGCTGGAGCGGAGCCAGGTGAAAGCGGAAACGCTGGATGGCGTGGTGCGCATGAAAAACGGCGCCGGCTATGGCATCTCCAAATGGAAAGCGGAATACGAGGACCTGGCCAGAATTGCGAAAGAGCGGGGAATCCGCCTGGAGGATGTGCTGGCCGGACTGAAGCTGCCTGAATAACAAACCGGTTCACGGAACTGACGGTGGAAAGAAATGAACGGAGGCTTGTGAGGAAGCTGATATGAGGAAATGTCTGTTTTGGGTTCTGCTGGTCTCTCTGATTCTCCTCCTGATGCAGTTTGCATCCGCGGAGGAGAAAACCTTTACGGTCCATTTTTCCGGGTATATTTTCCCCGGCGATCACAGCGTGGATGTCCGATATGATGATTCCTGGTTCACACAGAAGGCGACGGAGTATCATCATCCGCTGGCCCAGCTGTCCATGGGAACGGCAATGGCGGCGTTCAGGCCGAAAACCAATCCGGGGGAGCAGACGGACAGCGCGGTACATATCCGGAAATTCTTTGAAAAGGCCGGATTTACGGATATCGTCTCCAGCGATTATGATAAGTCTCCGTCGCTGTACACCATCTCCAGCTGTATTGCCAGCAAGGAGATCACGGAAGGGGATGAACCCTTTACCCTGATCGCCGTCGCAGTCTGCGGCGGAAATTATGAGCGGGAATGGATGTCCAATTTTACGGTGGACAACGGCGTACGGCATACGGGGTTTTCAAACGCCGCGGAACTGGTTGAAAACCGGGTGTTTGGCTATATCGGACGGCGGAAACTGAACCGGCAGAGAATCAAGATCTGGGTAGTCGGGTTCAGCCGTGCGGGAGCGGTGGCCAATACAGTCGGAGCGGACCTGTACGATTCGGAGATTGTGGCGCCGGAGGACCTGTTTGTCTACACCTTCGCAACGCCCAATACGACGCGGCAGGTGGACCATGAATACCCGAATATATTCAACATTATCGGGGAAATGGACGTGGTTCCGAAAGTGCCTCTTTCCGGATGGGGCTACCGCCGGTACGGGAATGACCTGTATACCCCGTCCAGGGAAACAGATTCCGATTTTGAAACGGCGTTCAGGAGAACGGACGTGGTCTTCCGGAAGCTGACCGGGGAATCCTTCTGGACCAATGTGGGCGTGAATATGGAACTGTATCTGTTCTTTGAGTATCTCCTGTTTCTGATCCCGACACCGGAGGTTTATACGGAACATATTCAGTCCATTGCAGTGAACATCATCGGGGACAAGTCACTGAATAATATCTTTCACCAGGGAATACGTCTGCTGCAGGACAAGGATCTGGTGAATGACGGAAACCGGCGTGAGGCCGAGGAACTGATCAATGCCATTTTGCGTCAGGCCATCGATCTGGTGGATGAACATGGGGAGATTAACGCCTCCTGGCGCACCAATGCCACGATGACCGGAAATCTTGCCCATGAGCACTGCCCGGAAATGTATATGTCCTGGATGCTCTCATCGGACAATCCGGAGGAGATCTACACGGATTCCCAGGAGTATCTGCGGTTTGTTTACCAGGGAGGCGGAAATCTGGCGGTAGTGGACCGGGACAGCGGAGAATGTGTCCTGGCCGTGGATGAAAACGGGAAAGATTACACGGACAGCCTGAGTGAGGAGGAGAAAGCGGCACTGGCCGCGGCAGGCATTAAGCCTGGGGAATCAAGGCATTTCTACTCGGGCATCGAGTCCGGCGTGCGTGATCTGGTGATCCCCATGGACCGGGACTATGATCTTTATTCGCTGTTCGCGGAACAGGGGAACAGCGTCGGGAGCGTTGCAACCCTGTCCAATGCCAATCACAGTCACAGCAGTATGGTCCGGATGCGGATGTATGAGAGTCAGGGCGGGGTCGAAAGCATTTTCAGGCCGGAGAGTATGAGGGATGCAAAGGTCTTCTTTGAACTGTCGGATGAGGAGGAGAATGATTATCGCACCATCGAAAACTATGATCCGATGCTGATCGACTGGTTCCAGACGGTTTCCGGAAGAGAAATCAGCTGGCAGGAGGTTTTTTTCATCGTCATCATCCTGGCAACGATCTTCTACCTGGCCCTGCATCTGTTCCTGTCCATTGCCAGCAGTCACGGCGGAACCTTCAGCAGCGCAGGGGAGAATGCTTCCAACCGTCTGCTGGCCGCGGGACTGTTCTCAAGTGTTGTTCTGGTTGCCTTCTATTATCTGACGGGAATCCTTTTTCGGAAATACGACATCCTGATTCAGCTGTTCTGGATTCTGGCGTCACTCGTGCCCGCCTGCCTGGCCTTTATGGCTTTCCGCAAAAACAGGCAGAGCAACAGAACCCTGATCATGATCGGTCTTTGTATCTGCGTTTTCTCGGATATTCTGCTGCAGATTGATCCGCAGGCCCAGCTGGCCATTATGTGCGTCGCACAGGCCTTCTTTGCTCTCGGATTTGCCATTGACCGGAAACTGGGAAAAGCTCAGATCGCCTTTATGGCCGTTTCGGCACTCCTGCTGTTTGTCGTGGTCTGGGCGATCCGGCCGCTGCTGGGGACGAGAATGATCCAGGTCCTTGGCATCGGGATTCTCATGATCCTCCTGTCAGGCCTGTCCATGCGGCAGCGCTTCTATGTCAGATGCAGTGCTCTTCTTCTGTTCGTGGTGGATATTTTCGAAATCACCCTGCTGTTTTTCCCGTACAACCGGGCAGTGGAGCTGCTTGAATACCCGTTTTATGTACTGGCGCTGACGCTGCTTGCCATCTCCGTTATGCGCCCGTCCCAATTCATCCTCCGGGAAAAGGGAAAGAAAAATAAGCTGCCGGCTGAGGCAAACTGAACGATAATAAGCCGTCCATCCTGAATAAACATTCAGGATGGACGGCTTATTATTCGGAGATGCAGAGCATGAAAAAAGGAAGCATCCCAGGGATGCTTCCTTGAAAGGATGGTCAGGGGATTAATACATTCCGCCACCCATGTCCGGTGCAGCCGGAGCAGCCGGGGCCTTCTCCGGGATGTCAGCAACCAGGGACTCGGTGGTCAGCACGGTTGCGGCAACGGAGGCAGCATTCTGCAGAGCGCTGCGGGTGACCTTGGTCGGGTCGATGATGCCGGCTTCTTCCATGTCGACATACTTGTCATTGAGGGCATCATAGCCATAGCCGCACTTTCCGGCACGCTTGATGTTCTCGACAACCACGGATCCCTCTACGCCGGCGTTCTGAGCGATCTGACGGACCGGCTCCTCGAGAGCGCGCAGGATGATCTGCACACCGGTCTTGGCATCGCCGCTGAAGTTCGGGAGCAGAGCCTCGACATCGGCCAGGGTGTTGAGCAGAGCGGTTCCGCCGCCGGGGACGATACCCTCTTCAACAGCTGCACGGGTAGCTGCGAGAGCGTCCTCGATACGGAGCTTGCGCTCTTTCATCTCGATCTCGGTGGCAGCACCGACCTGGATGACCGCTACGCCGCCAGCCAGCTTGGCCAGACGCTCCTGGAGCTTCTCACGATCGTAATCAGAGGTGGTTTCACCGATCTGAGCACGGATGGAAGCGATACGGGCGCTGATGGCATCCTTGCTACCTGCACCCTCGACGATGGTGGTGTTGTCCTTGTCAACCTTGACCTGACGGGCGCTGCCCAGCATGTCCATGGTCGCGGACTTGAGATCATAGCCGAGCTCCTCGGAGATAACCTGTCCGCCGGTGAGGATGGCGATATCCTGCAGCATGGCCTTGCGGCGGTCGCCGAAGCC
>DGWH01000026.1:4262-10125 GCA_002395225.1 Christensenella sp. UBA4263
AGGTGAAGGTGCCGCGCAGCTTGTTGACGACCAGGGTAGCCATAGCCTCGCCCTCGATGTCCTCAGCGATGATCAGCATCTGACGGCCGGCCTGCACAACCTGCTCGAGCAGGGGGAGGATCTCCTGGATGTTGGTGATCTTCTTGTCGGTGATGAGGATGTACGGATTGTTCAGAACCGCTTCCATCTTCTCGGTGTCGGTGGCCATGTAAGCGGAAACATAACCGCGGTCAAACTGCATGCCTTCCACCAGGTTCAGGTTGGTCTGCATGGTCTTGCTTTCCTCAACGGTGATGACGCCGTCATTGCCGACCTTCTCCATGGCCTCGGAAATCAGCTTGCCAACGGAAGGATTGGAAGCGGAGATCGCGGCAATGTTCTCAATGGACTGCTTGCCGCTGACCGGCTGGCTCATCTTCTTGAGGCTCTCAACGGCTGCGTTGGTCGCTGCCTCGATGCCGCTGCGCAGAACCATCGGGTTTGCACCGGCTGCCAGGTTCTTGAGGCCCTCACGGATGATGGCCTGAGCCAGCAGGGTAGCGGTGGTGGTGCCGTCACCGGCAACATCGTTGGTCTTGGTGGCAACTTCCTTGAGGAGCTGTGCGCCCATGTTCTCAAAGGCGTCCTGCAGCTCAATTTCCTTGGCGATGGTCACACCGTCGTTGGTGATGAGCGGGCTGCCATATTTCTTGTCGAGCACCACATTGCGGCCCTTGGGTCCGAGGGTGATCTTGACGGTATCTGCAAGAGCATTGATGCCCTTCTCAAGGGAACGGCGAGCTTCTTCGCCGAAAATAATCTGCTTAGCCATAACGTTTGTCCTCCTGTCAAATTACTCTACGATTGCGAGAATGTCACTCTGGCGAATGATCTTGTATTCCTCGCCATCCATCTTGATCTCGGTGCCGGCATACTTGGAATAGACAACCTTCTGTCCTTCCTTAACCTGCATGGTGATATCTTTTCCATCAACAACGCCGCCGGGGCCGACAGCGATAACAAAAGCATACTGCGGCTTTTCCTTTGCAGAATTGGTCAGGATAATGCCACCCTTGGTGGTTTCCTCGCTCTCAGCGTCCTTGATGACAACACGGTCGAAAAGGGGTTTCAGATTCATGATTCGGACCTCCTTAAAAATCTTCCTTGCGGAATTGTAACGCTTTCGGAATTGTTAGCACTCAATCGTGGTGAGTGCTAACAAGCGTGTAATACTATAATTCCGAATCAAGTTTTCTTCAACCTGAGAAAATTTCCGGAATCCATCGGTTTTATCCGATTTTATTGAATTTTTGAAACCAGCTCGTCCGGATGCCAGAAAGCTCATTATTTTCTGCTTTTTCCATCTATTTTGAAGTTCCGGCAAAACCTGACTGAATTTGATGTATCATGTGTGGGACTGGAGGAATGAAAATGGAATCATTTGCCCGCCGAATCATCGACTGGTACGACAGAGGGCACCGCGATTTTCCCTGGAGGAACACAAAGGACCCGTATCATATCTGGGTATCCGAGATCATGCTGCAGCAGACACGGGCGGAAACCGTCGTTTCCTATTATAATCGCTTTATGGCCCGTTTCCCGACCCTTGAAGCGCTGGCCAATGCAAAGGAAACGGAACTGCTCAAGGCATGGGAGGGACTGGGCTATTACAGCCGAGCCCGGAATCTGCAGAAGTGCGCCGTTCAGGTTCTGACCGAGTACGGAGGACATTTCCCGGAAACGCCGGAGGAGCTTATGCGCCTCCCGGGCATTGGGCCATATACAGCCGGCGCCGTTGCCTCCATTGCCTTTGGCTGCCGGTGCAGTGCCGTGGATGGAAATGTGCTGCGCGTCATGGCGCGGGTAGAGGGAATTGAGGACGATATTCGCCGTCCGGAGACGGTTCGCCTCATCCGTGAACGGACAGATGCGCGTCTTCCGGACTGGGACTGTGACCGCTTTTCCAATGCCATGATGGAACTGGGAGCCTGCATCTGTGTGCCCCGGCATCCGCAGTGCGAAACCTGTCCGGTGGCCGATCTGTGTCAAGCACGGCAAACCGGCCGACAGGAACAACTGCCGGTGCGCTCCAAAGCCAAACCCCAGCGCATAGAAAAGCGGGATATCCTTCTGCTTTATTTTAATGACCGGGTACTGGTGGAGCGACAGGGAGAGGGACTTCTTGAGGGCCTGTATTCCTTTCCCAGTCTGACGGACTGGCACTCGGAAGAGGAGCGGCTTTCCTGGCTCACGGATCAGGGCATGACCTGTCAGATTCTCTGTGAGCGGAAACCGGCCCGTCATGTCTTTTCCCATGTGATCTGGGAAATGCGGATTTATGAATACCAGGTGACGACGCTGCGCCGGGACAAGAGAACCTGGGTAACCGCAAAACAACTTGTCGAGCTGCCCATGGCAACGGCCATAAAAAAGGCCAGGCAGTACTGCCTGGCCCGGCTCAATGAGCTTGCTTCAGTGATTTATAACCTGCCGCTTCGCAGATGAGGCGGCTCTCTTTTTGTTGATGGTGCGGCGGCGACGGGTGACTTTTTCCGGAACGTAAAGGCTGAAATCCTTCTCAGATACCCGGAACAGGCCCATACCCTCGCGGTCGATGCGGACAGGCGGGAACTTTCCGTGCAGCGGAACAAACGTCTTTCCGGCGTTTTCCTTTCCCACGAACATCTGTTTTTCGCCATCGCCCTGATTGGAACAAAGAAACGCCAGACCGCTGCCGGGATGTTCATCCCCGAACCGGGTAAAACCGACAACGTGCTGATGATCAAAGTAATCATACAGCTGGCCATACGCGTATTTCCCGCAGGCGTGCATCAGGAGGCGCAGGTTTCTGACCGGCTTGATATGCTGATACGGCATGCCGTACAGGTCGCCCCAGAACACACAGGGAATGCCCTGACCGCGAAGGAGAATGATGCCATAGGCCGCTTCCTTGAACCATCCGGAGACGAAGCTTTCCAGCGACTGTCCCGGCTGTGTGTCATGATTATCCACAAAGGTTACGGCATGAGCCGGATCTGCCTTTGACAGGGTATCATTCAGGAGAGAGCCCATGTCAAAGCTTCCGTCGCTGCGGGCTGCGTCATATAACCTGAAATGAAGCGGGACATCGAACAGGGACATGCAGGAATGGACCTGTTTCAGATAGTTGAGGAGAGCGGGAAGACTGCTTGACCAGTATTCGCCGACGGTATAAAGATCCATGCCCGTCAGCGACCGCAGGGTAGTCAGCCATTTTTCCATGAAGCTGGCGCTGATGTGTTTGACCGCATCCAGCCGGAATCCGTCCTCACCGGTTTTATCAAGGGTAAACATGGCCCAGCGAATCAGTTCCTTTTTAACCGCGTTCTGATTGACATCCACATCACAGCCCATGAGGTAATCGTAGTTGCCCAGTTCACCGTCCACATCCGTGGCGAAGGATTTTCCGTCGATCAGGAAAAGCTGATGGTCCGGATCCTTCTTGTCATAGCTGACGGAGGTAAAGCGGCGGCTGTCCCACTTGAAATTGGAGTAACGGCCTTTCCGGCCGGGGAAAGTAAACTTCGTATATAAAACCGAATCCTGCACCTCCGGATGAACGTCCAGACGGTTGTCGGTTGAAACAACATGTGTTTTGACCCGCTCGGCTTTTTCTGCGCCCATGCGGTGGTTCATGACCATATCCGAAAAGGCTTTAATGCCGGAACGGTGCAGTGCCTCGATGGCCTCGGTATACTGATTGAGGGTTCCGTATTTGGTGCGAACCGATCCGCACTGATCAAATTCACCCAGATCATACGGATCATATACGGCGTATCCGACTTCCTCCGCGCCGCCGATTCCCTTATAGGCAGGCGGCAGCCAGATCGAGGTGATGCCGGCCCGCTTCATCGAAGGCGCCATGGCAGCAAGCCTGTTCCAGTGCTCTCCGTCGGCGGGCAGATTCCATTCAAATCCCTGAAGCATGATTTCGTTTTTATCCATCAAAAACCTCCTCTCGATTGGATGGGCATCATTATACTCCTGCGTGTCAAGCTTTTTCCCCGGCCGTCCGACTCTAAAAAGGTGGAAAATAGGGCCGAAACCGGCCTGAAACTGTGCAATGTGCACTAAAAATTCAAAAACATATGAGCTGAAGCGACAAAAAACAGGAATCGGGCCCGAGGGGGGCTCTCTTCCTGTTTATATATAGTCAGGGTTCAAAGGGAAAACCGCTGAAAACCGGCTTCCCGGTGTACTCAAGCGGCAGTGTCTCACCCCTCAGGACGGACAGCGCGGCATTGGCCATGGTTTCAAGCTCAAATTCCCCGGGATAGACAAAGACATCCGCGATGAATCCGCACCTCCGGCGGATTTCCTGTTCGATTTCCGGGAAACGGAGGAGACCGCCGGTGAGGATGATGCCGTCTACCTGTCCGCACAGGACGGTGCTCATGGCACCGATGGACTTTGCAATCTGATAGATCATGGCCTCCCAGACCAGTTTTGCATACGGATCGCCGGCGTCAATCAGGGCGTGAATCTGATCGGCATTGGAGGTGCCGAAATGACTGCTGAGGCCGCCGGATTCCGTGCAGAGCATGAGCAGATCCGCATGGGACATATGGCTGAAATGCTCCAGAACGTCCGTGACGGCCATGCTGCCCATGCGGGTGGGGGTAAAGGGTCCCTCACCGCCGCCGGCGTTGTTTCCGTCGATCATGCGGCCTTTTTCGTGGGCCGTAATGGAAATTCCGCCGTCGATATGACAGAGGATCAGGTTAAGCTCCTCATAGGGGCGCCCGATGGCCTGTCCATGCCGCCGGCCGGTTTCCTTGAGGCTCAGGGCATGGGAGATGGCGTGCCGGTAAACGCCTTTGACGCCGGTGATTCTCGCCAAATCCTGCAGTTCATCCACCACCGTGGGATTCAGGGTCAGAATCTGTCCGCCATAGATTTTCTGCAGTTCGGCTGCCAGCTGGATGCCCAGATTAGAGACGTGATTGAGGCCGCCCTTCTGCTCCCGCGTATCCCTGATCATCTGCTCATTGATGGTGTAAACGCCGCTTCGGACGGAATAGGAACTTCCGCCCCGTCCGACGATGGCATCCAGTCCCGACAAATCCAGGTGCTTTTCTTCAATAAAGGATCGAATGACTTCCAGCCGGTAGGGAAGCTGTTCGTTGATTGTCTGAAACTGTTTCAGGATAGTTGAGTCGTGGAAGACATTTTCACAGGCAATCTGTGTTTCATTTTCATAGAGGGCCAGTTTGGTTGAGGTAGAACCCGGGTTGATGACAAACACTTTGTACTTCATCAAATTCCTCATGCTTTCTAGTGCTGAACCGTCTGCGTGAATGGGCAGCGTTCAGGTTCACTCAAATAATGGACAGACAAAGTGTACGCTAACCGGTGCGCCCTGTCAATTGAGAGATGCGGAACTTTCCATGCCGGAAAAGTTTTTGAAAATCTTTCTGCCGACCCCATTTTTTCTTCCGGCCCCTCCGTATAAGAGAGCAGAGAAGGATAAAACCTGAACAGCTGCAGGATTTTCCCTTCCCGGAATGAACAGCCTGTCGCCTGGCGATAGGGCAAAAATGAAACAAAAACTGAAAGGATTTTAAGAAAATGAAAAAGATGAAATGGACCGCAGCGCTGCTGCTTGTGATGATTACCCTGACGGCAACTTCTTTCGCAGATAACAGAAGAGGTCCCGGCGGAAACAATCCGGGCGGAATGAATGGTGGCCCTTCCTCAGGACAGGAAAGCCGGATGCCCGGCGGGAACGGCTTCGGCGGCAATGATCAGCAGAACAATGGAAGAAACCAGATGCCTGGCAATATGCCGCAGAACGGGAACAACAACCAGAACCAGATGCCCGGCAACATGCCGCAGAACGGCAGCA
>DGWH01000026.1:10268-12082 GCA_002395225.1 Christensenella sp. UBA4263
GCAGCAATAACCAGATGCCTGGCAATATGCCGCAGAACGGGAACAACAACCAGAACCAGATGCCCGGCAATATGCCGCAGAACGGCAGCAATAGCCAGATGCCCGGCAATATGCCCCAGGACGTCATCAACAGCCAGAATCCGGATGTGATTTCGCAGCCGACTCAGCCCAATTCTGAAACGGAACAGAATGCGGACAATGCTGCCGGTGGTGAAAACGGGGCGGATAATCAGGCGGGAACGGATATGCGGAGAAACCGTATTCCCGGGATGGACGGAAACAATCACCGCGGGAACGCGCCTGAACTAATCGGAATGGAAAATGCCGGACTGAACATTGACGAAATTCAGAAGAGCATTGATGCGCTGGAGGATGGGGATGAAAAGACCAACCTGCAGACACTTCTTGACAGTTACAAACAGGCACTTGAAAATGGCCGCAGCGGAAGACGTGGAAATCGGATGAATCCTGCCGGGAATATTCCGGAAACGGAACAGGAGCCGGAAACAGAGACGGCAAATGAAGAGCAGCCTGCCGAAAATGTGATTCAGGAGACGGAGGAGGCACTCAAGGAAGCACTGAATCAGGTTTCTGACAACGGATAATGTGAATACCTGAATATCGGCCTTCTTCCTATCCGGAAGAGGGCTTTATTCAGGCTGACAACAGAGGAAGAGTGAAAAACAGAGTAATTGACAGGAGAAATTGATGAGGGTATGATGGATGCAAATGCTATTCACTTGAATGTGGGGTGTATGCCAATGTCTGATAATCGCAGACCGGATCTCAGCAATCCGGACGAACTGGTCAGACAAAATGAAACTTTCATACGGTTTACAGCGTCTTTTACGCTTCATCGTATTGTAAGTGTCCATGATGATGAATACAGTATTGCACTGTCAGCCTTCTGGGATGCCGCAAAATCCTATACGCCTGAAAAAGGTTCTTCATTTAAAACCTATGCCAGGATGGTGATCAAGAACCGCCTGATCGATTACATCCGAAGCCGGAAAAAGTATGAAAACGAAACGCTGACAGATCCGGCTCTGTTCGAGGGCAATGGTGAGGAACCGGATCTTCCAATGCAGAACAAAATCGAGAGAGCGTATTCGCAGGAAAACGTCTCATCACTTGCCTTGGAAATACAGGATCTCGAGAGGCAACTCGAACGCTATGACATTACGTTTGAATCCCTGCCGGAGCTTTCGCCCAAGGCAGAAAAGACCAGGGTCGTGTGTGCCGGAATTGTTTCCTATTTCAGCCACCGGCCGGATCTGGTGGGGCAGATGGTAAAAAGCGGGAAACTGCCTGTCCGGGATCTTGAGAGAGATGTACCCTGTGACCGGAAAATTCTGGACAGGTATCGCAAATACATTATTACGGCTGCTTTGATCAAGACAGGGGATTATCCGGGTCTTAAACAATATCTGAAAGGAAAGGGGTGGGAATAGTGAAAGCGGTTGTATTGAAAATCAACGGATATCAGGCAACCGTGCTGGCAGAGGGCGGAAGATTTCTGACTGTTCCCAACCATAATTATACGGTCGGACAGGAGATTGAGATCGCTGAGAGAAGGCCTGCGAAGCCTCTTGTCCGAAGCCTGTCACTGGCTGCAGCACTGATTATCGGGGTAATCGGACTGGCTGTTGGTTTTGGAAGACGAAACCTGATTCCGGAAAATGAACCTCAGTCTCAGGGAACTCCGGTTCCGACAGTGGTTGAAACAGAATCACCGGAAGTGACTGAGTCACCAAGTCCGGAAGTGAGTCCTACACCTGTGCTGACGTCTACGCCGACACCTACGGCAGCTCCGA
>DGWH01000094.1:0-5247 GCA_002395225.1 Christensenella sp. UBA4263
ATGCGGAAGATGTTGAAAAACAGGACTATTCTTTCCTGGATGAATACCTGCCGTGGAGCGAGAAATTCAAGGAGTATGAATGTTGCAAAGCGGAAGAAGCTCAGAACTTCTATGCTAACATTCAGAAGCCTGCTCAATCCAGTATGTGACAGACTTAGGAGAGAATGAATGCTGATGTAGTGTTCTGGCTGAGATTATGTGTATCGCAACCGTATTGCTGCTATCCGCATTCCACAAGGGATTTCTATGCCCATAGCATGGATTGAATATAGGATATTTCACTCGATTGATGGGGAGTGAGCTTTTAGTGTGCTCATTTACACAGCCATTGAAACCATCCTCGAGTTTTTTTGCATGCCTAAAAACCAGACATACCCCAGCGAGCTAACAGTTCGCTGGGGTATGTCTGGTTTTGCACCTGTCTATCTACCCTTTACCAAAGAAAGATGTCCATTATGTGATGGGCGAGGAATACGGGCGGCTGGGAACTCCCTGAAAGGAAGTCCCTGAGGCAAAAAACAGACGGCACATGCGGTCATCAGCATATGCCGACGAGAATTCCGTGACCGGCAAATCAGTTGTGGCGGGCGGATTCTGCTGTCTGGATGTCCTGGTGGAATAAAAAAGGCTGACTGGTTTGCATAGAACCAGTCAGCCCTTTTTTCATAAGACATCCGCCTTCCGAGAGGTGCAGGTCACTTGTGCAGCAGCTCGTAGCTGACGAAGGCGATATGCCTGCTGTCAGCGGCCCAGCTGTTGACGTTGATGGAGCCCTGTCCGCCGAAGAAGGTCAGGAGGCGTTGATCATCACTGCCGTCTGTGTTCATCAGACGCAGTTCCACCCGCATGTTGGGCAGATGTTCATTCGGCTCCAGGTCATCCGGCCCGTAGGAGAGATAGACCACCTTCTGACCATCCGGCGACACATGCCCGAACCAGTTGTTGCGCCGGGCAAAGGTCATCTGCGTCTGTTCGCTGCCGTCGCGGTTCATGCGCCAGACCTGCATCAGGCCACTGCGGGTGGAAATGAACCAGATATGCTTTCCGTCAGGGGAATACTCCGGTCCGTCGTTGAACCCCTCAAAGGTCAGCCGCTTTTCCTCGCCGCCCTCGAAAGGAATAGTGTAGACGTCGACCGTACGGACTCCGTCAATCTCCCGGAAGGCGCAGTAGGCAAATTCTTTTCCATCCGGAGACCAGCCATGGAGATAACTTGGTGCGTTAGATGTCACCAGCCGGGGCTGACCGCCGCCGATGGGGAGCACGTAAATCCGGGAGGGGATTCCCTTGTCCCAGTCGCTGTTGCTGACGGCGATCATGGACTCATCGGGGGAGACCACATGGTCGTTGTTGCAGTCCCCGCACTCACCGGAATCGATCTGCGTCTCCACACCGGTCTCCGGGTCATAACGGAAGATATGCCCCTGGGAGTTGAAGATCATCTCACGGCTGTTCTTCAGCCAGTTGGGCGCCTCGATCACCCGGTCAAATCGGCGGAGGGTCCTGATCTCGCCGGTCACCACATCCAGCGTGTTGAGATAGCTGACGGAGGGCTGCCGTTCCTGTGTGCGGGAGGCCAGGGACTGCAGGCTTTCACTGAGATCCGCCGCCGGATCTTCCCCGAAGACATCCAGATCGACGATCTGCGGGATACCGCTGAAGCGGGCAAACTGCATGCAGGCGGTGAGGTCCAGCTCGCCTTTGCCCAGGACTGTGGGCACGCCATTCCCGGTGCCCAGCGTGAAATCCTTATAGTGCAGGCTCCGGACGCGGTCTTCCATTCGCCAGAGAAGGGTCTCGGGATCCTCGCCGCCGGCCAGCACCCAGCCCGCGTCCACCTGCGCGCCGACCTTGCCCATGCACAGGTCGATGAGACGCTCATAGGCGGTCTTTCCGGCGAAATGGGCGGCAATGTCGTCCTGCTCGTTGTGAATCAGTACCTCCGCTCCGGCTGTTTCCAGTGTTTCCGCCAGCATGGTGTAGGCCAGGGCGGTCTCATGCAGTGTGGTTTCCGTGAGAACCTGCGGGCTTTTCACCACGAAGTGGCGGATGCCGCAGGTCACCGCCAGTTCCTTCAGTTCCTCGCGCTGGGTAGCCGGATTCCATCCCACCAGATGAGCGGAGAAAACCTCCAGTCCCAGGCTGCGGATCTCCTCCGCGTGGGCCTTCAGCCAGTCTGCCGGCCAGAAGACGTGTTCCATGCCCGGAATGACGCCGGGCGCCACGCAGGGCTCCACGCTGCTGAAGCCCAGTTCCAGCAGTTCATTCAGTGCGGTCAGGGTGTCCCTGCGGTTGTGCAGGATCCCATAGAGATTGATTCCGATTTTCATTGTGATCTCCTCATCTCATCTGTGTTGTCAGGGTCATTGCCGGAGGAGCCGGATTCGGGCATTGCGGCAATTGGCCAACTCATAACCGTTGTTCAGTGTGAAGCCGGTTTCAGGGTTCTCATTTCGCATTGTTGGTTTCTCCCTGAGGGATTCATCCGTGAACGAGAGACATTTCAGCATCACCGCGGCCGTTTCCAAAATTGGAATAGTAACCGGGCGCCAGTGGCTTCATCCCCTCAAAGCAGGATGTAAGCGATACGGTTTCACCGGTAGCCGCGGACCGCTCCATGGCCTCCAGGATCTCAAGGCAGTGCAGGCCGTATTCCTTGCTGCAGCGGTTGGGGCGTCCCTGGCGGATCGCGTAAGCCATCTCCGCCACGCCCACACCGCGGTGTCCGTAGAAATCAAAGGGAGTGGGGGCCAGTGTGTTCCGCCCGTCGTAACCATGGGTGAAGGGCAGCACGCACTCCGGCTGTCCGGCATAGATCAGGGAAACCGGACTGTTGAACTTGTCCGGATCGCCCACCTTCAGGATGCCCCGGCTGCCGAATAGCGTGATGTTGTGTTGCTCGGCGTTAACGGTGTTGCCGTCAAAGTGCACGCTGACCAGCGCACCGGAGGCAAACTTCAGGGAAGCGCTGAGGACGTTGCTGCCTGGGATGATCCAGGGTTCCGCATCCGCGTTGCGGAAAAGGAACTCGGGTTCATGCCGCTTTGCCGGTGCCCCGAAAGCGTGCACCCGCTCCACAGGGCCCAGCAGGCTGATCAGCGTGGCGATATAGTAGATTCCAACGTCATATGGCAGAGAGCCGCCATTGCCCCGAAGGAAGGTGAAGGTCTCGGCGTTCAGGGACTGGTTGCGGTTGATCACTGCCACACCGGAGGAAATCTCGCCGATCATGCCGGTATCCAGCGCCCGGCGGGCCGTCTGCGTTCCCGCTCCCAGCACGGTATCGGGAGCTGAGCCCAGATACAGGCCCTTCGCATCGGCCAGCGCCACCAGTTCCCGGCTCTGATCCACTGTCACGGTCATGGTTTTTTCCGTCCAGACATGCTTGCCAGCTTCCAGCATCCGCCTGATCATGTCATAGTGAGCAAAGGCGGGCGTCAGACAGATCACCAGTTCAATCCCGGGATCTGCAGCCACCTCGTCGATGGTCATGACTCTTTCAATGCCGTACTCGGCGGCTTTCTGCTCGGCCGCGGTCCGGTTCCGGTTCGCCACCGCTGCCAGATCGATGATGCTGAAGAGGTTCTTCAGGTTCTTGATATAGATGTTGCTGATCATACCACAGCCCACAACAGCTGTCGGTACTTTACGCTCCATTGCTGCATCCTCCTTGTTCTTTGGTTGGTCAGGTTATGCTTTCGGCGCAATGACTGTGCCGCGGGAAATATAGTCCGTCTCAATGTCCAGGATCTCTGTGGGCGCTTCCGGGGACTTCCGACGTTTCTCCAGCAGGTTCAGCACCGTTTCGCCCAGGCCCACCAGTGAGAGTCCGACAGAGTCGATCGCCGGGGAGAGCGCCTGGGATAGCACATTGTCGTACCCGCAGACGGAAAGGTCGCCCGGGACGTGCAGTCCGGCAGCGTACGCTGCCTGGAGCACGCCTGCAGCCAGGGTATCGGCTGTGGCCATCACGGCGGTCGGCGGCTCCGGCAGCGCCAGCAGGGCTTCCATGGCCTCTCTGCCAAAGGAGACCGTGTAGTCACCACAAAGGCGAATCAGTGCGTCGTCCGCCTCGATTCCCGCAGCTGCCAGTGCATCCAGATAGCCCTGCAGGCGTCGGCTTTCCACGTCCATGTCCGGTTCCCTGGCAATCAGGGCGACGCGGCGGTGACCGGCCCGAATCATGCGTCCCACCGCATCCCGCACCGCTTCGCGGTCCCGGACCAGCAGACTGTCCGCTCCCTGTTCCGGGTAGCCCCGTTCAATGGCGGCCACCGGGGTTTTGAACCGCCGGAGCAGGGCAAAGTGTTCATCCGTCACATTTGGTTCGGAGATCAGTACGATCCCGTCCACATGCATGCCCAGCATGGTCTGAAGAATCGCCGCTTCGCCGCCCCGCCTCTGTGCCTCCAGCGTAATGCAGGTCAGCCCCCTGGCTTCCGCCGCCCGAATGATCTCATCATTAATGCGGTAGTACAGACCGTTGTCGCTCTGCAGCACCAGACAGCCGATGATGCCGCTGCGTTGGGCTTTCAGAGCCCTGGCACTCTGGTCCGGCACGTAACCCAGTTCCGAGATGGCCTTCTCGATTCGCTCGCGGACCTTCCCGGACACATAGCCGTTGCCATGGATGACACGGCCGACAGTGGCTAAGCCGCAGCCGGCTTCCCTCGCAATGTCCGCCATGGTGACCGTCATCGATGCTCACCTCCTGATATGGTATCGTTACCATGCGTGATTTGATTATATGGTAACGTTACCATACTGTCAAGAGGAATATTCACCGACAGGTTGCCTGCAGGAGTCGATTGATTTGATGGACAACGAGACCTTCTGCACGCGGACAGACGGTCTGATTTCAGCGGTCCGGGAGCAAAGTTCCGCCGCATGCACTGCAAAGCAATAAAATGACATTGACAAGTGATCATGCGTGGACTATAGTCAGTGATCATACGGTCACCAAATCATGCTGGAGATCCGGACCTGATGATCAGCGTTCCCGTGACGGGAGCATCTGCCGAAGCCGGAAGAAGCACCGCAAGCAGGAGGGATAAACCATGAATCGGCCAATTACGACTTTGTTTATGCTGATGTCCGTAGATGGAAAGATCAGCACCGGCGCGACAGATGAATTGGATGTGGATCGGGATTTTCCACAGATTGACGGACTCAGGGAGGGCCTGCACCAATACTATGAGATCGAACAGACCACGGACCTTTGGTCATTCAACACCGGCCGCGTCCAGG
>DGWH01000094.1:5363-42857 GCA_002395225.1 Christensenella sp. UBA4263
TACTGCTGGACAATCATCACCTTGATGAACACGGCATCCGGTATTTCTGCGCCAGATCAAAGCAGTTTGTCCTGATTACAACCAACAGGGAACATCCGGCCTTCCGCGTTCCGGCGGAAAACCTGCGTATCATTTTTCAGGAAAAACTGTCACTTACAGCCGCGCTCACGATCCTGAAAGAACGGTTCGGCTGCGAGCGGCTGACCATTCAGTCCGGAGGTACGGTAAACGGGCTTTTCCTGCGCGAAAAGCTGTTCGATTTCGTGGACGTTGTTGTGGCCCCCGTGCTGATCGGCGGCAAAGACACGGCTACTCTGATTGACGGACCGTCCCTGCAGGCAAGAGATGAATTGAGTCAATTGGGCGTCCTGCGCCTGATCGATGCCTGCCCGCTGCAGGATTCCTATCTGCGTCTGCGCTATCAGGTCATTGGCTGAACGGATGCCTGATTTCAGTCTGACCGCGACCCCGGGAAAGCAGGCTGGCCGCGAAACAGATCAAAGATACAGTGAACCTGTCCTGCGTAATGAATACTTTGAATGCATCTTACCGACACATTTCTGCATGTCACCGGCTGATGGATGGACATGGGCTCGGTTTTGGATACAATGGGTTTCGGGGGTGGCACGATGAAAGTAACTGTGGAGCAGATCGGAAAGGACCGTGGGGAAGAGGTCATTGTGCGCTGCCATGATCCCGGCGCAGAGTGGGTGTCGAATGTGACGGAGGCCGCTTCCGTTCATCGGATGATCTGCGGCTGGCAGGATGATTCGATGCATCGGCTCAGGCTGTCAGATGTTTTTTATTTCGAGGTTGTCGATGACCGGTCTTTTCTCTACACCCGGACAGCGGTATACGAGGCAAAAGAGAAGCTGTACGAGTTTGAACGGCTGTGCGAAGGCAGCACCCTGTTTCGCTGCAGCAAGTCCATGATACTGAACGCCACGAAGATCGATTATGTCCGCCCGTCCCTGTCCGGCCGGTTTGAAGCGGTGCTCTCCAACGGCGAGAAGGTCATCGTATCCCGGAAATATGTGGCAGATCTGAAACGGAGGCTGGAGGTGTAAATGCTGATGAAAAACATCACGCTCTGGATGCGGCGGTTTGTGATGATCTACGGAATCATCATGCTCTGCACGTTTTTTATGTGCCTGCTGTTTAATCCGGCCTCAAAGCTGCCGGTTGTATCCTTCTTCGGACGCATCATGTTTTTTACGCTGATCGCTCTTCTTTCTATGGGAGTGTATTATTCAAAAGAAGAACTGACGGCAAAAGCCTGGTGGGTGCGAACTGTGCTGCATCTGATCCTGCTGGAAGCCGTGCTGCTGCCGCTGGCGCATGTCTGGGGTTTCTGGAAAGGCGGAACCGACATTCTGATTTATGCTGGTTTTATTCTGCTGGCCAAAATCCTGTGGCATCTGATCGATTACGGTCTCAATGCAAAGACCGCCGCGCAGATCAATGAACGAATTCGAAAGAACCGTCTTAAAAAGAACGGCTGAAAGGAACGGAAAAACATGGAGAGGACCATTATTCGACTGGAGAAAAAAGAGGCTATCGGAAAACGGAAAACCTGATCCGGGAATCCTTCTGGAATGTGTACCGTCCGGGCTGCAGTGAGCATTATGTAATGCATGTGCTGCGAAATGATCCGGCCTTCATTCCGGAGCTGGACTTTGTGATGGAGCAGGACGGCAGGCTGATCGGACAGAACATGTTTATGAAAACCGTCATCAACGCGGATGACGGGCGGGATATCCCCGTGCTGACCATGGGCCCGATCGGGATCCTGCCGGAACTGAAACGGCAGGGGTATGGAAAAAAGCTCCTGGACTTCAGTCTTAAAAAGGCGGCGGAGCTGGGCTTTGGCGCGGTGCTGTTCGAGGGAAACATCCAGTTCTACAGCCATTGCGGCTTTGACTACGCCCGGAAATTCGGCATCCGCTATCATGATCTGCCGGAAGGGTCAGATGATTCCTTCTTCCTGTGCAGAGAACTGATTCCCGGGTATCTGAGCGGTGTCACCGGCGTGTACCAGACGCCTGGCGGCTACTACGTGGATGACGCGGATGTGGAATCCTTTGACCGACAGTTCCCGCCCAAGGAAAAACTGAAGCTGCCGGGGCAGCTCTTTGACTGACGGGAAAACCGCGTGACGGAAATCAGGGTAATTGCCCCGTCCTGCCTTTACAGCTTCGCCTGCCGCAAGCGGCAGTTTGTCAAATATGAGCACCGGAAATGTCGCGGTGCCGAAAGACCGAGCTACGGCTCATATTGAGGAGGGAAGAGCAAATGAGAATCGGCGTGATCCAGGCATCCTCCCAGAAAGACAAAAATGACGTGCTGTACCGCTGCACCTGCCAGACTGTTAAGAAAAACGGACGCGAGGATACGGTCATCAACTTCGGTCGGTTTCCGGATGAGAAAATATCGTTCTCGTACGTTGAAACCGCCCTGAGTATCAGCCTGCTTCTGTCCAGCGGTGCCGTGGACTTCATTGTGACCGGCTGTTCCTCCGGGCAGGGAATGATGCTGGCCTGCAACAGTCTTCCAGGCGTTCTGTGTGGTTTTGTTCAGACACCGCAGGACGCTTATCTGTTCGGGCGAATCAATGGCGGAAATGCCGTCTCCCTGCCGCTGGGGCTCAATTACGGATGGCTGGGGGAAATCAACCTCCAGTGCACGCTGGACAAGCTGTTTGAAGGAGCATTCGGCTGCGGTTATCCGCCTGAAGAAGCAGAACGAAAGCGGCGTGACACAGAAGCACTGAAAAGGATTGGCGCCATCACCAAAAGAACCCTGACAGAAACGTGGAACCGGTACGATCCAGCTCTGGTCAGGAAAGCGTTGTGCTGGGAAAAGGTGAGGAACCATGTTTTGCAGTCCGGAACTCAGGAAGACGTTCTCTCGATAATAAGGAACCATGAAATCAAGCCTGACGGTATTCTTTGAAGACCCTTTCTGGATAGGCGTCTTTGAACGTACGGATGAGGGAAAGCTGACGGTCTGCAAAGTCACCTTTGGCGCTGAGCCCAGAGATGGCGATGTATGGGAATTCATCCTGCAGCATTATGACAAGCTGCTCTTCAGCACCGCTGAGGAAACGGAGATAAGGCAGACAGCGGGCAATCCCAAACGGCGGCTGAGGAATGCCAGGAAGCAGACCGAGCGCAGCGGGGTCAGCACAAAGTCCCAGGAAGCGCTTCAACTGCAGCGGGAGGAGAGGAAGACAGAGCGCCGTCAGCTCGGCCGGGAACAAAGAGAAGCAGACATACAGCACCGCTTTGAAATGAAGCAGCAGAAGAAAAAGGAAAAGAGACGTGGACATTGATGCTACAGTGGTCGGTGCTGCAGCGCAACATGACAATTTCTTTCATCCGGATTTCCGGAAGTCAGGAATGAGACAGGGCGTGACTCTGTCGCGCAGCGACGGTCCGTTAAATCCAGACCTCTCAATGCCTCTCCGGCAAATGAAACTGTGAGGAGGAGAACCTCAGCATGAATTATAAAATCATTGATAAAGAGACCTATTACCGCAGGGGAGTCTATCGCCATTTTACTCAGGACTGCAAATGCTCTGTGTCCATGACCGCCCGGATCGACGTGACGGCTTTCGCCGCGTACAGCAAGCAAACCGGCACCAAATTCTATCTCAACTTTCTGTATATCCTCTCAAAAGTCCTCAATTCCCGTGATGATTACCGGATGGCCTATCTGTGGCAGACGGATGAACTGATTTGCTATGACATGATTCATCCGACGCAGTATGTGTTTCATGAGGACACGGAAACCTGCACGCCGGTTTATACGGAATACACAGAAGACTATGAAGCATTCTACGCTCATGCCCTGGCGGATGTGGAGCGGGCAAAACAGACCCGGGAATACGGACTGGATGCCGCGAACCATCCCAACTGGTTTGACGCTTCCTATATTTCATGGCTTTCCTATGATGCACTGAACATCGAGCTGCCCGACGGCTACCTGTATTTTCTTCCCATCATCAATTGGGGGAAATACCGTGAAGAAAACGGAAAACTGCTCATGCCCGTCAGCGTCCGGATGAATCATGCCATTGCGGATGGATACCTGATCGCCAATGTGTTCCGTCTTCTGGAAAAGGAAATGGCGAATTTTGTGAGGACCGACCCCGACCTGTAACCTCTGTTCTTTTGCCGCGATGTCCGGAATCCGGCTGATTCCGGACAATCGCTGAATCCATTGTCTGAGGGCCGATCCATTCTCTCTACGCTTCGTAGGTTGTTCCCCCTGAATTGCCATGGTAGACTTGTCCCGTAAGGAATGGTCCCGTGACGCAGGGACAGATCGTCAGGTCTGAGCCGCGTCTGGGCTGTTCCGGCAAAACCAATAGTGAAGAGGAGTGGGCCTGCCCAAAAGCGGCAGTTTGTCAGGTGTGCGTACCGGAGAAGCCAGCGGTGCCATCCGATCAAACGACGGCTCATAAAGAAAAAGCAATGGATAACTATGTAACCGGTGCGGCAATCCGAAGCCTGAGAGAATCAAAAGGACTGACACAGGAAGAACTGGCGGAACACATCCATGTAAGCGCGAAAGCGGTGAGCAAGTGGGAAACGGGGAAGGGTTTCCCGGATATCAGCCTGCTGGAGCCGCTGGCCAAAGCGCTGGATATTTCCGTGATCGAGCTGTTGTCCGGGCAGGACATCCGGAATCGCAACCGCGCTTTCAACATGCTCAAAAGCGTCTGGTACATCTGTCCTGCCTGCGGCAATGTGATCTTCGGAACAGGAGAGGCTGTGATCAGCTGCTGCGGCATCGTGCTGCCGCCGCTGATGGAGGAGCCGATGGATGAAGGCCATCAGATTCATACGGAATTCATCGAGGACGAAATCTATGTTTCCATGAACCATCCCATGACCAGGGAACATTACATTTCGTTCCTTGCGGCAGTGTCGGATCAGGGACTGCAGCTCGTTAAACTTTACCCGGAAGGCAATGCAGAGGCACGCTTTAAGCGCAGCCGTGTGAGCAGCCTTTTCGCCTGTTGCAATCGGCATGGACTTTTCCGCGTGATGCTGTCCCGGAATGGGCGTTTTGCGCCCTTAATGAAAACGCCTGGTCCTGAGGAGGCGAGAACGAAATGAAACAGGAAGCTGTCGCCGGAATGATCCTGTGTGCCATGGGTCTGTCATTGCTGCTTATTTCACCTGATGTCTGGTGGAGAGCGACGGAAAAATGGAAAACCAGGGACGGGAGCGGACCTTCCGGAAAGTATATCGTTCTGCTGCGGGTTCTGGGCGCAGCATTTATCGTGGCCGGGATCATTCTTGCCCTGAGCAGACTGAAATAACAGGAAGATTGTACAGTCGAAGATCACAAAGGAAGACTGGCTGAGAGAAATCAGAAAAGAGATTCGACAGGAAAAGGGTGACAACAAATGAAGATTCTTGTCTTGAACGGAAGCCCCAAACGGGAAAAGAGTGATACCATGCACATCACCCGTGCATTTCTGGAAGGGATGCAGGAGGCGGCGCCACAGGTGATCCGTACGATCGATGTAATTGACCGCCATATTGAATACTGCACCGGCTGCTTTGCCTGCAAGATGAATGGCGGCACCTGCATGCATCAGGACGATATGCAGGACATTCTGCATACCATTCTGGAAAGCGATCTGCTGCTTTTCAGTTTTCCTCTGTACTGCTATGGAATGCCCGCACCGATGAAAACTCTGCTGGACCGCACCATGCCGCTGTCCTCCATGGCCATGCAGAAGGTGGGCGACCGGTATGCGCATGTGGGGCAGGCGGACTTTTCCCGTCTGCGGTACCTGATGATCTGTGGATGCGGCTTTCCCAACAGCAGACATAACTTTGAGCCTGCTGTCGCGCAGTTCAAACTGTGCTTTCCTGAAAACCATACGATCCTGACCATCCCCGAAAGCCCTATGTTCAGCGCTCTTGAAGCAGCAGCCGTCACAGAACCCAGGCTGGCCCTGGTCAGGCAGGCAGGTAAACAATACGCGCTTGCCGGCAGCATCGACGAGGCACTGCTCTCTCAGATCGGATCGCCCATGATTCCGGAGGAACAGTATGCTGCTATTGTAAATGGATTGGGCTCGACGCCTCGCGTCGATTTGGAACGTATGAGCACGCAAAAAGCAGCGGAGCCAAACGCTCAATATGCTGCACATGAATCGTGCTCGACGCAAAGCGTCGATTTGCCAGAGATGAGGAATACCAACAGGAACACGCAGGATGCTACAAAGGACAAGGGAGAATACCGCTATCTCTCCCTTCGGGAATGCCCGGAGTTTCTTAACAGCGCCGCAGCATGGTTTCATGAGAAATGGGGTGTGCCAAGGAAGGCGTATGCTGCCTGTATGACGGCCTATCTGAATCGGGAGACAGAATACGGCTGGTACCTCTGCCTGAACGGAAACCGTATTGTCGGCGGGCTGGGCGTCATCGAGAACGATTTCCATGACCGGAAAGATCTCACCCCGAATGTCTGCGCGGTCTATACGGAAGAAGCCTTCCGGGGACATGGCGTTGCCGGGCATCTGCTGGGCCTTGTTGTGCAGGAAATGCGGGCAAAAGGAATCATGCCGCTGTACCTGGTCACCGATCATACCGGCTTTTATGAACGGTACGGCTGGGAGTTCCTGTGTACGGCGAAAGACGACAGCGGAAATGCGTCTCGGGTTTATATTTATCGGTGAAACAGGTGGCCACTGCGTCTCGACTGTACGTCACCTCCAGGCCGTCCGTTTTCCAAAAAGGTTCACCTCTCAGGGAAAACGCATCTTGCATCATCTTGATTCAGGAAAACAGGATATGGTATACTGTATTAAACAAAAAATCGACGCAAAAATCTGACAAGTTGCTGGTATTTGCATCGGTGTGCTGTGAAGGATCGCGCCCGACGCCGTGAGACTATGCCGGGCCAGGTCCGGCGTTCTGTCGCAAAACCCAGGGCATAATGACGAGCATTGCCCACACCGACCAATGGATGAATCTGTATGGATAAACTGAGAACAGGCATACACCTAAAACCTGCCGTACGGGAAGAGTTCGAAACAATCTGGAAGATGCAGGTTGAGGCGTTTTCTGACCTTCTTCAAAAATATCAGGATGTTGAGACTAGCCCGGCTGCCGAAAGTGCAGACAAGATATTGGCAAGATTTGATCAGCCCTTCACAAAGTACTATTTCATCATGGCAGATGAGGAGAAAGTCGGAATAATCCGTGTTGTGGATAAAAAGGACGGCAGCCGAAAACGTATCTCACCCCTCTGCATCATGCCGGCGCATCGGAATAAAGGCTATGCGCAGCAGGCCATCCGGGAAGTCGAAAAGATTTACGGTTCCAGTCACTGGTGTCTTGATACCATTCTGCAGGAAAAAGGCAATCTGCATCTCTATGAAAAGCTCGGATATCACCGGACGGGCAGAATCGAAAAGATCAACGGGCGAATGGATATTGTGTTTTACGAAAAAGATGGGAGCGATCCTATGGACTATTCGGTAAAGACCGTAACCGCAGATGATTATGATGCCCTGTACGCGCTGTGGTGCACGACAGAGCAAAGCCGAAGGGCATTGAATCCCGTTGATGATTCCCGAGAGGGAATCGCAAGGTATCTGAAAAGAAATCCAAATACATGCTTTGCCGCTGTGAAGGACGGGCGGATCATCGGCGTGATCCTGACCGGTCATGACGGACGCAGGGGAATCGTGCATCACCTGTGCGTACATCCGGATTATCGGCGTATGGGGATTGCAGGACATCTGCTTTCCCTTGCAGAGGAAGCCCTGCACAAAGAAGGCATCCACAAGGTATTCGGACTGGTTTTTAAGGATAACGAACCGGCAAATGCGTTTTGGGAAAAGCACGGTTATTCCCTCAGGACAAATCTGAATTACCGCAACAAAAGCTTAAACGATCTGATTCCTGCAGGCGAATAGCCGGACGCAGGAAGAGGCCCTGTAAAAGCCGCTGGTTCTCTGCTGCATTGAGGAGCAGCCGATGCACATGCAACAAATATTGGCAGCGAATGTTATCTCCGGTTGGTGGATCAGAAGGCAACCAAACATTACAATATTCATGAAATTCATTTTTTGGAGGTATTCATGGATATTGTAGAAGTATCCGGTCTTTGCAAGACATATCCCGCCTTCCAGCTGAAAGAGGTTTCTTTTTCACTGGAGAGGGGACAGATTACCGGATTCATCGGGCGCAACGGTGCAGGCAAAAGCACCACCATTAAATCCATGCTGAATCTGGTCCATCCGGACCGCGGAAACATCTCCTTTTTTGGCATGCCGCTTAAGGAAAATGAAGCTGAAATCAAGCAGCGAATCGGCTACTCCACCGGCACGGTCAGCTGGTATCCAAGGAAGACCATTCGGGAAATTCTGGCGGTGACCAGGGAGTTTTACAGCCGCTGGGATGACAGTGCCTGCCGGGAATGCATGGCAATGTTCAGCTTGGACGAGCGCAAAAAGCCAATGGAACTGTCAGAAGGGATGAAGGTGAAATTCAACCTGCTTCTGGCGCTGTCTCACCGTGCCGAGGTGCTGATTCTGGATGAACCGACCAGCGGCCTGGATCCCTTTTCGCGGGATGAATTGCTGGAACTGTTCAGGCAGCTGAAAAAGCGCGGCGTGACAATTCTCTTTTCCACACACATCACCTCTGATCTGGAGCGCTGTGCAGACAAGATCGTCTATATCCGTCAGGGGATGATCCGCTCTGCCTGTTCAAAAGCAGAGTTTATGCAGCATTCAGGAAAGCCGGATGAATCGCTGGAGGAAATCTTCCTGCGGCTGGAGAGGGAGGCGAGAGCATGAACATGCTGCTGAAAAAAGAAATTCGTCTGTCCTCGATGCTGCTGACCTGGCTGTTTATCGGCTTTGCGTTCATGACGCTGCTTCCGGGATACCCGATCCTCTGCGGGGTATTCTTTATCACCCTTGGGATCTATCAGAGCTTTCAAAACGCCAGAGAGGCCAATGACATCGTCTATTCCGTGCTGATGCCGGTAGCAAAGCGCGATGTCGTCAGGGGAAAATTTCAGTTTGTCAGCCTGATCGAGCTGCTGGGCTTTGCACTGATGGCCCTCCTGACCGTTCTGCGCATGACGCTGTTTCAAAACGCCGCCGTTTACAGACAGAATGCCCTGATGAACGCGAATCCCTTCTTTCTGGGGATGGCGCTCCTGCTGTTTGGAATGTTCAACGTCATCTTTGTCGGCGGTTTCTTTAAAACCGCATACAAAATCGGAAAGCCTTTCGTGATCTATATTGTTGCCGCGTTTCTGACAATCGGCGCGGCAGAGACACTGCATCATGTTCCGGGGCTTGAGGCACTGAATGCTTTCGGCTTTGATCATCTTGTTTTCCAGCTGTCCTTGCTGCTTCTCGGAGCGCTGCTCTTTATCGGGATGACGGTATATGCCTGCCGACAGGCATGTGCCGACTTTGAAAAGATTGACCTGTAGGGTTCTATCCCTGCATTTTGGGCATCGGGACAACCATGCCTGCAGCAAACTGAGGAGGATACACAACGGCATGCTGAAAGAAAATCTGGTGATGCTGAGAAAAATGAACGGCTACTCGCAGGAACAGATTGCAGAGAAGATCGACATCTCCCGTCAGGCCTATGCCAAATGGGAAAGCGGAGCAACAGTCCCGGATATCGAAAAGGCGGCAAGGCTCGCACAGGTGTATCATGTCACGCTTGACAGCCTGCTCAAAAATGAGAGCGTTGAGGGCATCGGCATCCTTCCGCCCGCGCCGCAGGGCAAAAACATCTGGGGTTCCGTGTTGCTCGGCGACCGCGGACAGCTCGTCATTCCCAAGCCTGCGCGGGACAAATTCGGGCTGAAGGCCGGAGACCGCCTGATCGTAGCCAGCGACGAGATCGGCATCGCCCTGCTCCCGGCAGAGTTCTTCGAAAACAAGATGCGGGAATTCATGACGCTGCTCACAGGAAAGCCGCAGCCGGAAGACGAATGAACATCCGGATCACGACCATCATCTGAACTTGAGAGGAAACTGCACATGATTGAACGCATTGAAAACGCGGACACAAAGGTCGCCATCTCCAGAAAGGTTCTTGAGGCACTGCGTGACTGGTTTGAGGTCGATGAAAGCCGGGAAACGTATATTGCCGAAAGTGCCGGCCAGATCTTTGTCGCGGCCAGAGAAGGCAGTGACTATGTGGGCTTTCTCACCCTGAAAGAAACGGGACAGGACACGGTGGAGCTGGCAGTGATGGGGGTGCTTCGGGAATATCACCGCAGCGGGATCGGCCGACGTCTGTTTGAAGCGGCCAAAGTCATTGCGCAGGAGGAAGGGTATTCTTTCATGCAGGTCAAGACGGTGAAGATGGGGGTCTACAGGGATTATGATATCACCAACCTATTTTATCGATCCTGCGGTTTCAGGGAGTTTGAGGTCATTCCGGAGTTATGGGGCGAGGAGAACCCCTGTCAGATCTACGTCATGTATTTGGGATAGGGCATTTCATGTCCTCATGAGGTGAGCAACGTGAAAAAGTGGTATGATGAAGAATATGAATTCACGGTTGAGGTAACCGGCTTCCTGCACGGCGATCACACGGAGCGGTATTGCCGCAACGGGGAGGAAATCGGCGACCGGTATACCTGTACCTATGGCTGTCCCGTCAATCAGGAAGGGTACGGGATCTGTTCCAAGACCATGATGATGCTGTTTCCGCTCATGGAAGCGGTGCGCAGCGGCGGCGATCTTCAAAACGTCGGCGGTGACGGGAAGTACACCAAAACGGTGGTTTGCCCGGACGGGTGTGTGATCTTTCGGCTGACGGCAACCCCGCTGGGAAACGAGAATTTTCACACCGGCCATTTCTGGGATTATCCCGATCAGACCTGATGGTGACCTGACCTGCCGGGCATTTAAAGAGTGGACAGAGGACCTGAACGATAAGCCGCAGAAGGATCAGCGGGTATAACCTGCGGAGAAAGGATTCAGCAAAAGGGAAAGAAGCATGACGATCAGAAGATTTCAGCCAGAGGATGCACAGGCGGTATCCGATTTGATTCAAACCACCATGCGAATCTCGAATAAAAAAGACTATCCGGAGAACCTGATCGAATCATTGGCAGCAGAGCAAACCCCGGAGCATGTTCTTGAGCGGGCAGGCTGGACGCATTTTTATGTTGCGGAGGAAGATGGTCAGATCATCGGCTGCGGTGCCATCGGCCCGTACTGGGGAAGTGAAAATGAGAGCAGTCTGTTTACCATCTTCGTGCATCCGGCACAGCAGGGGAAAGGGATCGGGAAAGCAATTGTTCTGATCCTGGAGCAGGATGATTTCGCCCGGCGGGCCAGACGCATCGAGATTCCGGCCTCTGTCACCGGCCTGCCGTTTTATCAGAAAATGGGATATACCTTCAAAAACGGCGTGAACAGTCCGGACGGGGAACACCTTTACCGGCTGGAAAAGCATCGGATTCCCGACTGTTCCCAAAACGTACTGGATCTCATTCTGTCCCGCCGCAGCTATCGCGGCAGGTACAGGCCGGATAAAGTTCCCAGAGAACATCTTCGTGCCATCCTTGAGGCGGGGCTGGCAGCCCCCTCGGGCTGCAACAAGCAAACCACCAGCCTGATCGCCGTAGATGACCCGGCGCTGCTTGAGCGCATACGGGCAGTAATTGACCCGCCGGTAGCCGAATCCGCTCCGGCCGTGATCTGCGTCCTGACCCGCCGGATAATCGCCTATCGGGACCGCTGCTTTTCCGTGCAGGATTATGCGGCAGCCATTGAAAACATGCTGCTGGCCATTGTCGCACTGGGCTATCAGAGCTGCTGGTACGAGGGGCACATCACCGATACGGACAGGATCGGCGATAAAATTGCCCGCCTCCTTCACGTGCCCGGCGGATATGAACTGGTCTGTATTCTCCCGGTAGGCATTGCGGAAGAAGAACCGAAGGAACCTCCGAAAAGGCCCTTTGATGAACGTGCCTGGCTGAATGGCTTTCCGGAAGCGCCCGGAAATGGAGGATACATCCATGAATGACCAAATCATCGCTGCCTGCGGAAACGACTGTTCCGCCTGTCCCCGATATACCGCACCTCCTTTTGAGAAAAGCGAAGAGGAGCTCCGGCATACCGCGGAACTCTGGATGAAAATAGGCTACCGGAACCGCATCGTCTCTGCCGGAGAGATTTCCTGCACCGGCTGCAAGCCGGAAAACTGGTGCCGCTACCAGGTGGTGAAATGCTGCACGGATAAAGGGATTCAAACCTGCGCGTCCTGCAGTCTGTATCCCTGTAAGAAGATGACCGAGTGTTTCTCGGTGACGATGTCCTTTGAACCCCGGTGTCGGCAGATATGTACCGACGCGGAATACGCACAGCTGAAGAAGGCATTTTTTGAAAAGAAGGCCAATCTGGATGCGATCCGGGGCAGAGATCATACCGAATAAGCCAGAGCCCGCCGGACAATCCCGGCGGGCTCGGACTTTTGTTGCCGTCGTTTTTCAAACAGCCAGTGGATTCCCGATCTCATCCAAATGCAGGCAGAAGAAAAAATGCGTTCCCGCTCATTGCAGATATCCGATTCTTCATGTATAATTTTCCCAAAGAAACAGTCCGTTAAGCGTTTCAAAAGAGCCGTCAGGCAGCCATTAAGATGATCAGGAGGATGCAGATGAGTACCAATACTCAATTGGTCGATATCCCGAAATATGCAAAGCAAAACAAAAAAGGCGTTTATTATGCACTCAAAAGGGACATGCCTTATTTTGCAGATGAACCTGACATAAAAGGTATTTTTATCATCGGAACTCCATCAGACGTAGAAGGAAAAATGATTCCTGATATTAACTATCATCGCTTCTGTACAGAGGAAAGCTATCAGGAAAAAATGGAAAAGATCCGAATCCAAGAAGAAGAGGAAGCGGCAGCCAGGAAAGAAATGGAAAATAACTTCGGAGAATCATTTATTTCTCTGAATGAACTGCACAATGAGATCAGCTGCTATCCTGTAAAAGGTTTTCTCGTTGAACGATTCTTTGAGGAAACCGGTCTGGGTGAAATCCTTGATGAGGTCTTCGGCCCTGACCGGGCAAACTTCCTGAAACTGAGTGCCGGTCTCCTGGCTACTGACAGTGAAACACTGGATTTTGACTGTCTGAACGATTACCCGATGAAAAAACATATGCTGTCCAGAATGAATCGGTTTCTTACAACCGCGCTGTGGTCTTCCATTGAAGATGATGATGTCCGGCGGGTATTTCAGGCATGGATCGAAAAAGTGAAACCGGAATCGGTTTCTGCCACGCTTGTCAGAAGTACCATGACACTTTACCACGATCAGTACAGCGACTCGATGGGAGACGGATGGTTCTTTTCCTCCCGAATCCGGACAGGGACAAGATACCATGTGGATTTTATGTTTTATAGGGATAATCAATCTCACATGCTTCTTGCCGCTGAAAGGGAAAAACCTTATTTTTCGAAATCCTTTGATGATTATAAGCCTTCCGAGTTATATACGATTGAAAACAGTGATTACCCCTCACTTCAAAATGCCTCTCTGCACATCTTCTATCCAAGTTACACATTTTTTCTCCCGGACGCTGCAAAAGCCCGTCCTTCCACCTTCTGCTATCATCCATCTGCTTATCTGGACGCGAAAGAACTGACTAAAAAATTGCGGGATCTGGAAAAACTGCCCATTGTTTCAGGATACCGTATTCTGAAATGGGAAGGTTCACTGAAAGATGTAAATGGCAACTGGGCTTTGGTTGAAATTGCCGACCAGCGCAAAGACATCACGGACACGGCCAGAAATATCATGAACAGCGAAAAAAAACGTCTGCAGGCGATGGCTTTTTATCCCGCTTCCGCAGATCCCTCCGCCTGTTATTTTGAAATTGAAAAAGAAAGCGAAGAAGCTGACGTTTTCGACAATCTTCCCTTTACGGTCAAGAGCAAGAGCGGAGCAACAAAACGGATCAGCCAGGATTTTGGCCGTTATCTTTTCTTTTCAAATGAAGGCCCGTTTGACGATGATGACGAGCTGCTCTCTCAGATATGGCGCGACGATGACCTGATTTTTCAGTTTACCTCTTATATGAATCAGGGACATACCGTGGATGTAACCGATGAGTATTCAAAAGCAATGGCCGGCCGCGAATTTCCCATGTTCCTTGCCAGTATGTTCCGTGAATGGATTTTTGACCATATCGGTGATCTGTTTAAAACAGAGAAAGACAGTAAAGATCCGCTTGAGGTCACCACATTCCTGAAAAAAGCTTCAAGATGGGGACTCACGATTCAATCAGATGGCACACTTGAACAGGATGAACTGATGGGGGAAATAGATAAGGAACTGGTGACACTTCTGAAGCGCTTCAACGTATCACCGGATGATATCATCAATTACCTCACCACAGTCATCAAACAAAAGCATTATTTTTCCTCTTCTTACGAAAGATGGTAATCGTTTCATCTGCCGGACATCCCCTCATGCCGGGGGATGCCTGTACCGTGTCACTCCGCCGGATGAACCAAGTTATGGCATGACAAGGAGTGACCCTGCACAGCGACAGTTAAGTCAAATCCAGGCCTCATGCAATGCTGATCATGCAAATGATCAACAGTGAGGCCTGCAAGGAGAAACACACCAAGATGAACAGAACCATGGAAACCCTGCAGATCATTCTGCCGGTTATCATCACGCTTTTACTGGGAATGGTCTTAAGGAAACGCCGCCTTCTGACACGGGATGGCGTCAATACCCTGAAATTTGTCGCCGTGAATATCGGACTTCCGGCAGTCCTGCTTCATACATTTGCCGCAACCAGCTATACAGCCATGGATCTGGTGATTCCGCTCATGATGTATGCCCTCTGTATAGCGGCCTGGTTTTGCGGAAAGATACTGGGGCAGAGGCTTGGAATGAAGAATGCTTTCGTTCCTTTCCTGACCACCGGTTTTGAGGCCGGCATGTTAGGCTATGCGCTGTTTACACTGCTGTATGGAAGCGAAAGAACCGCAGAGTTTGCCCGGATCGATCTGGGGCAGGTGCTGTTTGTGTTTACGCTGTATAAAATTCTGCTCTCTGTCAACGAGGATGAAAAAGCGGATCCGGGGAAACTGATTCATGACATGATCACCTCACCGATTATCTGGGCGATTTTGGTCGGTGTCCTGCTGGGGGCAACGGGAATTTACCGCCGGCTTCAGTCCTCCGGCATCAGCGCACTGCTTGATACCTGCACGAATTTCATCTCCGCTCCTGTGAGTACCCTGATTCTGCTTTCCATCGGATATGATCTGGTCCTGACCGATATCCCGTGGCGGACAACCGGTGCCGTTCTCGGTCTGCGGCTTCTGATCATGGCCGTTCTCGGAGGCCTTTTCCTGCTTGTGCTCCGTCTGCTGTGGCCCGACGTCCGTCTGAACAGCGCGGTCTACCTGATGTTCATGCTGCCGCCGCCTTTTGTTCTGCCGGTATTCGCGAAAAACACCGAGCAGCAGGTATTTATCGCCTCCGTTCTCTCCCTGTCCACGCTTGTTTCCATACTCGGATTTATCGTCCTGGCCGTCACAGGTCTGTGAGCTCAAGCGGCCAGGAAAGCTCCTGAAAGAGAGGAAAAACAAATGAGAATCGAAAAAATGAAGACCTGCCATCTGACGCAGCCCCTCGGCTATCAGATCAGCCGTCCGGTTTTTTCATGGGTCGTTTCGGATGCGACAGGCAAAAAGCAGCACAGTGCCCGTCTGAAAGTCAGCTCGGATGAGCAGATGACGGCGCTTCTCTATGATTCCGGCGTTTCGGAGACGCTGTCTTCTCTGGCTGCCTGCGTGGATTTGCCGCTGGGGCCCCGAACCCGGTATTACTGGCAGGTGGAAGTGACTGCAGATGACGGGGAGCACGGCATTTCCGATATTGCCTGGTTTGAAACCGGAAAGCAGGATGAGCCCTGGATGGGAAAATGGATTCAGGCGCCGTTTGAGGAACTCCCGGTTTTTTCGCGAACCTTCCGGGCAGCCCGTCCGGTGAAACAGGCACGCCTGTATATCTGCGGACTCGGCCTGTATGAATCCTCCCTGAACGGACAGCGGGTATCAGATGAATTCTTTGCCCCCGGATACGACAGTTATCAGTACCAGATTCAGTATCAGACCTATGATGTGACGGACATGCTGCGCACGGGGGAGAATGAACTGCGTGTTCTGCTCGGCAAAGGCTGGTATATGGGCAGGTATGGCTTTGGCGAACATGCAGACTGCCTGTATGGCTCGGAGATGAAACTGCTGTGTGAGCTCCGCATTGACTATGTCGACGGATCACAAGACATCATCGTCTCGGATGAACAATGGTCCTGCCGTCCCGTTCCGGGATTCGACGGCAACTTCTATGACGGGGAAGTCTGTGATGCGCGCCGGCTCACCGACGGAAAAAGCGGTCCCGCCGTTCCCGCAGAGGCGCCCACAGGCCGTCTGATCGATCGGATCGGGGTTCCGGTCAAAAGTTTAAAAACCTTCTCCGACTATGAACTGCTTCATACGCCGGCCGATGAACTGGTTCTTGACTTTAAGCAGAATATGGCAGGATTTGCCGTCTTTACCTGTACGCTGCCGGAAGGAGCAAAAGTCCGTCTGCAGTACGGCGAGCTCCTCCAGAACGACTGCTTTTACCGGGATAATCTCCGCACCGCGCTGGCAGAATACACGTATATTTCAGACGGAAATGCCAGGGAGGTCAGACCGCATTTTACCTTTTTCGGGTTCCGGTATGTGAAGGTGGAGGGAATGACCGAGGCACAGATTCTCGCCTCCTCCTTCAGGGCAGAAGCGCTCTGGTCTGCGCTTGAATCCACCGGCAGCCTCTGTACCTCGGATGACCGAATCAATCGCCTGATTCAGAACGCACTCTGGAGCCAGAGAGGGAACTTCATTGACATTCCCACCGACTGTCCGCAGCGGGATGAACGCATGGGGTGGACAGGGGATGCGCAGGTGTTTTCCGAAACCGCTTCCTACAACATGTATACGCCGCCTTTTTACTCGAAATACCTTTCTGACATGCTGCTTGAGCAGAAAGACCGGGGCGGAAGCGTTCCGTATGTCGTGCCGGATGCGCTCACGGTCCGGCGGATGAAGATGGGCGGAAGACAGCAGATGCAGGAAACGGACCGCCAGGACGGCTCCTGTGCCTGGGGCGATGCGGCAACAGTGATTCCCTGGAATCTGTATCGCTATTACGGAGACCGCACACTGCTCAGTGAGCAGTATGAAAATATGCGGCTTTGGGTGGAATACATCCGGCATGAGGATGAACATAAGTGCGGAAATTCGCACATCTGGTCCAGCGGATTCCATTTTGCTGACTGGCTGGCACTGGATAATCCGGACAAGGAGAGCCGGCTGGGCGGAACCGAGACGGCTTACGTGGCCACCTGCTATTACTATCTTTCCACCGTCCTTACCATGAAAGCCGCCCGGGTCCTTGGGAAAGCAGAGGACGCGGCCCGGTATGAAGCGCTGGCCAATGACATCCGCGAAGCCTTCCGGGCAAAATACCTGAATGCCGATGGAACCCTTCGGATTCAGACACAGACAGCGCATGTGCTGGCGCTGAACCTTGACCTTGTTCCGTCCGAACACATCGGCAAGATCGCGGCCGGGTTAAGGGAACGGCTGCGGGCCAGAAACGATCACCTTGATACCGGGTTCGTCGGTACGTATCAGCTCTGTCCTGTGCTCAGCCGGTATGGCATGACGGACATTGCCTACACGCTGCTGTTCAACGAGGATTTTCCCAGCTGGCTGTACGAGATCAACCTCGGGGCAACGACGATCTGGGAACGGTGGAATTCCGTTCTGCCGGACGGCCGTGTCAGTGACACGGGCATGAACAGCATGAACCATTATGCCTACGGTTCAATTGTCCAGTGGATCTATCAGACCGTGACCGGTCTGCAGCCGGATGAAGCCTGTCCGGGATTCAAACATGCCTGCCTGAAACCGGAGCCGGACAGAAGGCTTGAATGGGCTGAGTGCCGGTATGATTCTGCCGCCGGCCGCTATCGCGTACGATGGGAGCGAAAAGGGGACGCGATTCGGTATAGGGTCAGCATCCCGTTTGACGCATCTGCCTCCTTCATCACTCCAAAAGGCAGCCGGATCACCCGCATCAACGGCCAGCCGTGTTCGGAGGAGACGCTGGAACTGCCGAGCGGAGAGTATGTCATTGAGACAGAGGCCTGCTGAACCTGGCCGGAATTGATTTCAGCAGGGAACCGGCCGGTGTACCGGCAAAACACCGGAAGGGCCGGTAAATACACAACAGGGAGCATCCTGATTCAGGATGCTCCCTGTTGTTATTCTGACAGTTGCCGGACCGAATCCCGGCGAACCAGCTGAACCCCCAGGACAATCTGTTCCGGCGGCAGCATTCGATTATTGATGTGTCGAATCAGCATCTCAACCGCCAGTCTGGCCTTTTCATCAATATTCTGGGCAATCGTTGACAGGCGCGGGGAGGAAAGGGCTGCAATGGGAAGATCATCAAATCCCATGAGGGAAACATCATCGGGTACACGCAGGCCAAGGGAATGGAGCAGCTGAATCATCCGCACCGCCGCCAGATCCGAACTGCAGAAAAAAGCCGTTGGCCGCTGCGCGGAGAGAAGGAGAGAACTGATCCTCTCCGGCGTCCACGCGGGAAAGATTCCGTTTTCAGCCAAAGCCGTGACATGAGCAGTGAGACTGCCGCAAAACCCATTCAGACGGGCCTGTTCCGCTCCGCTTTCCTTAAGGGCGGTACCGATGAAGCCGATGCGGCGGTGGCCCATTTCAGTCAGATAATCAGCCGCCAGTCGGCCGCCGGCCTCATCATCAATCCGCACCTGATTGATCTCCGGCAGATCGCAATACCCGTCCGTGAAGATGGCAGGAAGGCAGGAGAGCGAATGAATCTGATTCAGACTGCGCATGAACAGGCCGTTAAACATCACACCCGCCACATTCCATCCACGAATATCCTGTTCGATGGTTCTGACATCAGAGGAGACGCGAACCAGCGGATAATAATTGTTCTGATACAGATGCATTGCCAGCGCACCAAAGTAGGCCGCATTGTACGGATTCAGGAAGATGTTTTCATTCTCATTTCCTCCGGCAATCACGGCAACAACCCGTGAACCGCGGCGGGCCAGCGTCTGCGCCGCCTGATTCGGAACATAGCCGAACCGGGCAATCAGCTGTTTGATTTCCTCAACCTTCTTCTCGGAGACACGCCTGTAATTGCCATGAATCACATTGGAAACCGTGGTGATGCTTACACCGGCCGCATCTGCAATATCTTTCAAGTTCGCCATTTCTTTATTCCTCCGCTATGGCTGAATTATAGCATACAGATTATCCGTATTCAATTATCCCGGCGCCCCGGATGAAACCGGGAATCCGGCGGTTCAGCAGCGCCGGATGTGCTGTTGTTGGCCCCGGATCAGCGTTGTCTGTCTCTTTGTCAACCGTTTCAGAAAGAAACATCTCTTTTGGAAGAGAAGTTTGCCGCTCCGTCTGTGAGAATGTCAAAGATTCCCGCAGAATCTGATTATAAACCGCCAATAAATAACCGTGAAATATATTTTATAAAAAACTACTATCCAAAATGCACTAAAAATGGACATATTCTATAAACAAATCTCCCATGAGTTTACAAGTCAAACGGTCCATAGTATACTTCAGTCTGTTACACAATCATATTCAGGCATAAGCCATAAGCGGCCGGCAGCAGATGCCGCACTTCCTGAGTGAATAAGGAAAGGTTCCAGAGATGTACAGTGATTTACTCTTCTATTTTGAAGTATATACCGGCGCTGCAATGATGCTGTACAACATCCTGCAGTATTCAAGATTCATACGAAAGGTTCGTGAGCGGGGACTCTGGGTTGAAAACCAGTTTATTCTCTATGTTCCTCTGTTCTTTCTGATCATCTTTTTAATCACTTATCTGATGGTCAGCGTCATGAGTATTCCGGATATTATCGTCTCGACCATCATGTTTGCCGGCGGTGTTTTTGCCACCTCGGTGCTGGTTGTCACCTGGCGGATTACGGACCGAATCCGCATCATTGAACGCCAGGATGCGCGCCTGATCGCTGCAGAGGATTCCAATGCGGCAAGAAGTTTTCTCCTGACCAACATGTCTCATGAGATCCGGTCACCCCTCAATGCCATTCTCGGCTATACGGTGCTTGCCAGACGTTCCGGTCTGACGCCGGAAACCGAACATTCGTACTTTGACAAGATTGAGAAGGCCGGTCAGCAGGTTCTCACGATTCTCAACAATGCCATTGATATGAGCCGGGTGGTGGAAGGGGAGATTGAACTGCATCCCGAACCCCTGGATATTGAAGCCCTGATCAAAAAAAGCTGTGAGCTGCTGACGAATTCCATTGAACTGCGGCATATTCATTTTGATTCGAAATTCAATATCCAGCATCATATGGTTCTGTGCGACAAGGTTCATCTTAACCGCATCCTCGTGAACCTTCTGGGCGCCTCCTGTAAATTTGCCGGCGAAAACGGCAGCGTTTTCCTGCGCGTTTCGGAGATCCGGCACACCGGAAACTACCGCAATGATGCCTGGTATGAATTCCATATCAAGGACAACGGCGCCGGCATCAGTGATCAGATTGCCCGGGATTTCTTCACCCCCTTTGAGCAGGACAGCACACACACGGTGATGGATCAGGATACCGCCCTGGATATGGCGATTACCAAACGAATCGTGGATGCCAAGGGCGGCAAAATTGAAGTCCGGACAGAGCAGGGAAAAGGAACGGAATTTGTGATCACCCTTCACTTCCCAATCGTGGAGGAACCCGACAGCGCTGAGGAAGACGGAAATGATGTCCAGTACAACTTCAGGGGAAAACGGCTGCTTGTCGTTGAGGACGGGGAGATCAACCGTGAAATTGCCAGCGAACTCCTGCGTCATGCCGGATTTGACGTGGAAACAGCGGAAAACGGCCGGATCGGGTTCGAAATGGTGGCCAATTCCATCCCCGGTTACTACAGTGCCGTCCTGATGGATATCCAGATGCCGGAAATGGATGGCTATGAGGCCACCGAGGCTATTCGGGCGCTTTCCGATGAAAAGCTTCGCAATATTCCCATTATCGCCATGACCGCCAATGTCTTCCGCGAGGATATTCTTGCCGAACAGAAGGCCGGTATGCAGGACCATATTGACAAGCCGCTTGATGTGAACAAAATGCTGGCAACCATCGCCAGGGTTCTGGAGGAGTAAATGTATTCATTCCTGATCATGCTCTCCGATTACATAAAAAGCCGGAACATTCACTGGTTCATGGTCTTTTTCATCTTCATTATGATTAGGTGGGCAATCGTCTTTTTTACCTCGCTCCGTTACCGGCCCTATGAATGTGAGGATCGGGATTTTTTCACCACCGTCATCATCCCCGTTGTCGATGAACCGCTTGAAATGTTTACGCGGGTTCTGAGCGAAATGGTCAAGCAGCTGCCCAATGAAATCATCGTTGTGGTAAACGGACCTGAGAATCCTCAGCTGCTGGGGCTGGTGGAAAACCTGCGGGTCAGCTGGCAGGGCAACCCGGCATACGCCGGAATTGAGGTAAAGCTGTACTATACCGATGTTCCGGGAAAACGAAATGCCATTCGCATCGGGGTTGAGCATACAAACCCGAACAGCGAGATTACCGTTCTGGTGGACAGCGATGCCATCTGGGTAAAAGATACTCTGCGCAATCTGCTGAAGCCTTTTGCCGCGGATGAAAAAATCGGCGGCGTCACGACCCGGCAGAAGATCTATGAGCCGGACCGCCGCTTTGTCACCATGGTGGCCAGCGTGCTGGAGGAAATCCGGGCAGAGGGAACTATGAAGGCGATGAGTGTGACAGGAAAGGTGGGGTGTCTGCCCGGCCGAACCATCGCGTTTCGAACCGCCATTTTGCGGGAGGCAATGCCTCAGTTCATGACGGAAACCTTCATGGGCTTTCATAAAGAGGTATCCGATGACCGCAGCTTGACCAACATCACCCTGAAGATGGGGTATAAGACAGTCATGCAGGATACCTCCGTCGTGTATACGGATGCGCCGCTGACATGGAAGAAGTTTGCCCGGCAGCAGCTGCGCTGGGCGGAGGGGTCGCAGTATAACAACATCCGGATGACGCCGTGGATGCTCAAGCATGCCAAACTGATGTGTTACATCTACTGGTGTGACATGCTTTTGCCGCTTCTTCTGTTCAGTGTGTATACCAATATGTTCCTGTGCGGAATCTTCCGGGCAATGGGGTATCATCTGGATACCATGGTTTATACCGACCCGATCCGGACCATTATCGTTCTGATTTTCGTCGGGGCAACCGTCAGTCTCGGGACACGAAACATCAAGATCTTCTCCCATGTATCCCCGGATCATATTCTGTTTCTGCCGATCATGGTGGTTGTGCTCAGTGTCTTTATGGCACCGATCCGGATTATCGGACTGATGAAATGTGCAGACAGTCTCGGATGGGGAACACGAACCACGGAAGTCGCGGAGCCGGAAACGGAAACAAACAAGAATTAGGAAAGGACTCGCGTTGATGTCAATTAAAAAGTGGATTCCATGGATAATCCTTTTGCTCCTGCTCATTGGGGTGCTTTCTATTGCAGCCTATGTCTACGTGAATCGGAAAACGTTTGATAATTATGAGGAAATGAAGAGCGGAAACAAAAATGTCGGGCTGTATGTAGAGGAACTGGGCGAATTTTACAGTCTTGAGGAACGCCCTCAGATTATCGAGTGGTTTGAGTACTGGCTTGGGGAGGAATCTCAGGAAAAGCTGGCCGTATGCGGAATCAAGCATGATGCTTTTCCGCTGATTACCTGGATGCCGAATAATATCGAGTTTGAAGATATTGTCGCCGGAAAGTATGACAAATACGTTACCGATTACCTGAAACGAAAAGCGGAAACCTGCGAGGACATTGACGTGCTGATCCGTTTTGCGCACGAAATGGAGCTGCGCCCCAATTATCGTTTTAAGTGGTATTCCTGGCAGTCTGCAGGTCCTGAACTCTTTATTAAGGCCTGGCGGCACATGGTGGAACTTTCAAGGAAAGTCAGTTCCAATATCAAGTGGGTATGGTCCCCGAACCGCTGTGACCAGTACTCGCTTCCCTATTATCCCGGTGATGAATGGGTCGATTACGTGGGCATTACCATGGACCTGGAGCTGACACATCATACCCGGTACAAAAAATTCCAGGACTTTTACGAGCTCGAGGGACAGAGAGAATCACTTCTCTCTCTGAAGAAAGAGGTCATCGTCTGCGAAGCCGGTTACGCTGAGAGCGGTGATACTGATGAAAAGGCCGCCTATCTGGAAAGCATTTACGACGGACTTGAGTCAAATCCGGAATTAATCGCCGTTGTCTTCTTCAATGTGAATGTGGATGAAAACCGTCTTTACCGTTTCACACACAATGACAAATACCTTCAGGTTTTTTACGATGGAATCAGGAGGCTGAGGAAAAATGGGCTCTTACACCAATTCTCGTAAAAAAAGGCAAAAAATGACCCGGTATCAGATTGGAATGCGGCTGCTTGTCATCTCTTTCATGATCTTTCTGGCCGCATTCAGTTTCGGTATTGAAATCTGGTTCTGAGGACAGGAGAGGAAAAAGCATGCGTCTTTTACGTTCTAAGCTGGTCCCTGTTCTTTTCCTGTGTTCCATGCTCATTGCCCTGTCAGGCATGGCAGAAAACGACGCTGTCACGAAGGAAGAGGAAGTGCTGCCTCAGTTTCTCCGCTCCCTTCCGATATCCGAGGATGATCCGGCCCGGCATCAGATGCTGGAGGATCAGATGATGTCCTATCAGCACGGACAGGTTTACAGCGATGTGAACCATTCCGGCACCGGAACGGAGGATTCCGGCCTTCTGATTGGTGGAAATGCCGCATCCGGTCATGACGGCATTCAGGAAGACCGGGACAGAAATGACTTTAATGGGATTTTCCCATCGACCGACATCTATATCAACCCGAACCGCCTGACGTACCGCAACGGGATGATTGAATACACGTTCTATTCCAATCAGTTCCACTTCAACAGCACAACCCGGATTGACCCGGGCAGTATTTCCATTCAGGGCGTGAACACGGTCATATCCTCCTACCGGCAGCTGATCCCGGATCCGCTTCATCCCGGACATATTGAACCGGATAACGCCATCGACTGGCGGGGCGTGGTCTATACCGGCGGCATTTCCAAAACGGGTTCGGATGATCAGGGAAACCCCAGGGAAACGGTGGTGCGCAACGAGGATGCCCATGGAAACAGCCGCCTGTTTTCTGTCCGGTACAAGGATGCGGTCACCGACCGGAACGGAAAGTTTTATGACCTCGTTCTGACGTTTACCCAGATTACCTTCGTCGCAGACGCGGATGTTCAGGGCGATCTTCCGGTCATGGAGGAAAATGCCCTCCGGGTATCCCCGACGCTGTGGGACGGAACGTCCTATACCGTGAAGGGCATTGCGGATGATCCCGAAGGGGTGCGAATCGGTGCCCGATATGAATTTAATTACAGCATTCAGGACCGGGACGGGCGGCAGCCATTTGGGTATCTCATGTTTTCCGTTGAGGATCTGGATAAAGCCAGCATGGCCTCCTCGGTTGCCTCCGGTGCCGACTGGGGATTGAATGAGAGAGGGAATGATTTCCGCTGGGCGGAAGGATTTGCCATCCTTGAGGGAGCACAGTCCTACGCCATCACGCCCTACTTCAATCACAAACTGAAAGACAGTCAGAACCTGGTGATTGACAACGGAGAGGGGGATACCCGGCCGATACGGGTTTCCCGTCTTCCCGGAACACAGGCGGATGGAACCTGCAACGGTCTCCTGTTTACCACCTCTGTCACCGCTGTTTCCGGTCAGGGAACCCGGGATGATTCCAATACCATGGATTCCGGCTTTGCCGCGCTCATCAGCCCCGGCGGTTCCATGCTGGCCACCCTGTCCTCCGGACGAATGGAAAACGAGAAAATCGTGCTTTTCGATGTCCATGCCGCCTATCGGGTCCAAAAAGCCTGCAGCAACGGCGGAACCGTGGTTTCCATTGAGCAGGAAGACGGGCATTCCGTTGAAAATGCCTCTGTCAACCGGGTTGTGGGCGGCGGCCAGACCGTTTCCTATGCGATTATGCCGGATGATGAGTATGCGATTTACAGCATTCGGATTGATGAAAAACGATTCCGTTTCAGCAATCTGAAATGGCGCCGTCTCCTGACCGCCATACCGACCGCGCAGTATGAAATTGATGAACAGTACGGACGATGGGCAACCAGCACGACCTACACCTTTACCCGGGAGGAAAGCGGCAAAGTCGTCTTTTCCTTTGAAAACATCCAGGACAACCATGAGGTGTACGTCGATTTTATGCCCATCAATCAGCTCCCGAATGATCTTGAATTCAATACGGCCATTGTCGGACACCGGAGAATACGGACAACACAGAAAATTGCCATTTTCCTGATCGCCTCTCTCGCAGCGCTGGTGTTTGCTGCAACCATCCTCTGGATGCGCGGCGACGGGAAAAGGAAGTAAGATTTCTCGAAAGGGTAAAAAGCCGAAATGAAGGACTACTCCTGGCGCATCAGGATTCGCATGCTGATCGCCGTCTGTTTTCTGCTCGTGATTGCAGCCGCCGGGCTGATCAACTGGCGGCTGGTGGAAAAGCCGGTTCAGGGCTTTATGGATGGCCGCAGTCAGTTTCACGAGATGACGGAAAACATTGAAAAAGAATATCAGTCAGGGGACTTTTTCCCCAGACAGGCCATGATCAACCTGAATGGTCTGGCCGCCCGCGTTGCCGGATTCCGGCATTACAATGGCATTGTGCTCCTTGATGGACACACCCTTGCCGGCGAACTGATTCCCAACCGGGATACAGGTCCATGGTACAGCGGCATTACCGAGCTGTCGCAGAGTCTCAAAAAACACAATATCCCGTTTCTCTATATCCAGGCGCCGTATAAAATTGCCTACGACGGGAGCAATCTGCCTGCCGGTCTCAGCGACTATGGCAATCAGATTGCCGACCGGCTGCTGCATGCGCTTCAGCATGAAAACGTCAATACCCTGGACCTGCGGGAATGGATTTCTGCGGATGCGAAGCAGGTAGAGACCTATTTTTACAAGACGGACAATCACTGGAACACCGATGGAACGTTCGTCGCTTTCACACAAATCATCCGCTGGATTCAGGAAACCCTTTATCCGGATCTGAATGTCGAATACGCAGACCGTTCGCTGTGGGAACATCACGTCCTTTCCAATCCGTTTCTCGGCAATCTTGGCAAGCGCGTCGGGCAGTACTATGCCGGAACGGATTCACCGGAATGGGTCATTCCGCGTTTTACCACCTATATGTCCGCCAGCATGCCCGCCAGCCGGCTGTTCTATTCCGGCTCCTTCCGGAATGCCAATCTGCAGCTGGAACATGCCACAAGCCGGGAGCTGTTTACCAACGCCGAATACGACCTGTTTATGGGCGGCGATTATCCCGAGATCGTCCATAAGAATTCGGAAGCGCCTAACCGGCTGAAAGTACTGATTGTGAAGGACAGCTTCATGCGGCCGCTGGAAGGACTCCTGTCAACGATGTTCACCGAGCTGACGACGCTGGATCTGAACCGGTATGATGAAATGACCCTGCATGAATACATCGCCCTGAACCGGCCGGACATCGTTCTGATGATGGTCTCACCGGCTGAAATCGGTTCAGCTGCAGTTAACCGGTTCGGCGGGGATGAGCCTCAGATCGTGGGGAACGGCAGCCGAAAGCCTCTCGTAGATCATGCCACGCTGAACATTGAGGCAACGGAGAGCAACCGGCGGTTTGGAACGTTTCCGCTGACCCTTGAGCCGGGGAAAACCTATGAAGTCACCATTGAGGGCATCCATATCTCAAAAGGGGTTTCGGATGGCGTCAGCATCGGGGTGTACAGTCCGGGACTCAACAAAATGGTCTGTTATACGGTCGCCGATGTGAATCTGGCGAACCGGTACGGCGAAAAATGGCGTTTCCGGGTGCCGGATCATCTCCCGGATAATGAAAAGGTTACACTGCAGTTTTACAGCGGAATTGCCGGAAAAACCGCCGGCATCACAACTGTTTACAGCGGCCTGACGGTCAGGGAGGTGGAATAATGCTGCTTGTCAGTATGGAATTCCTTTTCCTTTTTCTCCCAATCACGTTCTGCGTTTATTATTTCCTGCCTGTCAGGGCCCGCAACGCCTGGCTCGTACTGGCCAGTCTCTTCTTCTATGCATGGGGCAATCTGCAGTACATCCCGCTGATCCTGTTTTCCATTCTGTTTAATTTTTTCCTTGGAATGCGCCTGGAGGAACTGCAGAAAAAAAGTTCAAAAATCCTGTTTCTCCTGCTGGGAATCGCACTGAATGCCGGCATCCTGCTGCTTTTCAAGTATGTGCTGTTCCTGCGGCAGATTATCCCCGTACACGGCGAATGGCTGCTCAATGACACTCTTGCCGTAAAAGCACCTCTTGGCCTGTCTTTCCTGACACTTCGAACCATTGGCTATCTTCTGGACGTGTTCCGGGGGACACCGGCCCAGACACATCCGGTTTCCTTCGCGCTGTATCTTTCCTTTTTCCCGCAGATGCCCGCAGGACCGCTGACCCATTATACCGCTTTCAGGGATCAGCTTGAAAACAGGCATATCACACTCCGGGCATTTTCAAAAGGGATTATCCGCTTCATCGTCGGATTCAATAAAAAAGTGCTTCTGGCCGATATTCTGGCCCGGCTGACCGACCAGATCTTCTATATGCCTTCAAGAAGCGCCGGAACCGCGTGGCTTGGCATTGTCAGCTTTGCCCTCCAGATCTATTTTGACTTCAGCGGCTATACGGATATGGCCCTGGGCCTTGGCCGGATGTTCGGCTTCCGTCTCAGCGAAAACTTCAATTATCCTTACTGGGGCCGAACTGTTTCCGATGTCTGGAACCGATGGCATCTTTCTCTCGGTTCCTGGATGCGGGACTATGTCTATATTCCGCTGGGCGGTTCACGGGTCAATCAGTTCCGGCACATACTCAATCTGATGCTCGTCTGGTTTCTGATCGGTCTCCTGCACGGAAGCGGACTGACCTTTATTTTCTGGGGGATCTTAAATGGTCTGGCGGTCGTCTTTGAATCCCAGACGCGCATCCGCAGGGATTCCGAACGCTGGCCTGCGCTTCTTCGGGGCCTGTACCGGATACTGACCCTCCTGTTTATTCTGATCGGCTGGGTATTTTTCCGTTCGGAGTCTTTTTCTGCCGGCATTGGGTATATCCGGGAAATGTTTGCCCTTGACGGCAATCCATGGGGAAATCCGGAACTGTTTTTCCTGCTTCGCGAATATGCCCTGGTGTTGTTATTCGGCCTTCTTGCCGCTACGCCGCTCTTTATCCGTTCAAAGGAAAAGCTGCTGGGGATGAGCGATAAAACGGGGGATCTTCTGGTGACTCTGGGGAATATCCTGCAGTTCATTCTGTTTTTCGTCAGTCTTTCCTCTCTCGTGATGGGAACCCACGTCCCGTTTGTCTTTACCGGAATATAATCTCCGGGATCTGAACCTTTTGAACCGGCCATGCCGGTTCTTTTTTTGACCGGTTGTATTTTTAAGTCCCTTGTGTATAATGGGAATCAGGACTGCACACGAGGAAAAATCCCGCTGTGCACGGAATCAGGATATCAGCCTGTCGGAGGAACAACGATGCCGAAAAAAAGCAGAAATACACGGGGGAAAATCGTCTCAGCCGCATGGAAGCTGTTCTATGATCAGGGCTACGATGAGACAACGATAGAGGATATTATTTTCGAATCCGGCACATCCAAAGGCTCTTTCTATCATTACTTCAACGGAAAGGACGACCTGCTCAGTACGCTTTCCGTCATCTTTGATGAAAAGTATGAATCCCTGATTGATGAGATGAAAGAGGAAAAGCCGGCATTTGAGACGATGCTGTTCCTGAACAGGGAATTGTTTGCCCTGATCGATGCCAGCGTGCCGCTGGAGCTGCTCTCAAGACTGCTCTCCTCGCAGCTGGTCACCCACGGCGAACGCCACCTGCTGGACCGGAACAGGACGTATTTCAAGCTGCTGCATCAGATTGTGCGCAGGGGACAGGAGCAGGGGGATCTTCGCAGCGATGTGAGCGCAAATGAAATCGTCACCGGCTACGCCATGCTGGAGCGGGGGATGATGTATGAATGGTGCCTGAATAACGGAGCTTATTCACTTGCCCAGATGGCCGAAAACCAGATGCCGAAGCTGCTTGAAGGGTATCGAAAAAAATAATTTCGGCAAATATTCTAACAATCGTCTACTTTCTGTACAACCAAAAAGACAAGTAAATAAAGGCCTTCTTCGACAATAACTAGAATGCAGTTCAGACTTTTTTCTGTACTGCATTCTGTATTTACGTACAGTCACTGCTTTTGCTATAATGACGCCCGTTACGAAAGAAAAGGAGCAGCCCTGCCGCAAAAGCGGCAGTTTGTCATCCAGGCCTCAGGCAATGCTGTTCCGGAAAATGACCAAAACTGAGGCCTGACTAAAGAGCGGCCCTGTCGCGCAGCGACAGCTTGTCAGATTCAGGCCTCAGACAAAGCCGCTCCGGCAAATGACCAAAACTGAGGCCTGTCTAAAGGAGGCCTCTTTAACGTGAATGTGACTGAAACCATCATTTTTATCCTGTATCTGGTATTTATGCTGAGCATCGGCATCTACTTCTTCATGAAAAACAAGAATGCCGATGAAAAGGTCTTTTTCCTGGGCGGCCGACAAATGGGTCCGTGGGTTTCGGCTCTTTCTGCCGGCGCATCCGATATGAGCGCCTGGGTTCTGATGGGACTGCCGGCCTCGGTGTATGCACTCGGACTGGGACAGATCTGGATCGGCGTGGGCCTGGCCATCGGCTATGCCATTGCCTGGATCCTTGAGGCACCCAGGCTGCGCCGCTTTTCCATCGTGGCCAATGACTCCATCACCATTCCGCAGTATCTGACCAACCGTTTTCTTTCCAAATCCTATGTGCTGCAGATCGCCTGCGCACTGATCTTCCTGTTTGCCTATACCATCTACTCGGCCTCATCTATCAAGGCCTGCGGAACGCTGTTTAACACCGTTATCGGAATGGATGCCACGCAGGCCATGTATCTGGCCGCCGTCATTATTATCGGCTATACGTTCCTGGGCGGTTTTTCCGCCGTCTGCTGGACCGACTTCTTCCAGGGTCTCCTGATGCTCGGCGCCCTGTTCCTGGTTCCGGTCATCGCCGCCACAAAGCTGGGCGATCTCAGTGCCATGAATGCGCAGATCGTCGGGGAAACCCCCGGCTATTTCCACGCATTCAACAACTGGAAGGATGTCGTTTCAGGCTTCGGATGGGGCCTCGGCTACTTTGGCATGCCGCATATCATCATCCGCTTCATGTCCGTGGAATCCCAGAAATCCATCCGCAAGTCTGCCGCCATCGGCATTACCTGGACAACCCTGATTATCTTTTTCTCCGTCATCGTCGGCATCATCGGCCGTCTGTATCTTGGCTATGATCAGCAGACGGAAGCCAATTCCCTTGTCTTTATCCGCATGGTGCGCATGCTGTTCCCGGCGGTTCTTTCCGGTCTGCTCCTCTCCGCAATCCTTGCCGCTGCCATGTCAACGGCGGATTCCCAGCTTCTCTCGGCTGCCTCTGCCTTTGCCAATGATGTCTACAAGCCCATCATCCGCAAAGGGCAGACCACCGACAAGGAAATGCTGTGGAGCAGCCGAATCATCGTTGCCGTCATCGCCGTCGTTGCGCTGATCATCGCCTCCAATCCCAATGCCGGTTCCATCATGAGCTTGGTTTCAAACGCATGGGGCGTTTTCGGTGCTGCCTTTGGTCCGGCAATTCTGCTGAGCCTGTTCTGGAAAAAGTTTACCTATCAGGGCGCTGCTGCCGGGATTATCGTCGGTGCTGCGGTTGATATTCTCTGGCTGACCTTCCTGGCCGGTACGGGCATCTATGAGATCGTTCCCGGATTTATCATCGGCGGAATCGTTGCCATTCTCGTTTCAAAACTGGGTCCCGCACCCTCTGCGGAAACGGAAAAGCTGTTTGACCGTGCGGTCGCCTATAATGAATAACCGATCCCTGCCGCGGAGCCATCCGGCTCCGCGGTTTTTCGATGCTCCGGGCCTGGTCCGCCTCACCTTTGGTCTTGTCATCCACTATGCCATCTGCTAAAATAGGCGGCAAGAAATTCTATGAATGAGGCGGATTATGTCGAAAATCGATTACAAAAAACGGTTAAAAACACATTTTCTGTACAGCTGGTGGAAGTATGCGCTTGCGCTCACGCTGAGCCTTTTCGGCGTCTCCCTGGCCTTTGATATGACGGCTTACCGGTCACCGGAGGATAAAAAGACCGAACTGTATATCCTGAACGGTTACTGCGATACGGAAGCGCTGCAGCGGGATTTATGGCCGCTTCTGCAGGCAGAATGCCCGGAGCAGGAGGAACTGATCTCCATGAACATCAACCTCCTGGGGGATGACATGTATGTGCGCATGCAGTATATGACGTATATTGCGGCGCATCAGGGAGATGTTTTTCTGATGCCGGAGGCGGAATTCCGCAATCTGATGAGTGAGGAAGGAGCAGAGCAGGTATACGTGGAACTGACGCCGTACATTGAGAGCGGCATCATCGATCCGGGCGACATTGATCTCACGGCCGGCTATGCAGCGGATTCAAACGGACAGACCGGTCTGTATGCCATTCCGGCAGATTCTCTGACCGGTTTCAGCAAATACCTGTGCAATCCGGAAAAATCGGTCCTGGCCATCGTCTCCTACGGCGGCAATCTGGATACAGCCGCCCGCCTGATTGGGATCATGCTTCGGACACTGCGGTAACAGGCATTTTGCCTCTGCATTTTAAACAGGAAAGTCAGGATTGACCAGGTGATCGGGTCAAACCTGACTTTTTGTGCATATTGCGATAATTTCGAGTCTGTACAGAGCAATAATGCACCTTGATTTCATAAACTTCCTGCAATATTATCCAAATTTGTCTGAAAACAATTTTGACTGTTTTCATCTCCTTTTTTGGAGGTCTCCCGCGCTTAAAATTTGATATTTTTCCTGTTTTTTGGTATAATGTTTCAGATAGAATGCAGTGTTTAAGAACTTGTAGGAGCGTGAGAAATCTGTGATTCTGCACCTCGGGGAAAATGTTACCGTCGATACGGAGGATATTGTCGTTGTTCTGGATATGACCAGAGCCGACAGCCGCATTTCCGGGTCAATGCTTCGGGAAATCCGAAAACAGAACCGCGTTCTTGCCCGCCAGGACGTGCCTGCCAAGAGTGCGGTCGTCTGCGGAGGGGCGAGGAAAGCAGGCGGTGTTACTGAGAATCCGAGAATTTATCTGACACAGATCAGTTCTCAGACTCTGGCACAGAGAACGCGCTCAAGGAGATTCCGTGACCTTGATGCCTCCCAGCAGACAGTTGGATCTCGAGAAGTTCTGGAAAGGAATTAATGCACATGGAAGATCAGGAAGTTGTCATTTTACCGGAAAATTCAGAAGAAACTCACGTGGGAACCTATGATGAGAGCCAGATTCAGGTCCTTGAGGGACTTGAAGCGGTGCGCAAGCGTCCGGGAATGTACATTGGTTCCACCGATGAGCGGGGTCTGCACCATCTGGTTTATGAAATTGTGGATAATGCCGTCGATGAGGCACTGGCCGGCTTTTGCACGGAGATTACCGTTACACTGAACAAGGACGGTTCCTGCACTGTGGAGGATAACGGCCGCGGCTTTCCGGTAGGCATCCATCCCCAGAAAGGACGGCCGGCGGTTGAGGTCTGTCTGACCGTTCTCCATGCCGGCGGCAAGTTCGGCGGCAGCGGCTATAAAGTATCCGGAGGCCTTCATGGAGTCGGTGCCTCCGTCGTGAATGCACTCTCAAAGCATCTGACAGTTCAGGTTTATACAGAAGGAAAGATCTACCAGCAGGAATATGCGCGCGGAAAGTATCTGTACGATCTTCGCGTCATCGGTGAAACGGAGCGTACCGGAACAACCATTACGTTTCTTCCGGATGTTAAATCGACCGAGGATGCCGAGGGCATTTTTGAAACCGGTGATTTCAAATTCGATACCCTGAAAAACCGGTTCCGTGAAATGGCTTTTCTCAACGCGGGTCTCAAGATCATTTTCAGGGACAAACGGGGGGAGAGCGAACAGGAGCGGATTTTCCATTACGAAGGCGGTATCCGCGAGTTTGTCCGCTATATCAACAAAAACAAGCAGGTTCTTTTCCCTGAACCGATTTTCCTCGGCGGCATGATCGGGACGACGACCGTTGAGGTCGCCATGCAGTACAATGACTCCTTTAACGAAAACGTGTTCTCCTTCGTCAACAACATCCATACCCCGGACGGCGGAACGCATCTAGCCGGTTTCTGTACGGCTCTGACGCGGGTCATCAATGACTACGGACGCAGCCATAACATCCTGAAAGCCTCCGATACCAATCTGACCGGCGAGGATACCCGTGAGGGACTGGCGGCCATTGTCTCCGTCAAGCTGGAAGATCCGCAGTTTGAGAGCCAGACGAAATCCAAGCTTGGAAACAGCGATGCCCGAACCGCCGTGAACGGCCTTGTGGGCAAACAGCTGAAAGACTATCTGGAAGAGAATCCGACCGTCGCAAAAGCGATTCTGGACCGCTGCCTGGCGGCAAGCCGGGCACGTGAGGCGGCAAGGAAGGCCCGGGAGCTGACCCGCCGGAAGACGGTGCTTGAATCCGCCAGCCTCCCCGGCAAACTGGCGGACTGCTCGGAGCGTGACCCGTCCAAATGCGAGATTTTCCTCGTTGAGGGCGATTCCGCAGGCGGCAGTGCAAAAATGGGACGTGACCGGCATTTCCAGGCCATTCTTCCTCTTCGCGGAAAGATCCTCAATGTGGAAAAGACCCGCCTTGACAAGGTGCTGGCCAACGATGAAATCAAGGCCATGATTACCGCGTTCGGCTGCGGCGTCGGGGATGAATTCGATATTTCGAAGCTGCGCTATGACCGCATTGTCTGTATGACGGATGCCGATGTGGACGGTTCGCATATCCGTATCCTTCTGCTGACCTTCTTCTATCGGTATATGAAGCCCCTGATTGAACAGGGACATGTCTATGCTGCGCAGCCGCCCTTATATAAAGTGACCTATCAGAAGCAGGAACAGTACTGTTATGACGATGATGCCCTGCAGAAAACGCTGGATGAAATCGGACGGGATAAAAAGCCGGACATTCAGCGGTACAAAGGTCTGGGAGAAATGAGCGCGGAACAACTCTGGACCACCACCATGGATCCTACCAAGCGCTCCATGATGCGTGTTTCCGTAGAGGATGCCATTGCTGCCGATGAAATCATGAGTCTTCTGATGGGAGAAGACGTTGAACCCCGTCGGGAATTTATTACAGAAAACAGCAAGCTGGTGCTTGATCTGGACGTCTGAGAAAGGAGAGGGCCTGACAAATTGCGTCAGTTTATCCCTTGTCCTGCGAATGCGGCAGGGCAGCGGATAAATAGAAGCCCGAAAGGGAAAACAGAATGGATTTTAGCGATCATGTACCTGGCAATACAACCGATCTCGATCGTCTTCATCCCATAGAGCTTGAGCATGAAATGAAGAAATCCTTCATTTCCTATGCCATGGCGGTCATCATAACCCGCGCGCTCCCGGATGTGCGTGATGGTCTCAAGCCGGTTCACCGGCGGATTCTGTACGCCATGCATGAACTGGGCGTTACCCCCGACAAGCCGTACAGAAAATGTGCGCGTATTGTCGGTGATGTTCTGGGTAAATATCATCCTCACGGAGATTCCTCCGTCTATGGTGCGCTGGTTCGTCTGGCACAGGATTTTGCCACGCGCTATCCGCTGGTGGACGGGCAGGGAAACTTCGGTTCCATTGATGGCGACGGAGCCGCTGCCATGCGTTATACCGAAGCCAGGATGAGCAAAATCAACATGGAACTCCTGGCGGATATCGACAAGGAAACCGTTGATTTCTATCCGAACTTCGATGAAACCCTGATGCAGCCCACCGTGCTGCCGTGCCGGTTCCCGAACCTGCTGGTAAACGGATCCAACGGCATTGCCGTTGGCATGGCCACCAATATTCCGCCGCATAATCTCGGCGAGGTGATCGACGGTGTCGTCATGATGATTGACAATGCCGAGGTCACCAATCAGGAACTGATGACGGTCATCAAGGGACCGGATTTCCCGGGCGGCGGCATTATTCTCGGCAAAAAGGGCATCTTTGATACCTATACCACCGGCCGGGGCCGGATTCTGGTCCGTGCCAAAACGGAAGTGGAGCCGATGAATGCGGGCAGGCAGCGCATCGTTGTGACTGAACTGCCGTATATGGTCAACAAGGCACAGCTCGTTGAGAAAATCGCCGGTCTTGTTCATGAAAAACGAATTGAGGGCATCTCCGATATCCGTGATGAATCCGACCGCGAAGGAATGCGGATTGTCATCGAGCTCAAGAAAGATGTCAGTGCCATCGTCGTTCTGAATTATCTGTATAAGCATACACAGCTGCAGGACACCTTCGGCGCGATTATGCTGGCGCTGGTTGACGGCGAGCCCAAGGTTCTGACGCTTCGGGAGATGATCTATTACTACCTGGAGCATCAGAAGGATGTCATTGTCCGCAGAACCAGATATGATCTGGACAAAGCGGAAGCCAGGGCACATATCCTTGAAGGTTTGCTGATCGCCCTTGACAACATCGATGAAATCGTCCAGATCATCCGAAACAGTCCGAATACACAGGTCGCCAAGGAACAGCTGATGGCCCGCTTCAGTCTCTCGGATCGTCAGGCACAGGCAATCCTTGACATGCGTCTTGCCCGTCTTACCGGACTGGAACGGGAGCGTCTCCAGGAAGAATACGCCGAACTGGAAAAGACCATCGCCTATCTGCGGGCTGTACTGGCCGATGAGAAGATGGTCCTGAACATCATTCGGGAAGAAATTCTGGCGATTAAGGAAAAGTACGCAGACGAGCGGCGCACCAGCTTCAGTGCCATGGAAGGGGAAATCGATCCGGAGGATCTGATTCAGGAAGAGAAGATCGTCATCACCTTCACGCACATGGGCTATATCAAGCGCATCGGCACGGATGCCTACCGCAGCCAGCGGCGCGGAGGAAAGGGAATTACGGCGCTGACGGCGAAGGAAGAGGATTTTGCCGAACGTGTCCTTGCCTGTTCGACGCATGATGAGATTCTCTTCTTCACCAGCCGCGGCCGCGTCTACAAGCTGAAAGGCTATGAGATTCCGGAAGCCGGAAGAATCGCCAAGGGAACGGCCATCGTCAATATTCTGCAGCTGGACGGCGGGGAAAAGGTCACCGCCATGATTCCGCTCCCGCGTGAACATGAGGGATACACCCTTGTCATGGTCACACGGGCCGGAAAGATCAAGCGCTGCATGCTGTCCGATTTTGACAATCTCCGGAAAACCGGCCTGATTGCCATCAATCTGGATGAAAATGATGAAATGGCCGGCATTGAACTGACCCGCGGCGGGGATCAGCTGATGATCGCAACCCGGAACGGAAAAGCGATTCGCTTTGACGAGGAAGATGTCCGCATCATGGGCCGTCAGGCGATGGGCGTTCGTTCCATGCGGTTTGATGAGGGGGATCAGATCGTCTCCCTCGATAAGATCCGCGAGGATGCCACCGTTCTCACCATCACGGAAAACGGCTTCGGAAAGCGGACGGCGATCGATCAGTACCGTGAACAGAGCCGTGCCGGAAAAGGCATCAAGGCCATGAACATTACGGAGGAAACCGGCCCCATCGTCAGCATGATGGTTTTGCCCGCCGGGCTTGACCTGATGCTCATTACCAATGAGGGCACCATCATCCGGATTCCGCTGGATTCCATTTCCATCGTCGGCCGCGTCACCAAGGGTGTCCGCCTGATGCGTCTGGATGAGGGCAGCAAGATTGTCTCTGTCACTGCAACCGAGCAGGAACCGGAGGATGCGGAGCTGGCGGATGATTCCACTGAGAATATGCCGGAACAGAATCCGGATGAAGAGGCAGACAATACCGACGGCGCCGATGTGCCTGAGGCAGTCGTTCATGTGGAGGACGATTCCGCCAACGATGATCTGTAAGAAATGATCAAACCCTTCAGGCTTCTGAAACGGAAGCCTGAAGAGTCAGGTGCCGCACTGCGGCAGTTTATCAATGATGAACACCGGAAAGCAGCGGAGCCGAAAGACCAAGTTTCGGCTCCTGAAGGAGAGGCCCTGTCGCGCAGCGACAGTTAAGTCAAATTGGGACCAGAACCAAGCTGGTCCGGCAAGTGCGAGAC
>DGWH01000106.1 GCA_002395225.1 Christensenella sp. UBA4263
CCTTCTCAAGCGACATTTTTCAGGAGTTTTTTTAAATTAAGGGTTGACAAATTCATGATTATCTGTATTCAGCTTCGAAATAAAAGAATCTAACGTGGTTACAGACATGCCGGATACCAAGACTGTCCTGGTAAATACTCGAGATAATACTCATAGATGCCAGGGTGATTGACAATTTGTCTGTTCAAAATGATGCTCCTCGTAACATTCAAGTAAGCTTTTCAAGACATCCAAATCCGAGTCACTAACAGGTTAAAATGGCCCCAAGGCCCTATAGGAGTCTTTATACATATCTTTTGACCCCAGTATCTTAGTATATGGCAACTCATGAAAAGATATTCTTTTGGGCACCCGGTCATTTGCAAACTGAAACGTGTTTCAAAAGTTCACGAATTAATTCATGGAATTATGAGTTTTAATATACTCTCAGAAATAACTTATGCAATACAACTTTACCTGCACTAACTTTACACTATCAAAGCTTGGCGGTGAAAATTGCGCTGCGCCTGCGGTTCAAATCAGAACAGCCGGGATGCCATATCAGAACTGAAACAGTCCCTGCAAAAAGCAGGGACTGTTTTCATGTGAGCCATTCCGATTTTTTCGAATGAGGATGGGCCGGAACTGTACTGGTTCAGTGGAGTTGACAGGAAAGAAGCGGAAAACCGGCAGTTGGCTGAAACCATTTCACGCCAGATCCGACGGTCCCAAAGACGGAAAAATGCAGAGCGGTTTACAGGTACTGTGTGTTGTCCTCGCCCTTTGTATAGCGGAGCGTGAAGGAATCCAGCGTCAGGCAGAGAGCCTGAGGATCATATTCCGGATGAAGGGCGGCGACATGGGCCTCAAAGGCATCCATGGAGGAATATTCGCGCCCGGCACACAGACAGAGACAGGCAATGTTGCGTCCGTTGATCCGCTGCTCGCAGTGTGCGTTTTCACCGGTCCAGGGAACCGTTTTTTCGGATGACCAGAACGCGACATAGCCCGTTTCACGGCGGGCCAAAGTCCAGTCCTGGGTCCGGCGGATTTCATCAAACCGGCACTCGGGGAAATAGAGGTGGACAAAGGGAACCGGATGACTATCGGGAATCAGGTAGATCATCCCGATCAGGTTCTTTTCCTGACGGAGGGCTGGGAAGACGCCGTTTCCGTGCCAGTATCCGGGACGCAGATCACCGCCCTCCGAGAAGGAGCCGGGGTGATTGACGAAGAGAATGGCGGCGTTGTCCAGGGCGGCCATCCAGAGGTGCTGCTGGTAGCCATAGACGCCCGGCTGGAAAAAGGTGGTGCCGTGGAAGCATTCGTTATAGCCCTTGACAAAGTCGTGGGAGGAGGGATCCGCATCCGGCAGCAGGGCGGCATTTTCCCATCTCCGCGGGGTTTCGCCCGTACAGAGGACGGAGGTCAGGCAGTAATCCTGCTGCTTTTCCAGCACAATGCGGGCGTTGCCGGAGGAATAGACAGTAGAGAGGACGGCGGACATCTGCTCTTTCAGATGAACCGGAATCCGGTAGGAGGAGGTGGCCAGGAAGGCAAGCCAGCCTTCTCCGTAACTGTATGACTGGGCGGGATCCAGCAGATTCATGAGGGCCATGGCACCGGCATCAAAGGGATAGAGGACACCGCGGTAGACCCGGCCCTGGGGGGAAATGATGCCGCCCCGGAACGTATGCATGGCCAGGGTCTCAAGCAGCCGGTCCGTGAGGGCGGCGGCACGCCCGGAGATTTCCGGCGGGGTAAAGTCAATGACGTTGAGCAGCGCGGCGAAGGTGACACAGGTGTAGACGGTGGAGTTGAACTCCTCGAATCCGTACGTTTCCACGTCTTTGAGCCATTCGAGGATTTTTCCTTTGCCCCATGCTTGCAGTGCCCGTCCGTCCATTCCGGCCAGGGTGAACCGGTCATCCGGAAACAGTTCCCCTGCGTTCATGGCGCTGATGTAGAACATCAGGCAGTGGTTTTCCGACCAGAAACACATGCCGTCAAAGCCGTCCTGATCCATCCAGTACCGGAAGCCGGTCAGGACCTGGCGGATTCTGGCCATTTCCCGGTCTGTCACCGGATAGTTCCGGATGTAGCGGATGAGGCCGCAGAGAAGGAAATCGGCGCAGTCCACCCGCTGTTCAATCAGGGACAGGGTTTCAAGAAGGAGTTCGCGGTCATGCGCTGTCTTTGTGCCGGTATATTCCCGGGCCAGCATGTTGGCGATGGGGAAGCCGAAGGTGTCGCTTCGGGTGAGGCTCTCAACCGCGGCAATCCGGCGATAGATGATGTCCAGGTTCTCATCGAAGGTGGGGCAGGGATGAATGTTCTGCGGCCGGATCTTTTCCGTCCGCTCAAAGACCCGGCTGAGGACCGCGTCCCCGGCCGGCACATCCAGGCGGATACAGACCTCCTCCTCTGCCAGCGGGTAGCGGCCAACGCCCTTTACCGGGTGCCAGAGAGGCGGCTGGTGGACCTTTGAAAAGTCCGGCTCAAAGTGGACTTCCCTGAAACGGGTATTTGCCGGCACGCTGTCCCGGATGACCAGGTCATCGCCCTCGATGGAGGCGCTTCGGAGGACCTGCAGCGCCCGGCCGGCCTGATCGGCCAGATCCGGATCCGGCAGGGTCACCGTGAGGCCGGACTTGTCCGTAAACTGAACCCCTGCCACGCTTCGCGTATCGCGGACTCCCAGGGTTTCGCAGGCGAGCAGGAGCAGATTGTCTCCCCTGCGGAGGTTCAGGGAAAAGGAAATGCGGGAAATGGGTTTGTAAACGGGGAAATCAATCTGCGTGACTTTCTGCCCGTTCAGGTACAGGTCAACGGCGGTATACGACCAGAGAATGGCCTGAGCGGTGCGGTCCGCATCGGAGCGGATGACCGTGGCGGCCTGAAAGCGGACATCCTGCATGGTGGCATAAAAGTCCGAGAGATTGATCAGGGCGCAGTCCTCGCCGCACAGGAGCCGCCAGGGCAGACCGAGGGAGGAGGGGGCATGCACATCCAGCGCGGCACAGTCAACAGGAGTGTGACGGGCAATCTGCCGGCGCAGGGCGGGCTCGTAATGGAGGGGATTGGGATCCCGAAGCGTGCTTGAATAGGGAAGGGCCAGAGGGCCGGAAATGACCCAGCTGGTGATGAACCCCTGTTCGTTAAGGGACCATTCGGTCAAGTGAATCGCCTCTTTCTGTAGATGGATTTCGGGTAAATCCTGAGAAAAAGGCCTGCGGATTTCCGCAGGCCTGAAGGGGTACGGGTTATCCCTTGACAGCGCCGGAGGTCAGACCGCCCATGAAATAACGGCTGAAACAGATGAATACGACGAGAATCGGGACAATGGCGATGGTGGCGCCGGCAAACATGATGTTCCACGCGGCCGCGCCGTCACCGGCGTTTTTCAGCATATTGACACCGACTGTCAGGGGACGCAGGTTGTCATTGGTCATGGTGAAGACACGGGGCAGGATGTATTCGTTCCAGCCCTGACGGAAGGAAAGAATGGCAATGGTGGCCATGACCGGCTTCAGCATGGGCACAATGATACGGGCATAGGTCTGGAAGAAGGTGCACCCGTCGATGTGGGCGGCCTCATCCAGTTCCCGGGGAACGGAGTTGACATAGCCGCGGCAGAGGAAAATATAGGTCGCCTGACCGCCGCCGGCAGAGAAGAGGATGACCGGCCAGAGACTGGTGTTGATCCGCGTCTTGACGGCCAGTTCATACAGGGGGCGCAGGGAAACCGAGCCCACGTTGATGAACATGAATGCGACGAAGATGCTGTAGATGATTTCCTTGCCGGGGAATTCCTTTCTGGAAAAGACATAGCCGGCCATGGAGGAGATGATCAGGGAGAGGATCATGACGCCGAAGGCCAGGAACAGGGAGTTCTTGGTATAGACGGCGAAATTGGCCTGACTCCAGGCATCCGCGTAGTTTTTCGTCACAAAGGTGGTGGGGAAAATGTTGGATCCGCCCAGAAGGAGTTCCTGATTATCCTTGAAGGAGCCCAGGATGATATACAGGACGGGGAAAATGACGAGGATGGCGAAGATGAGGAGGAACAGCCAGAGGATGGCGCGCCCCACCTTCTGACGGGGGGAATAGACGATCTGTGCTCTGTTTTTTGCCATGTGTGCCACCTCCTCAGACCACATCGTCGAGTTTTTTCGCGACGATGTTATACACGATGGTGACGGCACCGACGATCACGGCAGCCACCAGGCTGAGCAGTGCACCGTATCCGATCTGACGGGCGGCATTGGAGCCGGTGCCGAAGATCAGGTTGTAGATGTACAGGAACATGACGTTGGTGGAGGAGCCGGGTCCGCCGTTGGTCAGGACCATGATGGCCTCGTAGTCCTTGAACGCGCCGGTGATGGCCAGCATCAGGACCACCTTGAGCACGGGGGCCAGCATGGGGAGAGTGATGTAGAAGAAGGTCTGGATGCCGTTGGCGCCGTCAATCCGCGAGGATTCGTAGACGTCCTCGGAAATGGAGGTCATGCCGGTGACAAAGTACAGCATGTAGTTTCCGAAGCCGGCCCAGACCGACATGATGATGACTGCCGCCATGGCTACCTTTGGGTCGGTGAGCCATCCCACGGGCACGCCGATCAGGCCGCAGGCCTGCAGAATGCCGTTGAGGACGCCGTTGCCGGTGGCGAAAATGAAGGTGAAAATCATGCCGGAAATGGAAGAGGAGATGACGGTGGGCATGAAATAGACACCGCGGAAAAAGGATGAGCCGCGCAGTTTCTGATTGAGCAGAACGGCCATGATGAGGGCGATGGGGATGATGAAAATCAGTTTCCAGAACGCGTACTGGAAGGTGGTGACCACACTGCCCCAAAATTTGGTGTCGGCCATCATGGTATTCAGGTTGCGCATGCCCGTAAAGCGGGTGTGTGCCGGAATGCCGTCATAATTGTACAGGACATACCGGAAAATCCAGAGGAAAGGATAGATGGAACATACGACCAGGAAAATCAGCGCCGGGGCCAGCATCACCCATGCAGCCACCGTGCCGCTCTCCTTGAGGCGCATCCTTTTGTCGACCGGCCGCGGCGGCCGGGTAGTGGGCCTCAGCTGAGGATCAACCTTCTGACTCACGCAAAAACCTCCGTTCATGTGAAGATGAAAAAGCGTCCGGAGTCGCAGGACTCCGGACGCGCAGAATCCGCCTGAGCTGATTCTAAGACTTACTTATCCAGCCAGGTAACGGTGCCTGCGCTGGGGGTAAGCGGATTGTAGTCTTCGATGACGAGACACTTGACGGAACCGAAGGAGATATCATCGTCATACGCAGAATTGTAACGGGTATTCAGGTCGTTGATGGCCTCGTCGATGTCGACATAGCCCATGATGGCATTCCACAGGACGGTGCGGTAGTCATCGCCCATCAGGTTGACGGCGGGAACGGCCGGATAAACGGACTCATACTCAAGGAGAGAGAAGTCAGCCATGCGGCCCAGCTTGGACTTGTCGATGCGCTCATCCATGTAAGCGGTGATGGGCATGGTATAGCCGCCCTCAAGATAGCCCTTCAGGAACTCTTCGCTCTGGAAGTACTTGATCACTTCCCAGGCCGCATCCTTGTTCTTGCAGGAGGACATCATCAGGTAGCCCTTGTTGGGGTTGGTCTGCAGAGCACCCTTGATCTCGCCGTCGAGGGAGGGAACCGGAGAGACGCCCCATTCAAAATCGGTGATCGGGAACTGATTGGTGAAAACGCCGGCTTCCTGGGACGCATTTCCCCACAGAGCGAAAGAACCGGCGGCAAACTGTGCGCGCATGTTGTCAACGCCCTGCTGATCCGGATAGGCATACTTGACAAGTTCGCGGCCCTTTTCCAGGATCGGCTTGTAGCCGGAGAAGTCGAACTTGCCGTTCACGTAGTCATAGTAGTAGATGCCGGAAACCTGGGCCATCATCTCCAGCTGACGCTCGAAGGGAGAGGAGGAGGTGAAGCCGATGCCGTAGGTGACGGGGTTGTTCTTGGCGCCGTCTTCCGTCATCTTCTTGGCCATGGCGATGTACTCATCCAGGGTTGCCGGGATGCCGTCAAAGCCGGAGGCGGCCAGCAGGCTCTTGTTGTACTCAATGCGGACGCCGCTGCGCATGCCGGAGGGCACCCAGTAGATGGATTCGCCCATGGCGTTGAGTCCTTCGTAGGCATGGTTGAAGGGGTCGTTGACTTTCTGATACTCCTCATCCGCCTTGATGTAGGGGGTCAGATCCACGACGGCCTGATAGTCCACCATGTTCTTGAGGGTGACGGACTGGCCGATGAGATCGGGGGCGGTGCCGCCGTCATAGGCCAGCAGGATGGAGTTCTCGAAATCGTCGGTCATGATGACCATGTTGATCTCGATGTCCTCATGGGAAGCATTGAACTTGTCGATCATTTCCTTCATGTACGCTTCGTCATGACGGTCATTGGACCAGTAGGTGATGACGGTCTTCTCAGCCATTGCCGGAACGAGGGCAAAGACGGCCAGAAAGGTCATCACGAGGGCCATGGCTAATCCGATACGATGCTTCATATTGGGGTACCTCCTGATTAAATTATTTCCGTTTCGCCGATACGAAACAGATAAAAAAGACGGGAAAAAGTATACCGTTTCTGATGAGGATGATCAACCACTTTAAGCAGAATGGATAAAATATGTCAGGAAATTGTAAATTAATGTTGAGGAAATCATAAAAATTGCACAGAATCTAAAAAATAGAACCCTCACGTCTGCCGGATAAGGGCCGATCCTGGTTCACAAAGGCGGGAAATGCACGGGCATTCCTTTGAATTCAGCCTCCGGTAGTGCGGTGATCTGTTCGACCTTTTTATGCCAGAGGTTAAGATTCCGCAACGGCCGGCTGATACATGAGAGATGGTGATGTTCAGGATTTCCGTCTGAATGTTTGGATCCACTTGCTCCTTTGCAGGCCTCACTGTTGGTCATTTGCCGGAGTTGCTTTTGCTTGAGGCCTGGATTTGACAAACTGTCGCTGCGCGACAGGGCCGCTCTTTGTTATCCCCAATACATGTTTCACTCACCAGAAGTGTCTTTCAGAAGCGTTTTTTCATTCCGGCTTCGCTGAAAATTGTTTCCGAATGCATTGCATTGAAAGGGAAATCTGTAGTAGAATGTTTAGATGGAGTACAAGAGAAAAGGGACAGTCTCACGGCCTGGCCGGAGCGCCCCGGACCTGTAAGAATGGAAGGATGGATGACATCATAACAGTCGATTTTCGTGAATTGAGCCTTGATGACAGGGCTTTTATGGAGCGCTGCCGGGATCCGGAGCAGAATCCCTTTACGGCGCTTTCCTTTCCGTCCCTTTTCACCTGGCGGCAGGCATACGGTCTCCGGGTCGCCCGCAATGAGGAAGCGTTTGTGATCATGAGTCTGCATGATCAGGGCTTTTACTGTCCCTGCGGGACAGAGGCAGGCTGCCGCGCCCTGATGGATTCGGTGATCGGAACGGAAAAAGGGACGCGGATTCTCTATCTGACAGAGAAGCAGGCGGAGTTCTGGGCCGCGCGGGGATTTTCCGTCCGGCTGCGGGAGGACCTGAGCGAATACCTGGCCAGTGCGCCGGCCCTGGCGCTGCGCTCCGGCCATGAATCCAACAGCTATAAGATGAAGTGCCGGCATTTTAAAAAAGAGATCAGCTATCATACCGAGCGGATTGATGCCGGAAACATTGAAAAAGTGACGGCGCTGGCAGACCGGCTCACCTCCGTTGAGGCCGAGACGGAAAAGGGGGACGGAGAGGTTCTGCTGGCCGAAATTGACGCGTTCCGGAAGCTGAATCTGTATGGTCTGCTGCTTGAGACGGAGGATGGACGGACGGCGTTCATCCTGGGCTATGAGAACCGGCCCGACATGTTTACCATGACGATGTCAAAGCATGATCCGTCGCTGCCGCCGGAGACGACCGCCGTGCTGGTGCATGAACTGGCGCTGGGGCTTTGTGACCGGTATCCGCTGATCAACCTGGAGGAGGACCTGGGGCTCCCCGGACTGCGCCGCGCCAAGATGCTGTACAGTCCCGTGGGGAATCTGGAGGTATATGAGGCAGTCCAACATGAATAAAATGCGTGCGATTCCCCGCCGGATGTTTTACCAGGTCTTTTTCCCCAGCGTCATATCGGCCCTGACCCTGTCCATTGCGGACATTGCGGATGCCCTGGTGGTGGGAAACCGGGCCGGCGGCATGGGCCTGATGGTGATCGGGATTGTCACCCCGGTGTACATGCTGTTTAACCTGATCGGGTATGGGTTTTCCACCGGCGGCAGCGTCATTTTCGGGCGCCTGAGCGCGGATGGACGCACCGAGGAGGTGCGGGCCCATTTCAGAACACTGCTGGTGTGGCTCATGGCTCTCTCGGCAGTGATTGCGGTGCTGGGGAATGTCCTGATCCGCCCGATCTTTTCTCTTCTGGGCGTCAGCGGCAGCAATGCGCAGCTGCTGGCCATGTGCATCACCTATGCACGGCCGCTCTTTGCGGCGACGCCCATCTTCATGCTGAATTTTCTTCTGTATGATTTTGTCCGGTATGACAATGACGCGGCACTGGCCTCCCTGGGCTATTCCGCCGGTTCCATGGTGGATCTGGGACTCAATATCGTGCTGGTGCTGTTTCTGAACATGGGGGTGCTGGGGGCCATCCTGTCAACCGTTGCGGCCCAGACCCTGAGTGTCCTCATTCTGTCGAGGCACTTTTTTACCGGCAAGGGCATGCTCACGTTCCGGGGCATTGTCACGGCCAGGGACCCGGCCGGAAAGGCCTCCAAGTACGCCGTTCGTTCCCTGAGCATCGGGTTTTCCACCTCCGTGCGCTACCTGTTTCAGTTTATCTTCCTGTCCCTGAGCAACCGGCTCCTGCTGGATGCCGGGGCCCGGGGGGCCATTGACGGGGAGCGGTATGTGGCCGTATTTGATGTGGTGATGAACGTTTCCTTTGTCACGGTGTCCCTTTATCAGGCGGCGGCAGATGCCATGCAGCCCATGGTGGCGGTGTTTTCGGAGGAACGAAACCGGTTCTGCCAGCGGTATGTCAGGCGCCTGGCACTGGTCTGGGGCCTGGCCTCGGGAACGGCGGTGACCCTGGTCATCGCGCTGCTGGCTGGACCCGTTTCCGTCCTGTTCGGCATTCCGGAGGCCCTTGAGGTCTCGGTGCCGGCCATCCGGATTTTCTGCCTGAGTATGCCTGCCGCGGGGTACCTGCTGATCCAGATCGGGTATGACCAGAGCAGCGGCAGCAGTATGCTGGCCGGCGGGACAACCATGCTGCGCACGGCCGTGATTCTGCTGCCGGTGACCCTGATCATGGGCCTGTTTTTCCCGGCCCGGTTCTGGTGGGTCTTTCCCATCACGGAATACCTGACCCTCCTGATCTCCTCCGTGGGACAGATACTGTACGGGCGCAGGAGGCAGGAGAGCCGGGTACAGGTATTCACCGAGAGCATGGACAATGAAAACCGGGATCTTTCCCGGGTGATGGAAAAGCTGACCGAATTCTGTGACAAAAATGAGATGGATCCGCGTCTGGCCGTGCGGCTGCAGCTGTCGGTGGAGGAACTTTGCCTGGTGACGTTTGAAAAGGCGTTTACCGGGAAAAAAGAGGAATATATCCAGCTGACGGTGGTCCTCAAGGGTGAGGACTGCATTGTGCACATCCGCAACAGCGCCCCCGTCTTCAACCCCCTTGAAATGCGGATGGGAAAAGTTCACAGGGGGATGGAGGAGGATCTGCTGGATTCCATGGGGGTTATGATGGTTCGCAAGAAGGCGAAAGACCTGCAGTACAGACATTATGAAGGATGCAATATGCTGACGGTGATCCTGTAGAAAGCCGCAGGCACCGGAAAAGCAGCAGTGACGAACGACAAACCTGAGCCGGATATCAGAACAGGTGCGCCGGATTTCGGCGCCAAATCATGGAGGCTGGAGAGGAGCGGATAAGATGGAGCGGAAACGCAAGTGGATTTCCCTGAATGTCAAGGTCAACGTGGTCATTATCGCGATCGTGCTGGTCCTGGCCTGCGGACTGGCAGGCATTGCCTATTATGTCAACGGACAGCGGACAGACCGGTATTATAAGGACAGTACCGCGAAGATGGCGGCGGCCGTTGCACACTTTGTGGACGGTGATTTCGTTGCCAGACTGCAGGCGGCCGTTGAGAGCGAGGAATATGCGCAGCTGCGCCAGGAGGCTGAGGCGGCGAAGGATGAACAGCAGATCGTTACGTTCCTCAAAGAGCAGGGGCTGTATGAGGACTTTGAAAAGACCAATGAGATGCTTCGCGTCTACCGGGACAAACTGGGGGCCGAAAGCATCTATCTGCAGTCGGTGTCCGGAAACCGCGGCGTGAATCTGGTGGATCCCTCTGAGGATATGCTCTATGTGGGCTCCGTGGAAATTTCAGCCGAGGAATTCAGTGCGCACAGCTCCAACGAGCGGATTGAACCGACGGTTTCCACCACCGAGTTTGGCTGGCTCTGCTCTGCCTATGAGCCGGTGCTGGACAGCCGCGGCCAGGCAGTGACCCTGGTGGGTGTGGACATTTCCATGGATGATGTCATGCGGGAACGCCGGCAGTTTCTGTTCCGGATGATGCTGTTTGCCGTTATCCTGACGATCATTTTGTACCTGGTCGGCCAGCGGCTGTTCCGCAAAATTGCCACCAGGCCTCTTGAGATGCTCTCAAAGGCGGTGGACGGCTTTGCGGATGCCAAGGACGGGTATACCGAGGCGGATATCATTTCCCTGCCGATTCATTCGAATGATGAAATCGAGGATCTGTATCAGGAGATCCGCCACATGCAGGGCCGGATGGTGGAATACCTGGACAATCTGACCCGTGTCACGGCGGAAAAGGAACGGATCGGGGCGGAGCTGAACGTCGCGACGCAGATCCAGGCGGATATGCTGCCCCGGATTTTCCCGCCGTTCCCGGAGCGGACCGAGTTTGAAATTTTTGCCTCCATGGATCCGGCCAAGGAGGTCGGCGGTGATTTCTACGACTTCTTCCTGGTGGATGAGAATCATCTGGCCCTGGTCATTGCGGATGTATCCGGCAAGGGTGTCCCGGCGGCACTGTTCATGGTGATTGCCAAGACGCTCATCAAGAACCGGGCACAGATGGGCGACAGTCCGGCAAAAGTGCTGACCGATGTCAATGAGCAGCTGTGTGAGGGCAATGAGGCCAACCTGTTTGTGACGGTCTGGCTGGCGATCATCGATCTGCGCACCGGCAAGGGCATGGCGGCCAACGCCGGTCACGAGCATCCGATTCTGCGGCGGAAGGATGGCAAATATGAGCTGGTGGTGTACCGCCATTCGCTGGCCGTGGCTACCATGGAGGGCCTGCGGTTTAAGGAACATCCCTTTGAAATGAATCCGGGGGATTCCCTGGTTGTCTATACGGACGGCGTTCCGGAGGCCACCAATATCAACAATGAACTGTATGGAACGGACCGGATGCTGGAGGTACTCAACCGGGATCCGTCTCAGGATATGGAAACGCTGCTGAAACTGACCAAAAAGGAAATGGATGCTTTTGTCGGTACGGCGCCTCAGTTTGATGATGTCACCATGCTGGGATTCAAGTTTTTCGGAAGTGGGGCAAAAAATATGTTTGAGATTACCGTTGATGCAAAAGTGGATGCACTCTCGGAGGTCCTGGCGTTTATTGATAAGCATGTCGAGGAAATGGGCTTTGGAATGAAAACGCAGATGCAGATTGATATCGCGGTCGAGGAGATCTTCGTCAATATTGCCAGCTATGCGTACCCCAACGGGGATGGGACCGCGACGATTTCAGTTAGCGAAAGCACCAGTCCGACGGCCATCCGGATTACCTTCGTGGACAGCGGCATTCCCTATAACCCGCTGGCCAAGGAAGACCCGGATATCACCCTGGGGGCTGAGGAACGGGAAATCGGCGGACTGGGGATCTTCATGGTGAAAAAGTCCATGGATGATGTCAATTATGAATATACCCACGGGCACAACCGTCTTACACTGGTCAAGAATCTGGAGGCGTAAAGGGCAGAGAATCTGATCCGAGCCCGGCCGGACCGCTCCGGCAAATGACCGCGCCAAATGTCCGGCGCGCAGCGTCAGGCAGTTGAGTACCGGATGAGCCGCAGCGCCCAAAGACCGGGCGGCGGCGGAGGAGGCAAGCGATGAAAAAGGTCGCCATTCTTGAATCCCTGGGAATTTCCGGGGCGGAACTTGAGGCATACATGTCCCGGTTTGCCGGAAAAGTGCAGTTTGATCTCTATGAGCGGACAACGGACCCGGAGCTCCTTTTTCAGGAATGCCGGGACAAGGATGCCGTTATCCTGGCCAACATGCCGTTTCCGGCGGAGGTGATTGCCAGGTGTGAGCGCCTGCGGTTTATCGACGTCGCGTTTACGGGGGTTGACCATGTGGGGCTTGAGGCAGCCCGGGCCGGAAACATCCGGGTCAGCAATGCCTCCGGCTATTC
>DGWH01000021.1 GCA_002395225.1 Christensenella sp. UBA4263
ATGCACCCGGCCGCCATGCCATTGTTCCACATCAAGCCCGTTCAGCTGATCAAAATTCTCATGGTTCCCATCACAGAACAGGATGGTATAATCCTGCGCGGCCAGATCATCAAAGTATTCCTCTTCCCGTCCTCCCGGACCATCAAAAAAGCCAATCCCGAAATCTCCGGCAACAAGAAGCGTATCCCCCGGAGTCAAAAACGCTAAGCTCTGATCAAGAAGCCTCTGACTGCCATGCGTGTCCCCGGTAACCGCAATCACAACCCATTTCCTCCTCTGTGATCAGTGCCGGGTCTCTGGCCGGCCGATTTCCTTACTTCTCTCATCGTTCCGTTCTCTGCGGCTCGGCGGAATATTGGGCAGGTCAGTTATCTACTCCATGGTTTGACGTGTTCAAATGGATCATTTCACACAACCGTCTCCGTTCCTCATTCTCATTTCTGACCACGTACCGCTTTCGCTCATTCACCAGTTTCAGTCCCCGGAGAGCAAACAGGACATCCTCCGCCAACAGATTGTGCGGGTTCAGGGCGGCCTGAATGTCATGCATGATCATTTCCGCAATCTGTACGATGAATTCCAGGCCCTGCCTGCTGCCGTTGTCCTTCCGGCAACGTGCACTGAAATCAGGGCTGCCGTCCATGTGCCTGCAGAAGGTTTCCATGTCTCCGAGGGACTGATAATCCCGGAATACATCTTCCGCTGTTTTATTCAGATCATTTGTTTCCAGCAGAAACAGGCCAAAGTCCTTTTCCGCCGCTGCAAGCCCTTTCTCCGAATATCCCTCTTCCCCGGCCTGCATTTTCTGGATATACATCTGCCTCTCTGCGGATTGTCTGGCCGTGTCAAGAAACACATGATAATCGACGGGATAGCCTTCAATCTCGTAAGTATTATGGTAGATCAGACTTGAATATCCGTCTTTCTCGTATACAAAGGTTTTCCTGTCATCAAACCTGACCGCTTCATAAACCGACTGATAGTCATCCCGTCCGCTGACCATCGGGACGATGTACGTGTTCCCGTTCTCCGAAAACAATGCCTTATCTTTATCTGTATTAAACTTCCTGTCAGCCAGAAACAGGGTCTGTGCAAAGCTGTATCTGCTGAACAATCCTTCTGCCGCCGTTTGATCCGGATCGTCAGACAGCTCACTGCACAGGGGCAGCTGGCTCTCCGCATCATAAGCAGTTATCCGATTCATCTGGGCGGTTCCAGAATCTGCATCGTAACCAAAGACAGTCAGACCACCGGTTTCCGCTGAACCATTCATAGCGTGACTGGTTAAGGCTACTTTCCCTGACGACTCATCGATCAGTTTCTGCCCGAATTCTTCCGTTTTGGTTCCATATTTGCCAAGCGTCCTGAACAGTGTATCGAGTGCATCTTTCCCTAAATGAACATCCGGATACCATTTCGCAAGAACGGTTTCGGGGAAAATTTCCGCTATCCGTTCCATGTGCTCAAATCTTTCTGCGACAAGAATTGCGGCAATCGCAAAAATCTGCTTTGCATCCTCCGGATCGAAAGCCGATGCCAGACGCTGATACGTTTCACCCGCGAATTCTTTGATCAGAAAGTAACTCCCAAATTCAAGGACTGTATTGTCCGTATCAGACATCTTATTTCCATTGCGAACAAAGCCATCTTCTAATGTAATCTGTCCAATACAGGCACCTGTTTTGCTTTGTGTTTTCCATCTGAACGTTCCATCCGGCATCTCCGTTTTGACGCTGGTGGAAGTATACTCGTAGACATAGTAGTGATTTTTTACTTTCTTGACCATTGTCCCCTGGGGACGCATTTTTCTGATTTCTTCCGGTACTGAATAATTTCCCATCTTGCCTGCTCCTTTCTTTTGCCTAACCTTTCCAACCATTATAGAGGAGATCCGAAAGGATTGCAAGCAGGTCAGCGGCGCAAACCAGCCTTTTATTCGGCGGGTTATGAAACCGACGCTGTGACTTTTCCAGCGGTTCGTGTCAGTCCCCGCCTGCCAAACCACCAGGCTGCGTTAACTTCCTGACCGTGCCCGGTCATTCTGCGTTTCGTTATAGTCATGCATGATGTCCCGAAGCAGGTCCAGATGCGCAAAATCCGGTGAATAGATGAAACTGATTTCCCGAACCATATTCAGGTCCTCAATCGGCAGGGCGACAATCTTTTTCTTGCGCAGTTCATCCATGCAGGCGCTTTTCGGCAAAACCGAGACCCCAAAGTCACGCCGGATCAGATCCTTGATCGTCGCAATATTGTCCACCTCAAGCACCACCTGGAAATCATCTATGCTCAGATTCTTTCTTTGCAGCGAGGAAACAAAGAGTTTGCTCGTGCTGGAGTCCGGGAGACGCAGAATCAGCTTTTCTTTTTTCAGCTCATTGATCTTCACCATGCTGTGCCCGGCAAGCCGGTGAGAGGGCGAAACAACAAGGACAAGGGAATCCGTATCAAGCAGAAGGTAGCGAAAGGCCGGATGATTGACCTTTCCCTCAACAACGGCAAAGTCAATCTCATAGTTGCTCAGCATATGATACAGGTTTTCCACCGTGTCCGTCCGCATTTTTATGTTCACCCCCTCATGGGAGGAAACATATCGGGCAAGGGTTTCCGCAATGGCATTGCTCTCGGCTGTATGCGTAATCCCGACGGTCAGGGCCGTGACATTCCGCCTTTCACTGTCCAGATCCCGCAGCATCTTTTTGTACAGCGAGAGCATTCGCTGGGCATAATCCACCACCACACGTCCCTCGTTCGTCACATGCAGTTCATTGTTGATCCGTTCGAACAGGCGAACCCCCAGTTCCGCTTCGAGCGCATGAATATGCTGACTGACCGCAGGCTGTGTCAGCGAAAGGGATTTCGCGGCCCGGGTATAGTTGCCCGTTTCATACACCTTTAGAAGGGAATAAATCTTTGCATCAATCATGTTCTCACCTCTTACAAAAGGCTTTCATCCATTCGCACATCCGAATGCCGGTTTGATTATACGGATTGTGCCGGAAATTGACAAGGTCCTCCCGGGTCATGACAGAGGACAACGTATCTGAAACGCCATCGACAGTGTCTTTTACAGTCCTTGGCTTTGTCAGCAGTCCCTTTGCGCAACAGGGTCACTTCAACCTGCCGGTCTCCCGGAATCATTTCATTCGCGCAAACTGTACGCCCTGCAGCCGGGCCGTTTCATGAACCCGTCCGGCGGCACTGGGACTGAGCCGTTTTCTGAACCGTTCATACAGAACAACAGCGCAGAGCGCGCAGGCAAGATCTGCTGCCGGCGTTGCCCAGGCCAGACCGTAAGGGGGCATCAGCCGGTTAAACACAAACAGAAGCGGAATATCCAGAATGCCCTTGCGAAGCAGTGCCAGTATCATGGAATGAACGCTGTCATTGACTGCCTGAAAAACGGAAATCAGGACATAAGCCAGCGCGGAAAAGGGACATCCCAGACAGAGCATCCGGAGAAACACCATTCCATGATTCAGCGAGGACGATTCGTGATGAATAAAGAGAGAAATCAGCGGATGCGCAAACAGAAGGGAGGCCGCGGTGCACAGTGCGGCCAGCCCGGCGGCCAGGATGACGGAGGCCGTGATCACCGAATGCATCCGCCGTTTTTTCCCGGCTGCATAGTTGTAAGCGATCAGCGGGAGAACCCCCTGAGAAATCCCGCGAACCATACAGTGCGCCAGCATATTGACCTTTTTCGCCACGCCAAATCCCGCCTGGAAAGCGAGCCCGTGCGTGGCCGTCAGTGCATCCATCACGGAGAAGGAGAGGTTTTCGCAAAAAGTCATCATACAGGCCGGGATTCCGATCCGAAGGATCTCACCGGGAATGGCGGTCCGCAGCACTGCCGGTGTCCATTTAAAGGACAGCACGGTTTTCCGGCGGATTTTCAGCAGGACGATCCCGAAATAGAGAAGCGCCAGGAAATTGGACAGCGCCGTCGCGGCCGCCGCTCCCAGCAGTTCATTGCCGGGGGTGAACAGGAGAAACATGAAAACCGGATCAAGGATGAGATTGAAAATTCCCCCGAGCGCGATGCCCGCCGATGCGTGCATGGCCCGCCCTTCCGAACGGATCAGATGCGCCAGAAGGGCATTCATTGAGGTACAGACTCCGCCAAAAACCACGGTTACACGAACGTAAATGCAGGCATACCGGTGAACAGGCTCATTGGCTCCGCCCAGCAGTGAAACCATCTGGTGCAAAAAGATGCCGGCCAGCAGTGAATAGATCAGCGTTCCCGTGAGACAGCCGTAGAAACTGAAGGATGAGCACTGTTCTGCGGTCTGCCCGTCCTTTTGACCCAGTGCCCTTGCTATGGCACTGGCGCCGCCCACCCCAAAGAGATTGGAAATGGCCGAAAGAAACATGAACGCGGGCGTGCTCACCGTGACGGCGGCAAGCATCGCATCGCTGCCGGTGAGGCCGATGAAAAACGTGTCCGCCATGTTGTAAAGGACGAGGATGATCTGCCCGATCATCGTCGGGACCGCCAGACGGAGTATGGCCTTAAAAACCGGCTGTGTCTCAAACACTGCCTGATATTCACGGCCCATGCAAAACCACCTCCTGCCAGATTATGTCCGAAGCGGCTCAAAACGCTTCGCTTCGTCAACTACTATAGCGGTCTGCCGGGCATAATACCAATTAGTTTTCATTGATCCTGGCAAACGCCCGGTTATATTTGTGATTTTTTTAACAAAGCATTTCTGTTTTGTATGCTTTCCGGCACTGAATCAGGGATTTTGGCGGAAAGGGATCAAACAAAACCTTATACGGTCAAAAGGAAACCTGCGGCCCTGTGCGCTGTTGTTGTGAGCAGCCCGCAGGGGACGCAAAAAAAGTCCATGGCCATGCCATGGACTTTGCTTATTCGATTCCGAATGCTTTTTTAACAGCCGCCTCATCCAGCTGTGCACCGATCTGTTCGGCCTCAAACATATACCGCTCATAGAGCGTCTCCGGCCGTTTGGGCGCTCCGCAGTAAACGCAGGGCGTCAGTTTCTGGAACTCGCCGGTATGCAGATCACCGTAGGTAAAATCACCGGCCAGCGGCAGGAATTTTTCCTTGACGCCGGAACAGTTGGCATCCAGATGATAGTTGGATCCGCCGTTGGGATTGCGGTAAAGCTGCAAAGTTGCCGGCGGGAGTTCCGGCTCATACATTTTCCTTCCCTGATCATCCCAGACAAATACCTTGGTGTTCATCTCAAGATGTTCCCAGAGCCACAGCATGTTCTGCCCCTGCGCGTTCTGACGGCGCTGAATGCGAATGCAGCCATGACTGGCTTTTTTTCCAAGCTCCGGTTCAAACTCATTGTAAATCCGGGTCTTTCCATCCCCGCCGAACCGGTACGGCACCTCGTGCAGCAGGGTTCCGCCGTTAATCCGGATGGCGTACAGGGCACGCATGGTCCCGCTCACAAACTCGCCTACCCGGCTGACCGTCAGGAATTCCCCTGCCGGGCTCTCATTATAGGGCTGCTTGGGATTATTGAGTCCGGTCGATACCTCCAGCTCCCCGATAATCCGTCCGGCTTCGAAGATGTACAGCGTCTGGCGGAGCTTGTCGATGAGCAGTGCATATTTTTTTGACGGATTCTTGGTGAAAAGCACACTTTTCTTTACATAACCGCGGATCAGCTTATTGTCAATGGACATCATATAGCTGTTCTTGGTCTTTGTCCCGTCATTGGAATACGCCTCAATCAGTACATAGCCATCTCCGTCCGTATCCTCCTCCAGCACATGCACCCCCTGGCTCTGGCCATGGAGTTCACCCGTCGTGTTGGTTTCATACGGCGTCCGCTTGATTCCCGGCTGAGTGGTCGGATAGATATGCTCGGTCTGCTCCACATCCAACACGGTAATCGGCTGCATCATCAGGTCCCAGATCGCCTGCTGATGTTCCGGATTCTTCAGATCATAGGCATCCGGATCCATGTCCCAGAAACTGGTGGCCACCGGAACGGAGGATGCCGGAGCGGCAGGCGCCGCCTGGGCGGCCGGGGAGGACGGTTCGCTGACCATCGTTTCGGTTTCTGCGGCCGGAGCAGGCTCATCATGGGCAATCATTTCTGCCTCTGCATCCTCATTCCGGGCCAGTGCCTGCATTTCGGCCAGGGACAGGGATTCTGCCGCCGGCTCACCGGCATCACCGGCACCGCACGTAAGGGACAGGGTCACCGGGTTGCTTTCCTCGCCCCAGAAATTGCGCATCCGAACGGTGAGGTTATATGTCCCCTCTTCCAGAGCCCATTCATCCGGCAGAATGCCATCCCAGAAAACCTGGCCCTGTCCCGCATCAATCGAAACAGCGCCGATGTCCGCCGCGTTTACACCGCTCTCATCCTGCAGGCGCATGGCCAGCATGCCGCCCTCCGAGGATTCATACCGGACGGTGTATCCATTTCCCTGTGCATCAAGCGCGACATTCGATAAGATGGGCTGCGCAGAAACTGTGCAGCCCATCATCAGACACAGGGTTAACATGAGTAAAAATCCGATTTGTTTCATTCCAGATAAGTAGACCTTTCCTATGGAGTTCACCCGTTCTGCTGCCGGAATTGGTCAGCCCGGCAGATCAAGAATTTCACCCGGTGCAACCGTTGACTCAACAATCGGCGTCACCGGCGACATTTCAAAGAGCACTTCCTGCGTTTTCGCACCGGCAATGCCGTCGACATCCAGTCCGTTCGCCTCCTGGAACTTACGGACGGCGGTCATGGTGCCGGTTCCGTAAATGCCGTCTGCCGCAGAGGTCAGCAGTCCCAGCTGTGCCAGTGCCTGCTGCAGCAGGACCACATCATTGCCCGTATCGCCCTTCTTGAGGGTGGTATACGTCCGCTCAACCGGTTCCGGCGTCGGTTCAGGTGTCGGCGTGATCTCAATGGCCGGTATCGGCGTCATGACGCGCGGTTCCGGCGTCGGCTCCTGTCCGAAGATGACAATGTTGTTCTGCTGCACCTGCGGGGTTGGTACGGGAGTGGTCCTTGCACTCTGGCCGCCAAACAGGCCGCCGCCGGTAAACATCGACCGGACAATCAGTGCCACAAAGACAATCAGCACCACGATCAGGCCGACGGCGATAATCACCGGCGCCAGATCTCTTTTCTTCTTTTTGCGGGGCTTCGTCCGCCCCACGCCGCGCATTCCGGCGCTGGCGGAACGGGTCTGCCTTTCAGCCGGCTGTGCATTTCCCTGTCCGTTTGCCTCCGGCTCATCGCTGACCCCGTTCAGACTCGAAAAACACAGCGGGCAGACGTTTGAACCGTTGGGAATGTTATTATGACAGTGAGGACAAATCATCTCTTTTCCTCCTTCTCAAAGCCGATCACTTTATCATCCGGCACCGCCTGCTGAAACGTACGGATCCATCCCCGTCCCCGCAAGGCCTCTGTCAGCCTTTTCGCTGGCAGAATCCGCCGGTCAACTCCTCTTTGGTTATGTCTCTCACAGAGTTTCCTGTTCAAGTATACACCACTTGCCCAAAGAATGCAAACGCACCCTATTTGGTCTGGGACTCACCGGACAGCAGCCAGTAGGTCCGGATGGTGCACAGCGCCGCCATAATGCTCAGCCGCAGCGTCATCTCTTCCCTGGAATCCTTTGTCCAGTCCATCACCACCGTGCCTCTGGCGACAATTCCCTCCAGTTCCTCCAGATGACTGCGAAAAGAGTCATACCCGGTATGTACATCGGTTCTGCAGAGAATCTCCAGCATCGCACCGATGCTTTCCATGTTGAGCGCCTGCTTGAGCACATAAATCATCAGCAGGATGGCCAGATGTTCCCGGTCATACTTTTTCCCGGCCGGACGCGGCAAAAGTCCTGCCTTCACATAGTTGTTGATCATCGACTTGGTCATCTCCCCCTTGGGCAGCTTGTCGGAAAATGACCGGTCCATAAGCAGCATCACCTGATCCATGTAAAGCCCGATATCCGGCAGTTCTTCCCATTTGGGCAGATGAATTCGCTTTTCACTTATCGAACACATATCCATCTCTGTGCAGCTTAACGTTCCGCGATAATCTTCTTGAGGTTGGCAATCGTCTCTTTCATCTCCGACTCCTGCTCAAGCATTTTCCCGACTTTGTCACAGGAATTGAGAATCGTGGAATGGTCCCGTCCAAACTCGTCGCCGATCCGGGGCAGGCTCATCTCCGTCATCTCCCGCGTCAGATACACAGCCACATGTCTGGCCCGCGCAATTTCCTTTTTCCGGGAATCCCCGCGGATCTGGGCCGGATCCAGCTTGTAGTAGTCGGATACGCAGTTGATAATCATCTCCGCATTGATCCGCTTGGGATCCCGCACCACCGTGATATCCTTCAGCGCACTGGCCACCACATTTTCATCAATGGGACAGTTGTTGAGCTTGGCATAGGCACTGACGCGAATCAGCGAACCCTCCAGCTCACGAATGTTGCTGTCCACGCGGTTGGCAATCATCTCAAGCACCGCATCCGACACCGTAATGCTGTCCAGATCGGCCTTTTTGCGCAGGATGGCCACCCGGGTGTCAAAGTCCGGTTTCTGAATGTCTGCAATCAGTCCCCATTCAAAACGGGAACGAAGCCGTTCCTCAAGACGCGAGATATCCCTGGGCGGCTTATCTGAGGAAATGATGATCTGTTTGCCGGCATTGTGAAGCGCATTGAACGTGTGGAAGAATTCTTCCTGCGTCGATTCGCGTCCCGCGATAAACTGGATATCATCGATCATCAGCACATCCACATTGCGGAAACGATTCCGGAATTCATCCGTTTTCTTGTTTCCGATGGAGGCGACCAGCTCATTGGTAAAGGTTTCGCTCTGCAGATAAAGCATCCTCATGTTGGGAAAATGGTCCTGAATGAAATGACCGATAGCATACATGAGATGGGTCTTTCCAAGTCCGACACCGCCGTACAGGAACAGCGGATTATACGCCATGCCGGGGGTTTCGGCCACTGCCAGCGCCGCCGCATGGGCAAAGCGGTTGGAGGAACCCACCACAAAGGTATCAAAGGTGGCGCGGGGATTGAAGAAGGCAACATCGTTCTTCTTCTCCTCGTTCTTTTTCTCCTGCTCTTTCTGCCACTCAATGCGTTCCTTGACACTCATCAGACGAATCCGCATCTTCTGCCCGGCCGCCTGTGAAACTGCCTGCTCAATCTGTACCAGATAACGGGGCCTGACCGTCTTCTCAACGAAGTCACTGATGACCTCAATGGCCATTTCATCCCCGTCCACGTAGATCGGTTTCAGCGGCTGATCAATCCATGTTTCATAGGACACCGATGGAAGATTCTCCATCAGAATCGCTTTTGCCTTCTCCCACAGCACTGTATGCTCGTCCATGTCACGCATCCTCTTTATATCCATGGTTATCCACAGGGCCGCCGGCTTTTGTGGAAAAGTGTGGTCCTGTGGATAACTCTGATTTTGCATAGTGTATCAAAAAAAGGCCTGAAATACAAGGCCTTCCCGCCGTTTTCCCTTTCGGCCGCGTCCGGTTTTCCACAGCTTTTCTTCACTTTGAAAACAGTTATCCACAACATAATGTGGTGGACCGTTCCCCTGCTCCACAACCACTGCACTTGCCGGTCTGATTTTCTTCATTTTGAAGGATTTTGAAAAATCTTCCGAAAGTTCCTTTCTTACAGGAACCCGCCGTCCACCCCGATGACCTGTCCGGTGATAAACGACGCCTCCTCCCCCAGCAGAAAACGGCAGATTCCGGCCACCTCCTCCGGGGTGCCGATGCGCCCCAGGGACGCCGTTTCCGCCAGTTCTGTTCGGTCCGCCTCCGTGTACGATGCCATCATCGCCGTATCAATCACCCCCGGCGTCACGCAGTTCACCCGGATGCCGGAGAGGCCGTATTCCCTTGAGAGCGCCTTTCCCAGACCGATCAGTCCCGCCTTGCTGGCCGAATAGGCCGCCTCACAGGAAGCCCCCGCCACGCCCCACATGCTGGAAATCAGCACAATAGCGCCCGACTGACGGCGGATCATTTCCGGCAGAAAGGCCCGGCAGAGATAGAATGCGCTGGAGAGATTGGTTGAGAGTACCCGGTCCCATTCCTCATCGGTCATATCCATCAGAAGGCCGGTGTGCGCGATGCCCGCGCAGTGAACCATCCCATACAGGCCGTGGTACAGCGAGAGGATTTCCTCCGCCATTTCCCGGACCTCCCCGCTCCTTGACAGATCCGCCCGGACCGCATGCACATCACGGCCCAGATCACACAGTTCACGGCAGAGTGCCTGCACCTTTTCCGTTCCGTGGTTGGCATGCGCCAGTACCGTATACGTGTCCGAGAGAGCGCGTACACAGGCCTCGCCGATGCCCCCGGAGGCACCGGTAACCAGTACAGTTTTCTTTCCCATTTTTCCTTCCTCTTGACAAAACTGTTCTGAGGATTTAGCATACCCTCAGAGGTGATCATATGGCTCTACAGATTTTCTGCGGCAAAGGCTTTGATACTCAGAAAGCCGAACGCTTCTTCAAGGAACGCCGCATTTCCTATCAGAAAATTGACACGCTGAAATATGGGATCAGCCGCCGTGAACTGGAAAGTGTTCTCAATGCCGTCGGCATGGACAACCTCTGTGACCGGGACAGCAAGGTCTTCCGCGAAAGCGTCATCGCCTATACGCAGAACAGAGACACCATCCTGGATGGTCTTCTGGAACATCCCGCCCTCCTGCGCCTGCCCATTGTCCGTTCAGGTCGAAATGCCACCGTCGGCTATGCGCCGGATACCTGGGAAACCTGGATTCGAAACGGTCAGATTTAATGCAGCCCTGGTTAAACCAGGGCTGCATTTTTATCCGTTTGGATCCTCCTGCGGATCACCCGCGGGCTCCGGCGAGGATATTTCCGTGTTTCCGCCCGCCGCAGCATCTTCTCCATTGTCCGCGTCCCGGCCCTCATCCACCGCCGCGGTACGGAACCGTTCCTCAGCGACCACGTAACTGTTTTTCTCAATCTCCAGTTCCATCATGATCCTGCCCAGGAAACGGCCGCTTTCCGTTTCCGTGACATCGATCTGCAGAACCGGTGCAACCTGTCCCTCAACCGGCACCGGCAGCACCCAGTAGACGGTTTCTCCCTCCACATCCACCGAACTGCCGGCACTGATGTATCCGCCGGCCAGTGCATCAAAGCGATAGAAAACCCCGTCTGTTCCGCTCAGCAGGAAACGAACCTCCAGCGGCACCCCGTCCGTTCCGTTCATCCCCAGCTGCAGCATCAGCCCGTCTGCAATCGTATCCAGCGGGCTGTATCTGCGCATGGTCAGCAGGGACACCACGCCCGCCTCAAGCGGAACTTTCGGTTCACAGATCCGTTCCTCATCCCGTGCATACGCCAGGACACCGGGGTAAAAAGAGGTCAGGATGGAGCCGTATCCGCCGTTGCTGAGATAATCCCCCAGCTGCATGGTGATCCACTCCTCCTTTTCCCCCCGGTCCAGCAGTCCCTTTTCAATCAGGAGATCGCCCAGTTCACCCAGAAACTGTTTATAGGCCGGCTCAAGCCGGAGGAGTTCATCCACCGTGAGCAGCGGATCCCGTTCATCGGCCGGCACCGAAACAAACAGAAAACAAAAGAGGAGCAACGGCATCATGACTTTTCGGATCATTCCGCTGTTCCTCCTTTCTGTCTGTTGCTTTGCCCGCACCGAAAATTCCGGAGCAGACTGAGCCTCTGTTTCTCGGGCCAGTCCATTCCCTCAGGTCAGTTCACGAAGTAGATAATATCGCTTACATTGCGTTCCCGTGAACCGCTTGTTTTGTTGACCCGTTCCCCGTTCATCACCATGGTGGCACTTCCGCCGCCATCCATGTTATAGGCGATCTTTGCGCCGCGCTGCTGGAAAAACTCCTGCATTTCCTGAAGAGTCATTCCCAAGTCGCTCCAGTTTTTCCGGCGCCCGTCCGCCACCAGGACGATATAATGGGTATTATCGACGATGCCGATGGCCGTCCGGGGCTCACGGATGGTGTCCTTGGTGGAAATGACATACTTACTGGGCATCTCCACTATCTGCCCGTCATTCACCAGGAGCGGGCCGAAGGAGAAGGACTGCACGACGCCCTGGTCCATGTACTGCTGTCCGCTCCCCCCCGCATACTCTCCCTTCGGAATGACCCCGAAACTGCCGTCCGCGAACACCAGCAGCTGGTCACAGTTGGACTTTTTATCCCTGTACAGGATCCCGTTACGGATAATGAGGCCGTAATTATCCTTATAATTGTAGAAATCACCGTTAATGGCCAGAACCGCGTCATGCCTGGCGGCAATCGCCGAGGTGGCCTCCGCTTTATTCTTGCTGTACTCCTCCCCGGCGAATGCCGTGCGCATCTGATCCGGACGGGTCATGTACACATCCGCTACAAAGAAACGAAGAGAGGTCTTGTTATACTTGTAACACCACTGTTCAATCGTGATGCGCAGCGTATCAGATTCATAGGTCCGTGTTTCCTCAATCTCCTTTGACGAAGGTACGGCTGCCGCCATGGCTGTGGACAGTCCTGCAAAGAGGACAAGGGTCAGTACCAGCAGGGTACAAAACAGTTTCCGTTTCATGGTTTCCAATTTCTCCTCATACTTGTTGTCATCTGCTGAGGCGACATGTCCGGCCCCGGATATGACCGGCTGTCGCCTGCTGTTTGTTTTCTCTCTCACTGAACCGGAGTCTGGACCGGATTTGCCATAAACATCAGGATGTCGCTGACCGACCGCTCTTTGCCGCCCGAGGGCATGTTAATGACCTCCCCCAGGAAATACAGGGTTGTCGAGCCGCCGCCGTCCAGATTAAAGGCGAACTGAACGCCCTCCTCCAGGAACAGCTGCTGCAGCTTTGGAATGGAACATCCCGTGGAATACCCTTCCCGCCGTCCGTCCACCACAATGACCATGTAGTGAAGCGGTCCGATCTGCCCCACGGCGGTTCTGGGTTCATTATAGCCGTCATTGCAGTTGACATAGAATTTTCCGGGCAGTTCTGCCGCCTGACCGTTCTCCACCAGCACCGGACCGAATTCAAAGGTCTGCCAGGTATTGGCCCGCATCAGCTGATCCGCCACCAGTCCCTGTTTCCCGGACCGGTCCGTCATGGCGCTCATATTGCCGGCTGCATCCACCACCAGAAGGTGATGGCGGCGGATGTTCTGCTTGCGCATCAGCTCACCGTTCCGGATAATCACCCCGTCCCGGTGATAGCGGCAGAAGTCCGCGTTGATGGCCAGTACCGGGCTGTACCGCCCGGCAATGTCGCTGACGGCCTCGTAGATGCCGCTCTTGAAATCATCTCCGGCAAACGCGGTCCTCAGCTGACTGACATCCGTCAGCCGGATATCACACACGTAATACGTAAGCCCGTCTTTCTGTTTCTGTTCAATGGATACGGACATGCGGTCCGTCTGATAGGAAAGTTCCCCCGGTTCATAATGCTTGAGCGCAGAGGAGGAACCGGACGCCTCTGTGTCCGCACGGCTGACGGTTCTCGCCTGTTCTTCCCTTGTCTGCTCCGCAATTTCCTCCTGGATCTCCTCCAGCTGTACCTCCGCATTGAAATTCACAATCTGGTCGAGCTCACTGTTGGGTTCCGGTGTGGCTCCCGGCAGCTCCTGAATGGTCCGTTCATTCTGAACTCTGGCCCAGTCGCTGAAACGCTGCTGGACACTTGGAACCTCCGTCACCGGCGCACTTGCATTGCACAGGACCAGTGTCAGAACGATGCCCGCCGCCATGAACAGGATTCGCAGCGGCTTTCTGTCCCCGAAAACAACCGGAACATCAAAATGTCGTTTCCGGAATCGTCTGAAATGGTGCAGATTTCCTTCACTTTTTGCCGGCAGATCGTACCGTCTGAGCGGTGTTTTTCTGATCCGGTCAATCGGTTTCATTCAGCGCTTCTCTCCTCTTTCAAACGATTAGATGAGGCGTATTATACGCCCCGGAGCAGTCCCTGTCAAACAATCCCCGCCGGTCTGGTGCCTCGTGCAGGCATTGGCCACTGCCCGTGCGCTCTTTCCGGAATGTCTTCCTTTTATATAGGGACAGATCCGGGGCTGCCGGACCATGGCTGCCTTTCCCTTTGCCGGCCCTGTTTGCGCGATAAGATTTTAGGCCTGTTGCATAAAGAACCGGTGACAAATGGCGGTTTATTCATGCAGTTTCCCCAAATCTTGGCCCATCTATTCTTTTCCATCCGTGTTTCTGTTATAATTTGACCGATGTGCCCAGACTATTCTTTTCACTGATACAGCCTTCTGTATCTTCCCCAATTCATTCACGGGAGTTATTTATGAAACTGACAGAAGTCCTCTCCATGCTAGGTGGGATCGGTCTTTTTTTATACGGAATGACCCTGATGTCCACCGGACTCAAAAACGCTGCCGGTGATCGTTTGCGGCAGATCCTTGAACGCGTCACCTCCAATCGGCTGGCTGCTCTTTTGGTCGGCCTGGTTGTTACGCTGCTCATTCAGAGTTCAAGTGCCACCGATATGATGCTGATCGGTTTTGTCGATTCCGGTCTCATGCCGCTGGCGCAGGCCTTTGGCGTCATCCTGGGCGCCAATATCGGAACGACGGTCACTGCACAGATTACCGCCTTTGACCTGACCGCGCTGGCCCCCTTCCTGCTGTTTGTGGGATGTGTCATCGTCCTGTTTGTCAAAAAGCCCTTTATCCAGTCCATCAGTACAGTGGTTCTGGGTTTTGGCATGCTCTTTGTGGGCATCGGCATGATGAAGGGCGCCATTGCCCCCCTGTCCCGAACGCCCGCCTTTATCGCTTTCGTCTCTGCCCTGGATAACCCCATTGCCGGTATCCTCTTTGGCATCGGATTTACGGCGCTCCTGCAGAGTTCCTCCTCCTCCGTCGTCATTTTCCAGACGTTTGCCCAGCAGGGAATGCTGAGTTATCACGAAACGGTCTGGCTGGTCATCGGTGCAGCCATCGGCTCCGTGACGCCCAACCTGCTCGCCAGCATTACCGCCTCCCGTGAAGGAAAGCGCACCGCTCTTCTGAATCTGTTTTTCAACCTTTTCAGAGCCTGCCTGATTTCCTCCCTGATTCTGCTGTTCCCGAAGATTCTCACCGCTATTCAGTCCCTGTCACCCGGGGATGTGGCCCGTCAGGTGGCCAATACGCATACCCTGTTTGCCATCACCGCCGCACTGATTGCCCTGCCCATGCAGCCGCTCTTCGTGCGCCTTACCCATCTGGTTTTCCCGCCCCTGCCGGAGGAGACACGGCTCAAGGAACAGAAGAGCCTTGCCTACCTGGCACATATGGAAAAATATCCCGACAGCGTGGCCATCCACGAGGCCCAGCTGGAGGTCAACCGCATGGGCAATTTTGCAAGGGAAAACCTGGGCATTGCCATCGAGTACTTCTTCAATCCCGGTGATGTGGAAAAAGGAAAGCGGGTCGCGGAGCTTGAATCCGTCGTTGATTATCTCAATCAGGCCATTACGGACAAGCTCATCTCGCTTCGTTCCCGGAACCTCTCCGAAAAGGACATTTTCCGCCTGACCAAGATGACACAGGTCACCAGCAACTATGAACGAATCAGTGATCATGCGGAAAACATTGCCGAGTTTACCGACCGGATCAAGAACGAGAATGCGGTCATTTCGGAAGCCGGCCTCTCTGAACTGCGGCAGATGAGCGACATGGTTCTCAAAACGCTGGATGTCTCCATGGATGTGTACTCCAATAACCATCTGGAGCGTCTTCCGGAGGCCGAAGCCTATGAGCAGCAGGTGGATGATATGCAGGCTCTGTTCATTGAGCACCACATCAACCGCCTGATGGAATCCAAATGTGATCCACTTGGCGGCGTAATTTTCACCGACATGTGTACCGATCTTGAACGGTGTTCCGATCAGGCAATCAACATTGCCACCGCACTGCTCCAGGAGAAAAAGTACTGAGAAATGCTTCGTGTCAGGTGTCCCGCAAGGGACACCTTTTTATGAGCCTCTGTCAACATGCCGGGGTTCCTGATCCTGTTTTCCGGAATTTCAAGATTGAAAACCGGATGCTAAAAGTGTAGAATACAGGTACATTTGTCAATAAACCCTTTCAAACGACTCACAAAGAGGCATCATATGGCTGGACGTCTGGATCAGATTGAACATTTCCTGCAGGACAGTCTGGGACACGCTTTCCTTGCTGCCAGGCCGGACCTTCCCTATGCTGTCAGTCGGATATTGCTTGGAATCGGCCTGCCGGATTCCTCGCTGACCGCCATCTGGCACCGTCTTGATTCCTTCCTCTTTAACGTTATTTACAATACAACCAATAAGCAAATGCTGCTGATAATGGATGACCGGCGAAAAATCCGTGCCACGGAGGACATGATCACGGACCTGGCAGACCGTCTGCTGGCCCTCAGATATGCCTCAGCTGTTCCCACCCCTGAACTGGAGGCGCAGCTGTATGATCTGTCCAGAAACGGCTCATTTTCCGCCATGCGCACCCTTCTTGAGAAATATCATCCGAGTGATGCGGAGCGCGAAATGATCCTTCGCGTTCTCAGGGAAAACCATCAGCTGCATTAATCTGGAGATGGCTATGTCAAAAATTATTGCTGTTACCAATCAAAAAGGCGGTGTCGGAAAGACCACCACCAGCATTAATCTTTCCGCCTGTGTTGCTGCCGCAGGAAAACGGGTGCTTGTCGTGGATGCCGATCCGCAGGGCAATGCCTCAAGCGGCCTCGGCTTCAAGCCCGAAAAAGAGACCCCGACCCTGTATGAGGTCATTGCCGGGGAAATCCCGGCCGAATCCGCCATCGTCAGCACCCCGGTTTCCACCCTGTTCCTGCTGCCCTCCGATGTGCGGCTGGCCGGTGCGGAAATCGAGCTGGCCGGCGTTGATAACCGGGAATCCATCTTTGCGGATGCCCTGCGGCCACTCAGGGACAAGTATGATTTTATCTTTATCGACTGTCCCCCGTCCCTGGGTCTGATCACCGTCAACACGCTTTGTGCCTCCGACAGTGTCCTTATTCCCATCCAGTGTGAATACTATGCACTGGAGGGCGTCAGCGCCCTGATGGGAACGGTGCAGAAAGTCCAGCGAATCAACCGGCACCTGGCCATTGAGGGAATCGTCCTCACCATGCTGGATGCCCGGACCAATCTCGGCATTCAGGTCGCCAAGGAAGTAAGGCGTTTTTTCAAGGCACGGGTCTATACCACCGTCATCCCCCGCAACGTCCGGCTGGGTGAGGCACCCAGTCACGGTCTCCCCATTCATCTCTATGATTCACGCTCACTCGGCGCGCAGAGTTATGAACAGCTTGCCCAGGAATTCCTGAAGGCAAATTCATAAAAAGCCGGACCGGTGCCGCGGCGCCGGTCCCGAGCCCATCAAAGCAGGTACGATGCCAAACGATCGCATAAAATTTAAGGAGGACAACGATGCCCAGAAAAACAGGTTTGGGACGCGGACTGGATGCTCTCCTTCCCGATGTTGAGACCACCCTGTCCCATCTGGATTCTCCTGACAGTTCCGATCCCCTGGACGCTGTCATTGATATTCCCATTCATTCCATTGATCCGAATCCGAATCAGCCCCGGCGGACATTTGATCCGGATTCCCTCAGTGCCCTTTCCGCTTCCATTCAGAGCAGCGGCATCCTTTCCCCGATCCTGGTCGCCCGTGAGGGAAACCGGTATACGCTCATCGCGGGCGAGCGCCGCTGGCGCGCTGCCCGGCTGGCCAATCTGACCACCGTCCCGGCCATTGTCCGGGACTGGGATGAGATTAAGCGTCAGGAAGCCGCGCTGATTGAAAACATCCAGCGGGATGACCTCAATCCCATCGAAGAGGCGCAGGGGATTGCGCGCCTGATTGATCAGTACTCCTTTACACAGGAAGCCATCGCGGAGCGGCTGGGGAAAAGCCGCCCTGCCGTGACCAATCTGCTGCGCCTTCTGTCCCTCCCCGACTTTATCCAGAAGGCCATTACCGATGGCACCCTCTCCGCCGGTCACGCGCGCGTCCTGGCGGGCATTTCGGATGCCGACATTCAGAAAATGCTCTTTGAGAAAACCATTAACCTGCACTGGTCTGTCCGTCAGCTGGAAATGGCTGCCCGGGATGCCGCCAAACCGAAAGAAGAGGAAAAGCAGAAACCCTCCCTGCCGGTGGAATACAGCGAACTCGGGGATGCCATCCGGAATGCCACCGGCCTCAAGGTTCATTTCTCCGGTTCCAAGGAAAAGGGCAAGGTCATCCTTGAATACAACGACCCGGAATCTCTGCAGAAACTGTGGGATCTGGTACATGCCTGATTTCAAAAAGCGAAGCCGGTGCTTCGCTTTTTTGATTGCGGCTCATGACAGGCCCTGCCGGCCTTGTTTGAACACCTGGCCAGACAAACCTGCTCTGGCCTATGACCAACATGGAGGAGAACGCGCTATGGAACTTAATCATCGCCTTGTCAATACTCCGCCCAGCGGCATCCGGCGCATTGGTCAGCTGGCCAAGGCCCGTCCGGGCTGCATCGCCCTCAGTATCGGCGAACCGGACCTGGACGCGCCCGACCGCATCCGCCGGCAGATTTCCGAGGCCATTCTGGCCGGCGATACCCATTATCCGCCCAATGCCGGGACTTCCGAACTGCGCAGTGAAATCGCGGAGGCCGTCAACGAACGCTTCTCCACCGATTATGCCCCCGGGGAAACGGTGGTGACCATCGGGTCAACCGAGGCGCTCGCCAGCGCCATTTTTGCCATTCTCAATCCCGGGGATGAGGTCATCGTTCCCATTCCCACCTTCGGGCTTTATCAGCCGCAGATCGAGATGGCCGGAGGTGTTTTCGTTCCGCTGCCCCTTCGCGAAACGGACTTTCAGATCGATCCCGCGGCGCTTGAATCCGCCATCACCCCCAGGACCCGCGCCATTCTATTTGCCTCGCCGAACAATCCCACCGGGACGGTTCTAAGCGCGGAGAGCCTTCGCTCTCTTCGCCGGGCAGCCCTTGACCATTCCCTCTATCTGATCGATGACAGTGTCTATGACCGTCTCCTGTACACTGATTCCTTTCCGACCCTGATGGGCGATCCGGCGCTTCGTGACCGGCTCATTTATGTCAATGCCTTTTCCAAAACCTACGCCATGACCGGCGTCCGCATCGGGTACGCCCTGGCCGACCAGCCCGTCATGGACCAGATGATCAAGGCCCACAGCTTCCTGGTCGTTTCCGTGGCCGGCTGTATCCAGTCCGGCTGCCGCTCCATCTTTTCCCTGTCGATTGAGGAAAATGTTGCCGCCTACCGGCAGCGCCGGGACCTTGTGCTGGATGCGCTCCGCGACATGCATCTGTCCTGCCCGGTTCCGGAGGGGGCTTTCTACGCCTTCCCCTCCATCGGGGAATTCGGAATTCCGGATGAGGCTTTCTGCCTGCAGCTCATTGAGCAGGAAGGTCTGGCCCTGGTTCCCTCCTCCTGCTTCGGCGTCCCGGGACATGTGCGCATCTCTTTCTGCTACGAGCTGTCCATCCTCGAGGAAGGGATGAGGCGGCTGGCCCGTTTTGTTCAGAGCCTGCGCGCCTGACAACAATAAAAAAGCGGATCTGCCTTTGGCAGATCCGCTTTTTGCTGCTGTTTCTCAGCGCTCGACACGACCGGAGCCGGAGCCCTTCATCAGGCTCTCCACTTCCTTCACCGTGACACGGTTGAAGTCGCCGGAGATGGTGTGCTTGAGGCAGGATGCCGCAACCGCAAACTCCAGTGCTTCGCCCTGGGTGGCGTAGTTGTTGAGGCCATAAATCAGGCCGCCGCCGAAGGAGTCGCCGCCGCCGACGCGGTCAACGATATCCGTAATTGCATAACGGCGGGATACGTAGAATTCCTTGCCGTCATAGATGCAGGCTGCCCAGTAGTTGGTATCCGCACTCTTGGACTCACGCAGCGTGATGGCCACCTTCTCCAGGTTCGGATACATCTCCATCGCCGTGCTGGCGATCTTCTTATAGACCTCACGGTCCAGCTCGCCGCTCTCGACATCGCTCTTGGCGCTGATGCCAAGGGACTTCTGGAAGTCTTCCTCATTGGCAATGGCGACATCCACGTACTTCGTGATCTCGCTCATGACTTCCTTTGCTTCCTTGCCGTATTTCCACAGGTTCTTGCGGTAGTTGAGGTCGCAGGAAACCTTCACGCCCATTTCCTTGGCCGCCTTCACCGCCGCCAGGGTCAGGTCAGCAGCAGACTGGGAAATGGCCGGGGTGATGCCGGTCACATGGAACCAGGTGGCATCCTTCAGGATCTCTTTCCAGTCAAACAGGTCCACCGGTGCCTTGGCGATGCAGGAATCTGCACGGTCATAAATGACCTTGGAAGGACGCTGGTTGGAACCGGTCTCGAGGAAATAGATGCCCATACGGCCATCCACCATCTTGATATCGGACACATCGACGCCAAAACCGCGGACCTCGCGCAGGCAGGCCTCACCGATGGCATTGTTCGGAAGAGCGGTAACAAACGCCGTGTTCATTCCGTAGTTTGCAAGAGAAACTGCTACGTTCGCCTCGCCGCCGCCAAAGGTTGCCTCGAGAGAGGGGCTCTGGAAGAAACGCTCAAGTGCAGGGCTCTTGAGACGGAGCATAATTTCACCAAATGTAACAACTTTTCCCATTTTGAATCACTCCTTACTGTCGTTAAAGGGAAGTTCAACAGGTGCGATTATACATGGACCATAGAAAGAAATCAAGTTCTATCCGGCAGTTTTTCCCGTTTGGACACGGTCCGTGACCGCCCTGATTTTCTTCCGGGTCTCATTCATGCGGATTCACTCTTTTCCCGTTCCGCCCGTGATAGTCCTCGATTGCCCTGAGATAACACGCCTCCACCGATTCCGCAAACCGCTCCGCTGAGTAACGCTCCACGGAGGATGGTGCCCGGCCGGCAATGTGTTTCCCTTCCTGGCTGAATCCCCGGATCAGCGCAACCAGCAGAGCCTCATCCGACGCATCCGAAAGAATGCCGTTCACGCCGTCTGAAATGACCCCATCCAGGCAGGAATCCTTCACCGCGCACACACACAGGCCGGATGCCATGGCCTCTATATAGGTCAGTCCCTGCGTTTCCGTATGGGAGGCGCTGCAGAAGACATCCCCGATGGCATAGTACCGGTCAATTCTGTCCCACGGCTTCGGCCCGGTCTGAATCACGTATTCCCCGATTCCCAGATCCCTGGCCATCTGCTCCAGTTCCCCGCGCTGCGGGCCTTCTCCCACCAGCACCAGCCGCACCTCCGGATAAATCTCGTGCAGTCTGGGGAAAACCCGGAGGATCTGTGCGATGTTTTTCTCCCTTGCAATCCGCCCGATATTCAGAAGAACCCGCTCGCCCGGCCGGATGCCGCATTCTCTGCGAATCTCCTCCCGCATCTGCTCACTGTGCAGCTGCGGATTAAACCTCCCGATCTCCATGCCGGTAGGAATGATATCGATCTTCGATTCCACCCCATAACTGGCCAGCAGATTTCGGGTCTTTTCGGACGGGGAAATCACCCGGTCCAGACGGTTGCACCACCATTCCGAGTATTTGCGGATCAGTCCTTTTGCTTTCCCGTCAATGATCGTCCCGTGGGTAATGTAATAGGTATAATCCTCCCAGACCGTATGATATGTGTGGACCACCGGACAGGCATCCGATTTCGCCGTATGAATGCCCAGATAGCCCATGATGAATTCCGTATTGGTATGGATGATATCAAACTTGTACGAATGCCGGTTGAGCAGTTCATTCAGTCCGGGGATCGCCACGTTCCGGTCCTTCAGCGCAAAGAGCGGTGCAGAAGCCAGATAATGGACATTGTCCCTTTTTTCTTTGTCACAGTCCCTGCACCTGGGTGCAAAGACCTGTACCTCATGGCCTCTGCGCATGAGCTGCTGCTCAAGCAGATGGCAGCTCGTGGCAACTCCGTTAATTTCCGGATAAAACGTATCCGTATAGATACCGATTTTCAAATTATGCCCCCTGTACTCCGGACAATGATTTTGGTTTCTAAAATTATAACATATTGATGACTGAGATTCAAAGTTTCATCCTCTCAGCCTTTTTCCGGTTTCTCCTCCATTCCGGAGACAGACCGCCGGAGACCGATGGATTTGGTGCTTTTTCCCTTTCTTCCTGCATTTCTAATGAATTTTCCCCTTTTATC
>DGWH01000164.1 GCA_002395225.1 Christensenella sp. UBA4263
TCTTTGGGGATCAGAAACCGGTCTATACGCCGGAGCAGTGGGAGCTCATTGCGAAGGGGTATAACGAGATGGGTGCGCTGGCAAAGGAAAAAGGCATGGTGCTGACCTGTCACCATCACATGGGAACGGGCGTGCAGACGGTGGAGGAGATCGACCATTTCATGGAGGTCGTGGATCCGGAGCTGGTCTTCCTGCTGTTTGACTCCGGTCATCTGACTTTTGCCGGAATTGATCCGGTTCCGGTGCTGAAAAAATACATCGGGCGCATCCGCCATGTTCATCTGAAGGATGTGCGTCTCAAGGTGCGCGATCAGGCGCGGAAGGAGGGATGGTCCTTCCTGACGGCTGTCCGCAACGGCGTCTTTACGGTTCCGGGCGACGGCGATGTGGACTTTGCGCCGATCTTTAAGATTCTTGAGGAAAGCGGCTATGAGGGATGGGTCGTTGTGGAGGCGGAGCAGGATCCGGCCAAGGCGAATCCCTTTGAATATGCGCTTAAGGCGAGAAAATACATTCGGGAGAAGACCAGACTTTAATCGATCAAAAGGCCCTGCCGCGGCGCGACAGGGCCTTTCCTTTTTCATGCAGAGTCAGGGGCATAAAGCGAAAATCTGCGAATCACGGGGAGGCGGGCAAAGTGAGCAAACACAGGACGGTGAACGGCCGTCTGCTTCAGATGAATAAACGCTATAAACAGCTGAAAGAAAGTCAGAAGCAGAGAATCGGAGAGTGGATGAATGAGGCTTACCAGAGAATGCGAGAAAAAGCTGTCAAGGAGTGAGGCACTGGAGTATGTTTTGAGACGTATTGAAGAGGCGAATATCTGGATTCCGGAACATGAGGTCAAAATGCGGTACGGTGCAAAAGTGAATCGGCTCAACAGACGCCGTTCCCGAAAACAGAAGAAAACGGATTCGGAGGCAGTCTCTCCTGAGTCAAAGGATGAAGGAAATCCGGAAAAGTGATTTCGATCTTCCCGTGAAATTTGAAAAATGAACACAAAAGTCCCCTGCCTGACTTGAACAGAATGAATAAAATGCCTATAATACAATCAGGGTTAAATTAAGCGGGAACCGTGCGGAGAATGTGAATCAGACAGCCTAAGAGCGGGAGAGTAGAACAATGTCTTTAAAACCGAAATTTTCGCTGAAGAAGAAACTGGTGTTATTGATCACGTTCATCATCATTATGCTGAGTATGCTGGCAGGTCTGTTCAGTTACAAGGGAATCAATGATGTGACAAAAACCATGTATCTGAGCCGATCCAAAGAAGCTTCGGCGACAATTGCCGCCCTGCTTGAACCGGAGATGGTTCAGCGGGTGAAACAGCAGGTGCTGGATATCTTCTATGCTGCGGAAGATCGGGTAAGCACGGAAGATTGGGGCAGTCCGGAATTTGATGCCTATCTGGATAAATATGCCGCGATTGAGAATTCGGATGACTTTAAGACCATCCAAAGACAGCTTCGTCTGGTACAGGACAACAACAATCTGAAGTGTGCGTATCTGGTCTGGTTTGATCTGAAGACGGAATCGACCATCTATCTGGCAGATGGCAGTTACGGGGATGAAAACAGCAGACCGGGCTGCTTTGATGCCATCATGTATGATGTGGACCGTGAGGCCATGCGGAATCCGGTAGAGGGAATCGCCCCGGATGTGACCAACACGGAGGAATATGGATGGGTTGTTGCGGCAGGAAGCCCGATCTTTCTAAACGGGGAACTGGTTGTTTTTGGCGCGGCGGAACTCTCGATGAATAAGGTCATGGAACAGAGAAATCAGTTCCTGTTTCTGGTCATTGCCTCTTTGCTGCTGCTGGCGGTCGTCTTCATTATTCTCGGGATTGTTCTGATTGACCGGACCATTATCCAGCCGATCAATAAGCTTTCAGATACCTCGGAGAAGTACTGGAGAGAGGGATCTGCTTCGATTCGGAACGAGTTCTCCCAGCTGCAGATTCATACAGGGGATGAAATTGAAACGCTGTCCAACTCCATGAAACAGATGGAGCAGAACATCAACGAGCAATTTACGAAAATCCTGGATACAACACAGAAACTGATTGTTACGCAGGAGCATGCGGCGGAGATGGACCGGATTGCGAATGTGGATGCGCTGACAAAAGTCCGAAATAAGCGTGCCTATGATGAAAAGGTTGCTCAGCTGAGTGAGGGAATCCGAAACGGCGAGGTTTCGACGTTCGGAATTGCCATGATTGACCTGAATAATCTGAAGCCGATTAATGATCACTATGGTCATGACAAGGGCGATATTGCCATCCAGAGGCTTTGCCGGATGATCTGTTCGACGTTTAAACACTCCGCGGTGTTCCGGATTGGCGGAGATGAATTCTCGGTCGTGATGGAAGGGGACGATCTGGAGGTCGCGCCGACACTGATTCATCAGCTGATGGATGAATGGAAACAGAAGCGGAATGATGCGAGCCTCCAGCCCTGGGAACAGACCAGTGCGGCAATCGGCTATGCGGTGTACCAGGAGGGGGACACGGTAGAGACGGTCTTTAAGCGGGCGGACAATGCGATGTATGAACAGAAAACCAGAATGAAGGCTGAAATGGCACAAAGCCCGCGCAGGGAAGCATAGGGTGGTATTCCCGTATGACTGCCGGAAAATGGAAAGCAGGTTTTCCATCCGCCGCATGACCATCAGGAAGGGGCGAGGACATGGCTCCCAGGATGAAGGTGTGCGCAAACTGCAGGAATACCTATATCAGGGGTGACCGGTATTGTCGCTATTGCGGCGCACCAATGGGAAAACCGGACTACATTGAGGAGGACTTTGCGACCATTTACGGACCTCCGCCGGTTGAACGGGTACATCAATGCAGGAAGTGCGGCTTTCAATGGACAACCTGCAGCATGATGGATGATGAACGGTGGTGCCCTGAGTGCGGCGGCGATGCGCCGGTGGTTTCCGGGAAACGGTGAATTCCATGAAGCCGGGGATTCGGGACAGAATCAGGAAGTCGGATTTTAAACCGTGAACGACCGGACAAGATGAGGAAGCTGAGCTATATCAGCAGCCCGATCGGAGGCATTGCACCGCGGCTCAGGCGAAAGAACGACCTTGAGGAGGGATTTCTTATGACAGAACCGGAAATGGAATTTACCGCAGAGGAGCAAAAGCTGGAAACTGAGAAAACCGTTGATTCAGCACTGGCAGCAATGGTCGTCCGGCTGGAAAGGTATATTGTGCCGCTGATCAACGAACTGTTTGGGGAAAGCTTTCCGGACAATGCAAAAATCAGAATACTCAACAGGAAGCATATTCGTTCACGGATGGAGGGTTCTTTCCGGAGAGGGAATACGGATGTCATTATTGCGGTAGCTGAGGCGCTCCGGGACGAAGCTCTGCGATTGTATCATTTTACCTGTGAGCCATGGTTTGACAATTCGGCCGTCGTTCGGTGCGCTGAACACGGCTATGTGATCGCAGAGGAGAATGCGAAGATGACACCAGAAGAGATAATCATAACCATTCCAAATTCAGGAATCATCTTTCTGCGTCCGGATGACCGCATTCCAAAAAAATACACGGTTAACAGCGAGTTTCCTCAGCGGAGTGGAATGTCTTACGGTATTCCGACGTTGCAGATGAAAGACTATTCCATTGATAGGCTGTTTGAACGAAAACTCCTGATTCTGATTCCGTTTTATTTCTTCCGGTACGTGAATGAATTTGAGAAAATCGATTCAAATGAAGAGCTTCTCGGCAAAATGGAAAATGAAGTGATCGATATAAATACGCGCCTGGAAGCGATGAAGGCGAAAAAAGAACTTACAGCGGTTCAGAAACAGGTTGTGCAGGAGCTGCTTTTACGGGTGACAGACAGTCTGACAGAAAACTATCGGAATGTCCGAAAAATGGTGGATACAGGGATGAGCGGATACAGCATGAACAAAAGCAGATGAGATGCTGAAAGAGGGGCGGATCACGCGTTTCTGACCGTAAAAGACAGGCTCGAATAACTGGCGAAAAGGCTCTTTTCAGGGGAATGTGCCGATTAATACCATAAGAGGCCGCTCAACGGAACATGAGGTTACGGTGAGCGGCTTTTGCATATGAATGTCAAAATAAAAGGAAAACGTTAAATGATCGCGGAGGAGGCAGAGAATATGTCTTTAGGCAACAATCAATTCCCTGCTGATGGGATGTTTCCTGATGAGTTTGATAAACTGTATGGGTCAGTCTGGCTGTTAGAGAACATTGCCAGGGAATGCGGTTTGATGGTGGATCTGTATGAAGCGTTCGACGAATCGTTTTTGTTCCTGGATGATGTGCTGACGCTGGCTATTTACCTTTATCTCGGCAAAGGAAGTTTGGATCGTGTGGCCCGCTGGCAGGACATCTACCGGACGCCGACATCCTCCGTTATGGATATGCCGTATATTTGCAGAATGATGCGGCGAATCAGAAATGACACCCGTCTGAAACTGATCCGGTACCGAATGCAATGGCTGTCTGAAAGCGACGACGGCGATGGTGAGACAGAAGCCGGGACAGGGCTCGGGAAATGTCTTCTGAACATTCACTGGTGTGAAAGTGAACAGAGCGATGAAGAGATGGATATAACGGAAATGACGGGGTATTCAGAAAAGACACATGAACCGTTCTACTATCGAGCCTTTGAAAGGCCCAGACTGTGTTACGTTAATCTGAGAGAGGCGATTGATGAACTGAATGACCTTGGGGTAAAGGATGTGCTGGCTGTTACAGGACGCGGCCGTCCGCCGTGTGATCCTGTTCCGATCTTTGTTGGGGCGGATATTCCGTTTATTATTCGAACCGATGTAAGCCGCGATCCAGTTTCAGAAGTACTTTTGAACAGGATAAAGTATAACGCGATCGGGCTGCCCGTCAATCTTCAGTACGATCAATCCCGAAAGATGTATTGCGGACAGTTTGATGTTTCCGGCTGTGAACTGCAGCTGACGGACGGAGAAACGGTAAAGATTGATTCCTTAAAAGTGAACGTTTTTCTCGATGTTCAAGGCCGATTGCCTGCCCTGCAAAAGCTCTCTGAAAGAATCCGGAAAGAAGCGGATGAGATTGAACGTGTATTACAGAAAGGTGTTCTTCCTGAAAATATAGACCGGGTGAATTTTCTGTAAACTTATCATAAACTGGTTTATGACAGGAAAGAGAAAACGATTCATGTTGTTCAGGCAGAGGAAAAAATCGCCAGGGCAGAATCGCAATGCGGATACACGGCTTCGCTCATGTACAAGACGGACCTTGATGCAAAAGAGGCTTTTGAACTGGCAAAGGCCCGTGATGGATGGGAAATGTATACGTTTGATGAACCGGACTGGGATGAGCGGGAGGAGTACCCTGATGTAAGCAGCCGAAGGTTTATAGAGTTTTGCGGTGCAGTTCTGTATTCCAGAATACGTGAGGTATGGAGGAATACCATGCTGAATGTTGGATACGGTTCTCCGATCGAGGCACTGGATGAAATGAATTCGATAAAATACATCAGCCGGCTCGAAAGAATGGCCCCGTTTACAAGTGAACAGGGGCAGATTTGTCTATATCTGGGGATTGAGCCGCCGGAGGACTGCATTCCCCAATCCATGAGGCGCGCCATGAAATGGATCAGAGAAAATGGAAGGAAATCATAGGGAAAAGACAGGAAACAGGGAGATATTGCAGTTGAAACGCGTTCAGCTGGAGACGGTTGCCGGACATCGCAACCGTCTCAGGACAACGCCGCATCTTCGCTGGCTGTTTTTTGAGATCACAAACTGCTGCAACCTTTCCTGCAGGCATTGCGGAAGCAATTGTGTTTCAGACGGAGTGCAGCTGAAAATGGAGGATGTGGCCAAAGTGCTGGATTCTGTCCGGTCTGAGCACCCGGTGATCTGTTTAACCGGCGGCGAGCCGATGCTCCATCCGGATCTGTATCAAATCGCAGAATGTGTTCGGGAACGGGGATTTCTCTGGGGAATGACCACCAATGCAACCCTGATTGATGACACGGCTGCAGCGAGGCTGAGGGAGACGGGACTGACCACGGTATCCGTGAGCCTGGACGGACTGGAGCGCTCGCATGATTTGCTGAGGGGACAAAAAGGCGCCTGGCGCCGCGCGGTTCGCGGAGTCTGTGCCCTGCAGAATGCCGGACTGAAACCGCAGATAACGACGGTGTTTCATCGCGGCAATTTCAGTGAAATGGAGGCCATGTATGCGTTTCTGTGCGGCCTGGGAATTGAAAGCTGGCGGCCAATCAATATAGAGCCGATCGGACGCGCCTGCGAGTCCCGGGATCTTCTTCTGAGTCCGGCGCAGTTACACGCGCTGCTTTCGTTTATTCGGGAAAAGCGCTTTGATCATGACGGCAAAATGGAGGTCACGTTCGGCTGTTCGCATTATCTGGGACTGGAGAATGAGCGAATGGTCCGGGATCATTATTTTCTGTGCGGCGCCGGAATTCTGACAGCCGGTGTGCGGTGCAATGGCGATATCTGCGCATGCCTGGATGTTGAAAACAGAAAAGAACTGGTTCAGGGAAACATCCGGACAGATGATTTTTTGGAGGTGTGGCAAAACAGATTTAAGGCTTTCCGGCGGGACCGGACAACGGATTGTACCAGATGCGTGGAATGCGAGGAACGCCTTTGCTGCGGAGGGGATTCCGCTCATACATGGGACTTTGCAAAGAACGAGCCTCTGCTGTGCTGGCGGGACATCAGACGGTGAGAGGGATGGACGGCGTGTGTGATCATCTGCCCGATGTCGAATGAATTGAGCAGGGATATTCGGATGAAGATCTACCCGACAAGCTGGAAAATGAAGAGATTGATCCCGTCCATGCGCCTTGAAGGGATGAAAACAGGAGATGAAATCATGGCATCCAGGGGCCGGTGAGCCCACGGGAAAAGGAGGGAGAAGAATTGGATAAATACTGGCTTGATATTTGCATCACTGCGGGTGAGCTTCTGTACGGGGAGTATCCCATTTCAGTTCTCCAGGAACTCTACGCCACGAAAGGCGAAAGGATCAGTAAGTAGCAGATTGTGGAATCCTTCGACAACGGATCCATGATGGTCTGTGACGGAGAGATGGTCAGCCCCATGGTCGTGACAGACTGGGAGATGCTGAAGCTGTTCAGGGAGGCCGATGCCAGGGGCAACCCTTACGCCTCCCTTCATCTCGACCCGACTGAGCTTCAGGTACTTCGGAAAGAGAACGCCGTCATCAGGGATCAGCCGTACTGGATTCCGACTTCAAAGCAGGTCGAGGAACTGGTGGAGAATGGGTATATTCGATCTGCGGGAATGGAGAAGCTGGAGAATAAGATCAGGTCGGCCGGCGGTGACCCGGAATGTCTGAAAGGACTCTGGGCTCTTGTATCCGCGGGGAAGGTTGAAGTAACGGACGCTATCGGCGTGGTCCTGAGCGGGATCAGCGATGGAGGAGCAAAGACGCCGACCTTTGAAGAACTGAGCGCTGTGATGCCGTTGGTGAATGCGTTCCTCAACAACATCAACAACAGAAGGCGGAAGGGCTGGCCGCCGACTGAACTGACAAAGAGGATGCCGAGACGACAGGGGATGCCTACCTTAGTGCCGGGATCAGTACATGCGGCAGAAATGATGAAAGAAGCGGAACCGATGATGAGGCCTATGGACGCGAATGTGGACTACAGTTCCATCGACTCATTTGCCACGGTAGGTCCCTATGGTGAACGACGGATTGTGAAGGTCGGCAGGAACGATCCCTGCCCGTGTGGAAGCGGGAAGAAGTACAAATATTGCCACGGGAGATGACTTCTCATCATAAGGGGAAAACAAAAGGCTCACGCAATTAGCTGTTTTCAGATAATTGCGTGAGCCGATAATGCTCAAATGAAGTGCGGATTAACCGCTGCTGCGTTATTTCAGGCAATTCAGAGCCCGGTCGGGATAGTTGGTAATAATGATGTCGGCACCGGCACGCAGGACGCTGCGGATGTCTTCCTCGCTGTTGACGGTCCAGGTGTTAACGGCAATTCCGGCCTTGTGAGACAGAGCGCATTCATCCTGAACATTGACGACCTCGCTGAAATGCGGATGAATGGCCTCAACACCAAGGGCAACGGCATAGGCCCACGGCCTGACCAGGTTTGCCTCATAAAGCAGTCCGCAGGGAAGCGCGGGATCAATGGCTTTGATGCGCTGGAGACTGTAGTGGTTGAAAGAGGAGAAAATGACGCGCTGGATCATATTTTCCTCTCTGGCCAGATCAATGGTTTTCTGTTCGAGATTCGGATAGTCATAAACGCTGTTTTTCATTTCGATGTTGATGAACAGTCCGGTGGGACGAAGAAGATCGAACACCTCTTTGAGGGTGGGGATCCGTGCGTCCTTGTATTCCGGATGCGTCTTGTTAAAGGTGAAGCGTTTCAGCTCCTCCAGGGTCATATCCCGAATAAATCCGGTGCCGTCTGAGACACGGTCAATGGTCTCATCGTGTGCAACCACGAGATGGCCGTCTTTTGTGATGTGAACATCCAGTTCAACGCCCTGTGCACCCATTTTTGCAGCAAGTTCAAAAGCTTCAAGTGTGTTTTCGGGTGCGTATCCAGAGGCACCACGATGTGCGTAAATCTGTGTATTCATAGAAAATCCTCCTCCTCAGCCCTCGTAGCGGTTGTTTGCGGGATCGGCATTGTACGAGACTTGGATTTGACGAACTGCCGCTGTGCAGCAAGGGCCACTCCTGAAATGATGGAACTGTGCTTTTCACTTGCTGGTATTGTACTCTGAAACGAAAGCGTTTTCAAGTGAACGTGCAAAGAGAAACGGAGAGGATAACTGAAAAAAAGGAAAACGCAAAGTATGGACCGTTAGAACGGTCAAATACTCGTCTCGCACATCCAATATTGGTTCTGCTCAATTTGTTTAAACAGGATTGAATGAACAGAATATATGTTTCGTGCGTCAGAATTTGTAAAACAACCAGATGATCAATCAGTGTCCTCTAAAAACCGAACATTCTATTCGATCTGACGGTGATATTTCATGAAAATTCGAGCGATGACAATTATACATTGAAAGAATATTCGAATATTGAACAAATAGAATAATATTAACATCCGAGGCATATATGTTTATGCATACTTACATATGTTCCAGTTTCCCCGTTTACACGGACCGGTTCACAAAAGTTATCAAAATCGCACAAAAGTATTTCGAAAATATTGACATTAACTATGTAATATTTGTAAAATAAGGCAAATAGACTGTATTCATTGACTAGTTTATTTAGCAGGTTGTGCTGCCAGGAACTGTCATAGACGTCCGTCAGAGGAGGCGAATGTATGTACAGAAAAAAAACGCGGGGATGGTCTCAACATCTCGACTTCATGCTGATAGACATTCTGTCTCTTGAAATCGCATTTTTTCTGGGCGCGGGACTGAGCTTTGGATGGGACCAGCTTCGAGTCAACTTTTTCGCCGTTATATTGGCCGTCAACATCGCCGTTCTGAATCTGGCCATCATGATCACCTCTAACGCCTATGAGGGGGTCATCCGGAGGAATATGTTCAATGAATTTCTGAAAACCGCCCGGAGTGCCATTTATGTTTCCAGTGCGACCCTGTTCTTTATCGGTCTGACCTATACCGGCCAGCGTGAGAATATCTACCGGATGCTCATGCTCTCCATTATCCTCTATTTTATCATCTGTCTCTCCGCCTGCGAACTGTGGAAACGCTACCTGCGTCACCGACTGCAGATCAAGAATCATACTGGTATGCTCATTATTGCCAGGATGGACCGACTCAGGGATGTGATCCCCGAGCTGCAAGAACACAACTATCAGGAGTACCGATTTGTCGGCGTGGCATTGTCGGATAAGGAACCGGATATTGATCAGGCTAATCAGATATTAAGGGAACTGGAAACAGAGCGGCTCGGGCGGCTTGAGGTTGTCACGGTCCGTGAGGATCTCATTAACTATCTCAGCTATCACTGGGTAGATGAAATTTATATGGATATTCCCATTGGCGAAGATTTGCCCGTGGATCTGATCAACGAGATCATGGATATGGGTATCACGGTTCACTCGGCTATTCCTCGGATGGAGGAATTGCAGGCACGCCACAAGAATATCGAGTGGATCTGTTCCAAAGCCACCATCACGACGAGTCTGGGGTATGTCTCCGGGCGTGACCTGTTTCTCAAACGGATTTTTGATATCTTTGGAAGTGTCGTGGGCTGTATATGTATGAGCGTGATCTTTCTTTTTGTCGCTCCTGTTATTTATCTGACATCCCCTGGCCCCATTTTCTTCAAACAGCGGCGCGTCGGGGAAAACGGGCGCACTTTCATGATGTACAAATTCAGAACCATGGTTCCTGACGCCGAGCAGCGCAAAAAGGAAGTAGCCCGGGCAGCTGGTCAGGCAGATGCACTGATGTTCAAAATGGAGCATGATCCTCGGATCATCGGACAGCGGCAGCTGCCGAACGGACGGTGGAAGCGGGGGATCGGGGGATGGATGAGGGATCTTTCACTGGATGAATTTCCTCAGTTTATCAATGTTCTTCGCGGGGATATGTCCCTGGTGGGAACCCGTCCGCCCACGGTGGAGGAATGGATGCGATACAAACCCTCGTACCGGGTTCGTATGTCAACGAAACCCGGAATCACGGGACTGTGGCAGGTAAGCGGACGCAGTCAAATCCGGGACTTTGACCAAGTGGTACAGCTGGACCGGGAATATATTGAGAACTGGTCCCTGCTGCTGGACTTCCGCATTCTTCTCAAGACTGTCGAGGTGGTTATTGAACGCAAAGGAGCGATGTAGTGCGTTCCGGGAATAAAGAAGAACCTGTCGCTGTGCGGGAAAGCGATTTCTTTTTCGTTTGAGTATGTGACGAAAGACTGCAGAAAAGACCGACGGCTCTTTGATCAGGAACGTTCTCGGATTGTGAGCAATATGACCGCACGGGCCAATATCCGGAACAGCGTTGAATGCTTCGAGGTCTATATTGAGAACAGCATTCTGTTTTTTACTTGCTTTTGTTAATGAAATGCGTCAGACTTTGACCGCTTGATACGACGGACCGGATCTGCTGAAACAGTGGTGAACGGGCTCTGTTTTCTGCCGATCACCTGCAGAACGATGTGCATCTATCAGGCTAAATGCAGGTGTTGTCAGCTGACGGGCGTCTGTGGTTTTGTTTGTTTTTCATATAGACCTGACCTCTGATTTTGTGCTACAATTAATTATCATACTTGTAGTCGGTTCGGATTGAACGGAAAAGACTGTACGTGTGTTCTTGAACTTCCCAGGAGCGGATATGGATAAATAGTCAAGCTCCTTTGGTAATCGGGTATAATGGAGCGGGTGAATCTGTTTGACGCCTGGGGGCACATCTGACAGGACTGGCCGCTTTTTGTCTGTACGTCAGTTCTGAGCAGTCAAAATGACGAAAGACAGGACAGTTGTACATGAAAAGCATCAGTACGAATTGGCGGGAACCAGTGTGTACTGATTTGAATGAATGAGGTTTTGAATGAAGATAAAGAAGACCAAGGAAAGTACTGACAAGAAAAATGACCGAAAGGAGCGCATTCTCCGTTCTTTCATCCATACTCTGATCTTCCTGCTGATCGTGATGATCGGGGTGGGAAGCGGCATCTTTCTGTATGCGAGATACACCAAGACACATTATGAGATCACCTTCTATCAGGAGACATCAAGGAAGGTATCCCACAATATCAGGCTGGCCGTGATCTCCGACCTGCATAACCGGGAATACGGCGAGAAAAATCAAACACTGATTTCCGACCTGAAAGCACTGAAACCAGACCTGATCCTCTTCCTGGGGGATATGATCAACCGGCAGGACGGGCACTATGAGCCCATGCTGGAACTGGGCACCGCCCTGTCTGAGATTGCGCCGTGTTATGGGGTTCTGGGGAATCACGAAAGTGAACGTATGTATTATTACGATGACAAAAAGATTCCTGAAAAGTTCAGGGAGGCTGGAGTCAACATCTTGGTCAGTGCCCAAGAGATGGTCAAGGTCGGTGCGGATACGATTCAACTGATTGGTCTGGAGGGAACACCGCATGGTTTTGAGGAATATGGCGGGCGCAAGTTCATGGAGGAAACAACGTTCAGCCCGGACGCTTACTGCATCGTCATGAATCACATCCCTTATACATTCCATGATCAGATCTCCGATTATCCTTTTGACCTCGGAATTGCCGGGCATAGTCACGGTGGCCTCATCATCCTCCCGTTTTTTGGTGGTCTGTATACCGCGGAGGAAGGTTTTTTCCCCAAGTACTTTACCGGCAGAAATAAGCTTAAGCTAAATCAGCCGCTGATTATCAGCCGAGGCATGGGGGATTCCAGTCCCTGGCCCCGGATCAACAACATGCCGGAACTGGTCATCATTGATGTGAACTGTTACTGAGCGCCGTGTCCTGCTTTGATCTTTCGCAACCGGGGGCACCGGCCCTGAGAACAGACGGGAAGGAAAACACATGTCGGAAAAGAAACATATCAACCTTATGAAGGTGCTGCATGATTCGGGTCCGTCGAATCTTCTGGGGAAAGGCACCTCCAGTTTACGCAATTCATTTAGACTTGTATGGAATAACAAATACTCCGTCTTCCTGCTCTTTATTCTGCTGTGCTTGCTGATGAACCTAATCTTTTACATCCGAAGCCTGTCCATGGCCAGTACCATCGTGTCTCTGGATTATGAATCCGCCTCTAAAGGGCTGACCCCTAGTCAGACCCGTTTCAACATTTCGCAGATTGTCAGTATTGAGGTGCTGGAACGGGTCATTGATTACGCTGGCCTTGAGGGGCAGGTTGAGGTAGAGGATCTGCGAAACTGCATAAGTGTAAAGCCAACGCATAACAAGAATATCTCCGGAAAAGTCAATTACATCAGCACGTCCTATGATATCAATTTCACCAAAACAAACAAAATCCCGAAGCGAAGTGCCGAGGCCATGCTCTCGCTTCTTTGTAAGGCCTACCGGGAGTATTTTATTGAGCATTACGGATTCAACCATTCCATTCTGTCCTTTGACATTGATAATCTGAAGGCCGATGATGAATACCTGATGATTATTGACCTGTTGAAGCTCAAATGCAGCCAGCTGGAGAAATATGTTCAGCTGCGCAAAAAGGAGAACAAGAACTATCGTGACTCGGAAACAGGGCTTACATTCTCTGCTCTGGAGCAGCGTGTTACGAATTTCAATACGTACAGTCTGGCCAGACTTCGTTCCTATGTCATTGAAAACGGCATTGCCAATGAAAAAACAGATCTCATTTCCATGTTGGATTACAAAAACCGGATGGACCGCATTGCCTATGACAAATTCATGGCTTCGTATGATGAAGATAATAAGGGCATTGAAATGTACGATTCTGCCATGAGCGCTATTGTCATGATCCCAACCGAGGACAAAACATCGAAATACTACATGTCAAGAACGAAGACGGGCATGGACAACATGGCCATCCATGCAGATGGACAGCTTGTGGGTGCCACAGAGAAGTTGGACAGCATTGAATATAACACCTACCTGATCGGGAAAATGCGCTCTGCACACCCATCGGAGTCTCAGCGCCGGAAAGCGGATGAAATGATCATGGAGATGGAAAACGCGCTGGAAAACCTCGCCTCTGAAATCCGGCGGATGGACAATTCTTATACCCAGGATAAGGCTCGCAGCTATCTCAGCTTCCGAAACCGATATATCTTCTTCCGTGAACGTATTGACATTTTAAGTTCGGTTCTGGGTTCCTGCGTACTCATGGTTGGGTTTTTTACGCTGATGTTCCTGTGTGAATTTGTCAGGTTAGAGAAGAAAAGATGAAAAAGTTTAACATTTTTCGTTATCTCAAGCAGTTCAGTTTGCTGATTTTTCTGCTGGCAGTTGTTGGTTCCGTGGCTATTTTTCTCTACGGAAAATCTCAGCAACGGTATATTGCCACGGTTGTGATCCAGTATACCAACACCGGCGCCAAGGAAGGGCTGACGCCGGACGGAAGTCCCCTTGACGTGACGGAAATCTATTCCTCCACGGTCATTGACAGGGCACTCAGAGAACTGGAAAGCAATGCAAACATCGACTCCGTCCGCTCCAACTGTTACGTGGAGGAGGTCATTCCGGAGGATCAGCAGAAACTTAATGAAGCCTTGATTGAGAAAGGTCAGGAATCTACGTATATCCCCGACACCTATAAGGTGTTCTTTGTTGCAGATAGTGACAAGGACGAGGATTATGCCTGGAACATACTGGATTCTATCATCAAGAACTATTGCGAATTCTATACAGAAAAGTATGTGGAGGAACAGCTGCAGAGCAATGACTCCCTGGCCATGTTGCAGGGAGAATATGACTTCATCGAGAGTGCCCAGATTCTGGAAAACGATGTCTCTCAGATGCTCGATTATCTGCTCACTCAGCGGGCAAACTGGCCCAACTTCCGCTCTGTTGAAACCGGTTATACCTACGGTGATCTGTACAATATCTACAGCTATCTCTACAGCTATGATATTCCGAACCTGTACTCCCTGATTCTGGGAACTGCCGAAACAAAGGATATTGAGGTCCTGAAGAACCGGCTGACAAAGGACTCTGAGGATCTGCAACTGTCCATTGATCAGTGCCAGCAACAGGCTAACCACCTGAAGCTCCTGATCGATAACTACAGCGGCCGGAATAAGGAAATGATGGATTATCATTACCACAATTCCAATTCACAGGACGGCGGTACGGAGTATATCCTGAAGGATGTGGAATACGACAAAGATAACAACGACAAGGAAACGACGTATGACGGGTTGATTCAGGAATACGTCAACCTGAACATCAACACCCGGCAGAAGCAGATCGAAAAAGCACACAACGAGTATCTGCTCTCCGTGTTCAACAACGCTCTGGAGACGGAAAACCGAAAGGTTCTCACTACTGAGGAACTCCAGGAAAAGATCGACCAGTGTAATGCTCTGATTCGGAAGTATGACAATGACGTGGAGGAAACCGGACGGGAACTGAATCGGTTCCTCAGTGCAGACTACCTGAACATGGTCAGCAGCATCAATGTAAGCACCTCCGTCAACCTGAAATTGTATCTGGTCATTGCGGTCGTCCTGTTTACCGTTGTTGGCGGGATCGGCGCTGTCCTGCTGGGCCGACTGATGGACTTCATCGACTATCTCCTGTATGTCGACAAGACGGTAGGTCTGCCGAACCGGGCTAAGTGCGACGAATATATTACGGAGCATTCTTCGACATTGGTGAAAGAGAATTTCTCCTGCCTGGTTATGCGGATGGTATCCCTAAATGAGTTGACCCGGGATTATGGCCGTGTGACCGGCGATGCCGTCCTCAAAGATTTTGGCATGATTCTCAAGAGCTTCGGCGAACTTTACGGATTTGTCGGATACAATGACGGTGGTATTTTCCTGTCCTTCTTCCCGGACTGCTCGGCAGGCAAGCTGGATGTCATGATTGAGGCGATTAACAGGCAGGTGGCCGAATACAACAAGGTCAATGCAGGTCGCGAAATTCGCTTTATCTATGGCAAGGCGGTGTCGGATGTCGATTCCGTTTTTGAAATCAGAGGCTTGCTGCGCCTTGCCATGCAACGGATGAACACGGCTAAATAAGGCTGTTCTCACGTGCGGATTGCCTCTTGCGAGGGCGATCATTTTTCGGATCGGAAACGGGATGGGTATAAGGAGAAAACATGACAAATTATCAATCGGTCTCCCGTGGGCTGACCAGCAGCCTCAATTCGCAGCAAACGCTGCGGTCAAAGAATGGCCCACCGATGATTGTCACCTTTCTGGCAGTTGCATGCACCTTTTTTGCCGGCTTGGGAGACTGGAAGGTCCTTAATGATGCGCTCAAGGGTCTGCCTAAGGCGGTGGCTCTGGGCACCATTGCCTGCGCGTTTCTGTTTTTCCTGGTGGATGCAGACTTTTCAAACCTCAAAAAGGCTGCCAGCTATTTTCCAGTCTATTTCATCCTGATTGCTGTATACACCTTTATCAGTATGTACATTTGGGTCACGGATTTTTCCAACTCTTACGTTATCAGCCGAGGCGGACAAAAGATCTTTTTCCAGACGATTACCATCATCTACGCGGTCTGCATGTGCTATCTGTTTGAGACAGAGGCGACCAACATTCTCTTCTTTACCATGTGCTCAGTCAATGCGGCCATCATGGTGCTGGAAATGCGAAAGTACGGTGTGGCGGAGAGCATTCTTTCTGTGGTCACCTGTCTCATTACCTTCGGCGATGCGAAAGGTTTTGTACGTGCCCTGGAGATCCATGACATTACGTTCCTGTTCGGACAGTTCATGATCTACTACGTAATGTTTGCCCCCAGGGGGACGAAACCGGAAAGGAGACTGCGGAGAATTGCCATTTCCCTGTGTCTCTTTTTTATGCTGGTTGGCCTAAAGCGAAGCACACTGCCGGCTGTTGCACTGATGTGTATCTATGTGAAAATCGTCCGTATGACGAAAGTACAGAATCCCCTCATCATGCTGACAGGCGTCGGATTGTTTCTGTTTATCTATCTGTACCTGTATCTGACAAGAACCGGCTTCCTGGTTTCCTTTCTTGAATCCCTGGGCATTGACATGATGGGCCGGAACGTCCTGTGGAGCCTGCCGAATGCATACTATGAATTGTCTCCTCTTTGGAAAGGCCTTGGCTTTGAAAAGGTGACGGAACTGGTCAATATGTGGTGCCGGCAGGGCCTGATTAACCGTCCGTATCCGCTTCACAATGATATCCTTCGGATATTCATCGAACTGGGGGCACTGGGCTTTACCCTCTGGGCTGGAATCCACTATCTCTTTTATCCCTTTTTCTGGATGTCACGCTTCGATACGGAAACCAGCCTCCTGTATATGGCTCTGCTCTCCTACATGACCGTTACGTATCTGACGGATAATACGGCTTTCTATTTCTGGTGTTGTATTGGTCTGCGCATGATTCCTATGAGTTACAGTTACCGGATTTTCATTCAGGAGAGAAACCGGCGCTGGAAGCCTCTCTCCAGTGAGAATGCAGCCAATGAAATCTGGGAGATCGAGATGGAAAGGAAAGCAAGGCAATGAAGCGTGTTCTTTCTAAAGTGCCGGCTTATCTTCGGAACGTCCTCCTCCTGATCTTTCTCTGGCCGATAGCCGCTGTTATGCGGAGGGTCTGTCCGTCATACCGGAATCTCTGGCTGGTGGCCGAACGTGGATTCGATGCGAGGGATAACGGATACTGGTTTTTCCGATACCTGCGGAAACAGCACCCGGAGATTAATGCTTGCTTTGTCATTGGTCCGGACAGTCCAGACTACAGTCGGATTGCTGCTTTGGGCAGGACAGTCCCCATGGCATCTCTTCGCCACTACCTGATGTATCTGTGTGCAGACTACCTGGTCGCCACGCATGTACAGCCAGCCGCTCCGGATATCTGGAAATTCTACCATCTGCGGCAGATCGGCATCCGTCCCCGGGGCAGACAGGTATTCCTGCAGCATGGGATCATCAAGGATAATATGCTCTACTTGCACTATCCGAAAGTGCAGGTGGACTTATTTGTCAGCGGCGGGAAACTGGAATATGACTATCTGACATCAGCATACGGATTCCCTGAGGGAATCATTCGTCAGATCGGGCTCTGCCGTTTTGACAATCTGCTGAGAAACAATTCCCCCCGTAATGAAATCCTGGTGATGCCCACCTGGCGAGGCTCCGATTACCCATCCGGTGAGGCATTCCCGCAGACCGCGTATTACCGGAATTTTCAGGCTCTCCTGAATTCTCCCCGGCTCCTTGAACTGCTTGAAAAGCATGACCTGAAACTGATCTTCTACCCTCATATCGAGATGCAGAAGGAATTGGGACAATTCACCTCTCCCTCCGACCGGATTGTCCTGGCTGGCTGGGAACATTACGATGTCCAGACCCTCCTGATGCAGTGTAATTTGCTGATCACCGATTATTCCAGCGTCTTTTTCGATGTCGGGTATATGGGAAAACCAGTGATCTATTTCCAGTTTGATGTGGAGGACTTCCGTAAATACCATTATCAGGAAGGGTACTTTTCCTATGAAAAGCTTGGTTTCGGCCCTGTGGTCAAAAGCGTGGAAGAGGTCCTTAAGGCACTTGAAGGGGCCATTGAACGCGGTTTTAAGTCAGAGCCCCTCTACCAGGTTCGCCTGGATACCTTCTTTCCGATGCGGGATGAAAAGAACTGCGAGCGGACATTTGAGATTATTTCCAGTCTGAGAGAGCCCCATTGAACGGTTTTGTTTCAGTGGCTGTGTTTCAGATCTGAACAGTTCCTCAGTGGATCGGAACAATATCCGGACAGATGGATAAGCAATGCCGATAAATCCAATCATAAGCATGTAAAAACGGGAATCTATGGAGTAAAAAAATGATCCGAGTACTGCACTCCGTCAGCAACATGGCCCGGGCAGGGATTGAAACCATGCTGATGAATTATTACAGAAAAATGGATCTGTCACAGATCCAGTTTGATTTTCTGGCCAATAAACCCATACCCGGAGAATATGATGAGGAGATCCGACAGATGGGGGGACGAGTGTTTGTCAGCCCCGGTCTGAACCCCCTGCATTTTCCCCGGTATGAGCGGTTCATGCGTGACCTGATTGCCGCCAATCCGGAAATCCGGATCGTTCATGCGCACAACGAAGCTATGGGATATTACGCTCTCAAAAGCGCGAAAGACGCGGGTATCCGGATTCGTATCGCCCATGCACACAACACGCAAATCATCCGGGATTACAAGTACCCCCTAAAAATGGTCTGCAAGGCTTTGCTCCCCAGTGCAGCTACAGACTGCTGGAGCTGTGGACGGGATGCGGGGATTTACTACTTCGGCGAAAAGAGATGGCGGGAGTCAGGAGTCACATTGCATAATGCCATCGACATCGGCCGGTTCCGCTACCAGGCGGACCAGCGTGCTCGGTTCCGCCGGCAGGCTGGCTTGGAGAAATGCTTTGTTATTGGTCACGTGGGTCGGTTTAATGTCCAGAAAAACCACAACCGATTGTTGGATATCTTTGCGTGTCTGCTGCAGGCAGAAAAAGATGCGCGTCTGGTTCTTATCGGTGTGGGTGAACTGGAGGATGCGGTCCGAAAAAAAGCGGACGCGCTGGGGATTCGGGAAAAGGTCTTATTTCTGGGCCAACTGCCAAATGTGAATGACTGGCTTCAGGCAATGGACTGCTTTGTCCTCCCTTCCCTGTTTGAAGGCCTTCCTGTGGCTGGTGTCGAGGCACAGGCTGCCGGACTCCCATGCTTTTTCTCCGACAGGGTTACGGACGAAGCCCTGCTGCTTCCCCAGACCTTCCGCATTTCCCTGAAGGACTGCGATGAACTGTGGGCACGCCGTATTCTGGAAATAAAAACGAAAAACTATGATCGCCTGCAGGGGGCAGACATTGTCCGGGATGCAGGCTATGACATAGACACGGAAGCTGCGAAACTGCAGGCATGGTATCTGGAGATGGCCATGCGTGAACAGAGATGAGGCGGGGGTATTCCTGAAAGAACCTATTGTTATCAGGAGGAACGGGCATGCAGAAAACAGGAAAACGAATCGCAATGATCGGCCATTAACTGATTCCCTCAAGAAACGGCGGTGTGGAGGTTGTGGTCACTCATCTGGGACCGCGCCTTGTGGAGCTGGGATATACGGTAACCTGCTATAACCGGACAAATTCGGAGTGTCGGGAAGCCCGGAAAATGGGGCGCCTTGAAAACACCTACCGGGGTGTCCGCTTGATCTGGACACCCACCATTAACCGACGCGGTCTGGCCGCGATGTCTTCTTCTATTCTCGCCTCCGTCATGGCGGCCTTTGGCACGTACGATCTGGTGCATTATCATACAGAAGGCCCTTGTGTTCTCTGCTGGCTGCCGCGGCTCATGGGGAAAAAGGTGTTGGTGACTGTCCATGGATTGGACCATCAGCGGCAGAAATGGGGAAAACTTGCCTCTGCCTATATCATGCAGGGAGAAAAAGCCGCTGTACGCCATGCCCACCGGATTATCGTGCTGAGCAAGGGCGTTCAGACCTATTTTCTTGACCGATACAGGCGGCAAACCGACCTGATCCCCAATGGAATCGACCCTGCGAAGACAAAGGCGGCCAGCGAGATCAAAAAAAGTTCGGTCTGCTGCCAGAGGAATATATCCTGTTTCTCGGACGTCTGGTGCCGGAAAAAGGTATTCATACCCTCATTGAGGCTTACCAGTCCCTCCAAACGGATAAAAAACTGGTCATTACCGGTAGCACATCGGATACCGATGAATATGTGAAACAACTATATGCCATGGCGGGAAACAATCCCTCCATCCTCTTTACGGGCTTTCAGGACGGCGTGGTAGCAGATGAACTCTACAGCAATGCTTTCGTATATGTCCTCCCCAGCACGCTGGAGGGCATGCCCCTGACACTGCTTGAAGCCATGAACCTCGGCTGTTGCTGCATAACCTCCGATATAGCTGAATGCATGGATGTGACGGATGGCAGCGGACTGTCCTTCCCCAAGGACGACGCTGAGGCATTGAGGGATGTCCTTCAGGACCTTTGTGATCATCCCGAAAAGACTGAGGTGTTTCGACACCGGGCCAGACGTGTTATTTCGGAAAAGCATACCTAGTCGGAGATTACTGCCAGAACCCATGAGCTCTACTCCACTCTCCTGTAGGCTCAACTCCTCTCCACTTCGTTCACGGGTCTGCAGAAACCTTCGAATCCCAGCTTAAGATTATCGGAATCGCCGGTGATATGTCTTACACCTGTGAACATATCACCGGATCTGTAACACTGCTGACTATTTCGAGGGAGCCACGGGGTCTGATCCTCAGCGACTGAAGGAAATGGAAGAGGGAGAATCCCTTGTCGTCGGGGCGCAATCTGATGTTTCGTGCGCTGCCATCAGACCGATAAGACATGGCTTTAGAAGGGCAGCGCCGGGCGGAGTTTACCGTTCTCGGATTCGCTCTGGGATGGTGTGGCGGACAGGAATTCCATGTCAGGAGAAGGGAAAAACTTCTGGAATTGGCGTCGAATTGTACTGGTGTACAAACATGGACAGTATCAGCGTGAATGTGGTGACACATGTATGCGCTGACTTTCGGATGTTTTGAAGTATCTCTGGTGAACGATGCCCAGGATAGTTCCTTTAGTTCTTCGATGAATAGGTGTTCTGGAATTCATGAGTAAATGTCCGACGTGCGGATTGATATGACTGGATAAATGGCAATCTGAGAATCGCAGATAATGATTACCCCGGATTAAAGGTGCCGGTGATTGTATGGAACCTTTAATCCGGGGAAATTCATACTCTTTTTTTCAGTAATACACGCTTAAACTGCGCGATGCTTTCCTTGAACAGGAGGCTGCGACCATAGACGGCAAAGAAAAGAATATTGGGCATCACGAAACTAATGCAGGCATTGACGATCAGCGTGGACCACAATCCGAAATGCAGAAGGGAGCATAGGAAACAGGATATTGTGCAGGAAACCAGCGCGACAATCACTAGTCCAAAGAAGAAGAAAACAAACTGGCCGAGAAATTTACGTGGAAACACTTCCTGGAATAGATTATGGAAGAGCCAGGGAATTTCAACCACTACAATCGCAATGACTGAGGAAGATAGTGGAGCATGATGGAACGCAGAAAAAAGGGAATAATGATATTGAGTAATTTCAGCATACCGTCAAACACAATATTTCGTGCAGCGTTTTTCGTTCGCTCGATTTTCATCTATTCATCCATCCTTTTTTGAATCAATGGGGTTAGATTATTATTCCAGGTGGACGCAAGTCTTTGCGGCCTATCGCACTGCAGATGCAGGCAAGATAAAGAGTCGACTGACTTCTCTCATTTTTTCATAACTGCACGCCAGCCCTTCCGCATGAAACGGTAGAAGGCGGAGACCGCATAAACAGTGTGGATTTAATTTTTCTGGCATTACTGACCACTGGCAGGTTCCAGCTTTTATTCAGAATCGCTCCATATTTTTCCTGGATGAGGCTGGCGTGATGCAGATATTGGTCTGTGAAAATCAGCTGATCAATGGAAATGTGCCAAATGGTTGATGCGATCCAGCCTTCTATGTCCTGTATGGAATCTGGATAGTTTTTTTGGGTGAAATCCAGCAACCTGTCGATTCCCTCTTCCCAATCAGATACCTTTTTTTCAGAGACTTTTCCCATGATGCTGTCGGGCCGTTTCGTCCAATAGTATTGCTTTGAGGTGCTGCTGGCGATAGCGTCGCAGCCACACAAGAGATAGGGCATCAAAAGGTTATCCTCAAACAGCATTCCGACTGGAAAACGGTGCTGGGCAAAAAGGTCTTTGCGTATCAGCTTGCCTCAGGCGCTGAAGATGATCTGATCGTGAGCCATAGCCTTCAAGATCTCACTGTTAGGGATCAGGTGTCGAGTATCTTTGGACGCAATGAAAGACGTTGTTTCATCGTATACGCATAAATGTGCCACAGCGGCCACGGGGGTATTGAATTCATTGATTAAATCCATCAGAGTTTTCAGGTAATCAGGGCCGACGTAATCATCAGAGTCAATGAAGGATACATAGTCGCCTTTCATTTGATCTAAACCATAATTGCGCGCATCTGACAGACCGCCGTTGGGCGTATGAAAAACACGGACGTGATCATTCTGTTGTGCATATTCATCACAGATTTGTGGACAGCAATCCGGTGATCCATCGTCGATCAGGAGTAATTCAAAATCTGTGAAGCTTTGATTCAGCTGAAAGCTTGAAAAGAGGAAATAAAAATGTTAGTATTGCATAACAGGCAGGGCGTGTGCTAGAATGCAGACCGTAGGAATAAAACATTGGGAGGTGAAAATCCATGGCATACAAGATTTCTGATGATTGCATTTCCTGCGGCGTCTGCGCGAGCAACTGCCCCGTGAGTGCTATTACCGAGGGAGACGGCAAGTTCGTTATTGATGCAGATTCCTGCATTGATTGTGGCGCTTGCGCTGAGAACTGCCCGGTTTCTGCTCCTTCTCAGGAGTAATTTGTGTTGATGAAAAGCATCCGGTTCGCCGGATGCTTTTTTCATTTGAACCCGGATTGACTTGACAAAAAAGCGGTTGGAATTATACTTGACAGAGACGGGACGGACTGGCTGGTCTGTTTCGAACCGGACCGGGCGGCAGAGGAAAGCGGCTCTGTACTCGCACGGAAAAGAACAGCGGGGAGCGGCCTGGCGCCCGGCGGCGGTTTGTGAAAGGGGCGGAAACGAAGCAGCGCCGGCAAAAGACTGACTTCGGGGAGGAGAACCGGAAAGGGAGGGAAGACAGTGAAAAAGAAAAACGGAATCTCCGTCGGAACAATTCTGATTCTCTCTCTGTCACTGGGCGTTGTCACACTGACCTTTTTGTTTCTTCTGGTTATCTCGGGCAGTGATTTTGGACGGATGGAGAATCAGAAGGCGGATGAACGGCCGGCGGAGGAAAGTCCGGCCGTGGTGATGGATGAAAAGGCGGAGGATGCGCAGAGAGATTCCCGCGGTGCGGATGCGGAGACGCTGCCGGAGGAGAGCGGAGACCCGATTCAGATTGCCCTGTCATTTGCCGGCGATATTACGGTGACCAGAGGAATGCAGGAAACCCTGATGATCAATGATCATGAATATGACTTTACACGGGCATTTGCAGGGGTTTCCGGCGCGTTCGGCGAGGCGGATCTTTCCATTGCAACGCTTGAAACGCTGATTAATACCATGGCACCCTATGATACCTATAATGCACCGCCCGACCTCCTAGAGGCGCTTAAGGCGATTGGCATTCATCATCTGAATCTGGCAACTGAGCACATGATGGACCTGGGCTTTGACGGGCTGAAGGCCACAAAACTTGAGGTAACGCGCCTTGGGATGGAATACAGCGGGTATCTCTCCCAGAGCGAACTGGAGGGAATCATCAGTGTAAACGGCGTCAAAATTGCCGTCCTGGCCTATACGTACGGACTGAGCGATGAAGGGAGAGTATTGACGGGGAAGTCGGGTCTTAAAGAGATTCCGATTTTCTCCATTCAGAAAGTTCTGGAAGGCATACGAACCGTGCGCGCACAGGGGGCGGACCTGGTGGTGGTTCTCCCGCACTGGGGGACGAAAAATGTGGAAACCGTGACAGAGGGCATGCGCAAAACCGCACAGCAGATGGCCGAGGCAGGAGCGGACCTGATCATCGGGACGCACCCGAATGTGGTTTCTGAGGCCGGGTTTATTGAGACAAAGCGGGCGGATGGCCGGATGCATGAGACGCTGGTCTGTTACTCGATCGGCGGACTGCTCACCGAGGCTCGGAATGATGACAACGCAGCCGGAATGATTCTGAATGTGGGGATTGAATATGACCCGGGGACCAGGAGCTGCCGGATCCGGAACTGCCGGCCCATTCCCCTGTATATTTACCAGGACAGAATCAATGACCGGCGGATATGGCGCGCGCTGAATGTGCTGGATGAGGAGCAGCTAGGGCAGGTGTCAGAGACGGTCCGGGAAAAGGCCGCAGGGGCGATGGCGCGCGTAAAGTCGATGACGGGGGATATTGAACGATGAAGAATCAGAAACGGATTCGCGATTTTGGCATTGTGATCGGAACCGGGAAAACCGGGGAAAGAAACAAAATATCAGATGTTCCGGGAGTAACGGTAGGCCATTATACGGTCCGGACGGAGGGACACCGGACGGGCGTTACCGTGATCCATCCCTGCGAGGACAATATGTTCCGTTCCAAACTGGTGGCGGCTTCTTATGTGATGAACGGATTCGGGAAGACGGCGGGGCTTGTGCAGGTGGATGAACTCGGGTCACTTGAAACCCCGATTGCCCTGACCAATACCCTCAATGTGGGACTTGTTTCAGATGCCCTGGTTGAGTATATGCGGCAGTGGTGTGAACGGGAAAAAGTGCCGCTCAGAAGCATTAACCCGGTGGTAGGGGAGTGCAATGATGCGGGGATGAACCGCATAGGGGAACGGGTAATCGGCTTTAAACAGGTGATGCAGGCGATTCAGAGCCGTACCCCGGATTTTGAAGAGGGAAATGTGGGCGCCGGAACCGGAACGATCTGTCATGGACTGAAAGGCGGGATCGGGTCTGCCTCCAGGACGATGGTCATTGCCGGAAAGACCTATACGATCGGCGTGCTGGTTCAAAGCAATCATGGCTGTCTGAGCCGGCTGCAGATTGGAGGCAGGATGATCGGGCAGGAGATCCTTGCTGCGCGTGCGGCGGAGGCCGGGAAAGAAAGCGACCAGGGGTCGATTATGATGATCGTGGGAACGGATCTTCCGGTCACGGATCGTCAGCTGAAACGAATCATCCGCCGCTGCGCGGCCGGGCTGGCGCATCTGGGATCCTACTTCGGCCATGGAAGCGGAGATGTGATGATTGGCTTTTCCACGGCCAACCGCATTTTCTCACCCGCCATTCCATGCCTGATTTCCTGTCAGATGATCAATGAGAGCGCGCTGGAACAGGCGTTTGAATGGACGGCGGAGGCAACAGAGGAAGCGGTGCTCAATTCGCTGGTCTGCGCGGAGGCGGATGTCATGCTCAGCGGGAAACGTGTTGAATCTCTCAGAACGTACCTTGAAATGGAACAGAGCGGAGGAAAAAGGCCATGATTCGAAGCAGTGATTACAGCCGTGAGATGGAGGAAAAGGTTGAACCTGCCCTCGGGAAAATTGAAAAGGAAGAGAGAATCAGGGTTAAAGACGGGACGCTTTCCGTCAGATCCTATATACCGGCGGATGCCAAAACGGTGATGCTTCTTCTGCATGGAACCTCTGAGTCAGCGGAAAAATACCATGAGATGATCTGGCTGTTTAATCAGATGGGAATCGGTGTTGTGGCGCCGGATATGCGGGGGCACGGCAAATCCTTCCGGATGACCGATGACCCGTTTCTCATTTATGTGGACCGGTTTGAGGATTATGTGGATGACGCGGAAACGCTTCTTGAACAGGTGACGAAGACGGCGGCCAGCCGTCCGCTGCTCCTCTTTGGGCATTCGCTTGGCGGTGCGGTGGCCGCAGGCCTGATGATTCGCCGGCCGGACACGTTTACCCATGTGATTCTGTCCTCGCCCATGATTGAACCTTCCAGCGGCGGCTTCCCCCGCTGGGCAGGAAAAATGCTCTGTGATCTGAACTGCCTGATTGGCCGGGGAACGAAGATGGCGTTTATCTCGGCTCCGTATGATCCGGACGGGGATACGTTCGAAAAAGCCTGTGATACCGGGAAAGAACGGTTTGATTACTATAAGAAAAAACGCGTGGCGGAGAAGGCTTACCAGACGAGTGCACTGACTTACCGCTGGATTGACGAGGCATTTCGTGTCAGGGAAAAGCTGCTGCATCTCTGGCCGGCGGAAAAGGTAACCTCGGAGGTGCTGCTGTGCCAGGCAGGCAACGATACACTGGTGTCACTGCCGGAGCAGGAACAGTTTATCCGGCGGATTAAAAACGGACGGCTGGTTTGCTTTAAGGAAGCAAAGCATGAGATCTATTTCTCGGATGACGGTACGTTTGAACGGTATATGAATGAGATTGAGCGTTTCCTCCGGCAGTGAAAGGAGCGTCCCCGTCGTTTGACAATCTGTCAAACGACGGGGATGCTCTTTTTGCATTTGTACACCGTGACCTCTTGTGGCGGATGCTTCGCGGGAATCCGGATCTGACAGTCTGCCGCACCGCAGCGAAACGGCCCCTGGCCGTGGCCGATCCTGCGTTTGCGGCCACGGACGGGGGCAGCCGGAACGGATCCGTGAGGCCTAAAGCCGGCGGGGAATGCCTGTCGGATTTTGTCAAGCAAAAACGAATTATATCTTGCATTCCGGGAGAATCATGCGTATAATTCCAGACGAACGGTCTGTTTCGCGGAAATGGACAGATCGGATTCGATTTTATCAGAAATATCCGAGGAAAAGAACAATGAAAAGAGCAAGAGTTATCAGAAAAAAGAAGGCGCAGCTGCACCCGTTCAGAATAGCGGCACTCTGCCTGATTGTTCTTGTTTTGTTTGTGGGAACCCGGATTTCCAGTCTGGCCGATAAGGCGGAGCGCGTCAAGGAGGACGTATTCAAGGAGAGCGAAGCGTACTTCAATGCACAGTCCCGGTACAACCGCCTGAAAAGTGAGGTTAATGAAATCAATACCGATGATTTTGTTGAGCGGACCGCAAGGCGGGACTATGGTTACTGCTGGTATGGCGAGACGATCTATACGGTGGCAAATCTGGATGAGCTGGAGAAATCTGTGGCAGATGAGGACCGGACGGATGACGGAGAAGAGTCCGAAACGCAGGAAAACGGGGAAATGACCGAAAATCCGGAATCGGCGGATGCGGCGCCTGAGGCGGGCAACTGACCGGCTGCCGGGCAGCTTTGAATCCTAAAACCTCTTCTTAAACCTGTCGTGTAGAAAAAACGAAAACAGAACAGGGAGGTCTTTATATGCTCTCATGTATTGCTGTCGGTTCAAATGCGATTCGTCTGCTTGAGGCTGACTGGGAAAACGGCGGACTGAAAGTATGCAAGAGAGAGCGGCTGGGAACCAGACTGTTTGCCGGACTGGTGAATGGCAGACTGGAACAGGAAAGCATGCGCCGTTCCGTGGAGGCGGTGCGCGAACTTTATGATCTTGCTGCTGAGGATCAATCCGAGGCGATTTATATTATTGCCACCAGTGCGGTGCGTGATGCGGCAAACGGCGGTGAGTTTACCGACGCGTGCAGGGAAGCGACGGGCGTGCCGGTGGAGATTCTGACCGGTGAGGAAGAAGCGGCATGTTCCTACTTCGGCGCCTCCAGGGGCGGCGTCAGCGGAGTCATTGATATCGGCGGCGGTTCGACGGAATATACACTGGGTGTGGATGATCGGATTTCGGGGGCGATGAGCCTGCAGATGGGTGCTGTCCGGATGTATGAGCAGTGTCCGATTGAGTCGGTGGAAACGTACCTTGAGACCGTGCAGCTGTGCAAAGACATGCTGCAGGGGAGTCTGGACCGGATTCCTTTTGAGGCGGGGACCAGGCGCGACTGGACCGGCGTAGGCGGAACGCTGACAACGCTGGGGTCGATGTCCCAGAAAATCGATCTGTTTGATCCGGAAAAATCCGAAGGAATGATCATGCCTTATGAGGAAATCCATGGCTTTGGCATGGATCTGTCGGCTATGCCCATGGAGGACCGGAAATGCGTGAAGGGCCTGATGCCGCACCGGGCCGACATCATCCCCAGTGGAATCGCGATTCTGGATGCTTCCATGCAGGTTTTGTGCATCCGTGAGATGCGGCTCAGCGCGCAGGGAAATCTGGATGGCTACCTCAAAAAATTTTTTTTAAAAAGGTATTGACAACTGAGCAGTATAGGATTATAATGTGCAAGTCGTCAAACGACAGGGAAATATCGCGGGGTGGAGCAGTCTGGTAGCTCGTCGGGCTCATAACCCGAAGGTCGGAGGTTCAAATCCTCCCTCCGCAACCATTTGGCGGGATAACTCAGCTGGCTAGAGTAACCGGTTCATACCCGGTCTGTCGAGGGTTCAAATCCCCCTCCCGCTACCAAAGAGATGGAACTTAGCGATAAGTTCCATTTTTTTATGCCCATCCATGGCCTGAACATGAACAAAACCGGCACCAGCGTGCCGGTTTTGTTTGTTTTCGCGGTTTCTTACTTTTTCTCAAGCAGGCTGTCAATCAGGGATTCGTACCGTTCAATATCCGCGCCGACGACGGTGGCGCGGATGGTGCCGCTGCTGTCGACCATAAAGCTGGTGGGGAAAGCATCAATGACCAGATCGTCATCCAGATTCTGCGGATAGGCGATATTGAGGTAATCTGCCTTGGCCTCACTCAGCAGGTCCTTTGCATTCTTGATGGCACCATCGGCATCGCTGTCCTGCAGAATGCCGACAATGGCGCAGCCTTTTTCCTCAAGACGATGGTGGATCTTTGCCAGCTCGGGCAGCTCAGCTTTGCAGGGGGGACACCAGGTTGCCCAGATATTGACCATGGTGATGGTGTTTTTGGCAAAGAGCTCTTTGCTGCTGATGGCATTCCCGTCCAGGTCGGTGGTTTCGAATTCGATCTTTCTGCCGTTATTCTGCTCGTCGGGGTTGACGGGTGCAGAGAATTCGGCATTCTTCAGCGCTTCCTCCAGCTTTTTGGCAATGTCCTGGCATTCTGCGCTGAAGGCGGCATCCATTTTGGCAAGGTCTGCTGTCAGATCTTTTTTGAACAGGTAAAAATGGTATCCGTCCGCTTCGCCGATTTTAATGGATGTTCCCTCAGTGGAGCTGCCTTTCCACATGTCAAACATCTCATCCACCTGTGTTTCGTCGTGAAGGGTGAAAACAGTCATGAGCTCAACGACGGAATCATCAAACTCCTTGAGCAGCCTGTCGGATTCTTCCACGGGGGTGTCCGGGTTGTTGAGTTTGGCTGCCAGTGCATCAATTTCGTCTGTTGACTTGGCATAATACTGAAAGATCGCGAAAAACGTATTGCCTTCATTGTCGAAGGCATCGCTGAATGGAATATCAAATGTGCCGATGGTTTTATCCGGAGAGAAGGGGAGCTTGAAATGTAATCCGACGTTGCCGAGATTCACGTCCGTTGTTTCCTCGGCAAGGGCTGCGGCGGTAAACAGGTACAAAAGGGCCAGAGCCAGTAAGAGCAGTTTTCTTTTCATGTTTTTTCTCCTTTTTGTTTGTGGGTCATGTGGAACAGACAGTGATCAACGGCAGGCGCATCCCTTCGTCCTTTGTGCAGGGACGGGATGGCAGCCTTTAATGAGACCGATAAGGCTGAACCGTTTCTCCGGGGAAGGATGATCCGGGCCGCCATGCGGGGCGTTTGTCCGGGCCACTGCCCAAGGGCCCGGATTTGACAAGTGACCGCTGCGCGACAGGGCTGCGCCTGTGCTTGCTGGCCGGCCGGGCTGGAAATTATTTTATCTGATTGCGGGGCGATTGGCAATCATTAAATCTCCATTCGGATGCGTACAGCGACTGAAACGACAAAAAAACCCGGAAAAGAAAATGTTCCATAAA
>DGWH01000088.1 GCA_002395225.1 Christensenella sp. UBA4263
CAGGAGCATATCGACTATCTGCCCGGCATCCTGACCGGAGACAGCGACGCCGTCTTTATGGGCTACTTCAAGGAACGGCTTTCCGAGCTCTTTAAGAAAGCTGTGCGGGGATCAGAAAATGTTCCTTACGACTACATGCTCAATCATATGGTGAATGATTTTTCCGAAACCATCCGCTGGTGGGCCCGGCACGGCCAGTATTCCCCGGAGGAGATCAGCGCGTTCTTCTTTGCGACCACCCCGGGGATAAAATAGCGAATCACGGGAAAAGACATTCCTGAAAGGTGAAATCGAGGCAAAAGCTGCTCAATCAGAAACAGGATGTGCTACAGCATAATATCTCCTGTCATCCTGTTTGATTCCGGTAATCCAGACAACATCTCGGGCCTTTTAAAGCTTCAGTCATCTTCAAAAACGATCTGAAAAGCAAATCCAACCGCGTTGCAAATGCAACAAATCACAGATAGGAGAATTTCAAATGATTACACCAAATAAAGTTGCCGCAATGGCAGAGAAAAAAGAAAAGGAAAACTACGCATTCCGCACTTTTCTGAAAAATCATGCCGATCCTGAAAAGCTGGATGCCCAGTTTCTCCGGCTTCACAACGAACTGTTTTCCCAGTACGACTGCAGTTCATGCCGGAACTGCTGCAAAGAGTTTTGTGGAACGTTTGAAAATGAAGACATTACGAAAGGTGCTGCGAAACTCCATATGACCCCTGAAACGTTCAAGGCGCAGTATCTGCAGTATGACGGGGAAGGCGCATACGACACCAATCACACCCCCTGCGATTTCCTTCAGGGAGACGGAAGCTGTCTCCTTGGAGAGTGCAAACCTGTCAATTGTGCTGAATTTCCATTTACCGCAAAACCGGATCGCCTGCTGAGCATGATCAGCATCATTGGGAACGCTTCCGTATGTCCGGTTCTTTTTGAGATCCTTGAGCGGCTCAAGGGCGAGTACGGCTTTGAGTTTCGAAGCAATGCAAGATGGTAAGAAGCTGAGACAAATCCGCCCGGGATTGATGAGTCGATTATGAGCCGATTGTGAGCCGATTTTTTCCCTTTCTGAAAACAAGAACAGCAGTTATCACAGATAACTGCTGTTCTTTTCATATCAACACCCCGGCTCATTTCAGCGCAGCCGTTTGTCGTTCATTTTTCAGACCGGTTCAGGATCAGACGTCCCTGGCTGTTTTTCCACATCCACAGGCTCAGCGGAATACAGATTCCCTCTGCCAGAACAAAAGAGAGCCACATGAGGTTGAGGGATCCGAAAGTCCTGAGCACCAGCGCCAGGAGCACCGGCAAAATGGCCTGCCGCAGCATGGTCAGCACCATTCCGGGCGTTGGCAGTGAAAGTCCCTGCAGGGTGGCGGCCACCACCAGTCCCGGAATGGATAGCAGCCAGGAAAGACTCATCAGGCGCACTGCCGGAATGCCGATGCTGTTCATGTACTCAGATGCGTTGAAAAGTCCCATCACAAAGGTTGGTGCAAGCAGTAGCACCGCCAGAAACGGCAGATAGAAAATAAGCGAATCAATCATCGCCCATCTGAAGGCCTCCCGTATCCGTTCAGGCTTCCCCGCGCCGTAATTATAAGCCACAATCGGAATCAGTCCGTTGTTGATCCCGTGAACACCCACGGTACACAGTCCCATCATCCGTGCACAGATGCCATACAGTGCCACGGCCGTGGAGGAAAAGGTGAGGAGCACGGAGTTCATGATCACCGTGACAAAAGAGGTAAGCACCTGAACCAGTGTGGAGGGGATGCCCACGCGAAGGATGGTGGCGACACTCCTGAAATCCGGTCTGAGGGTAAAACTGAACGGGATTTCCCGGTTGTAACGGCGGTTGATGGCAATTCCTGCGAACAGGCCCATGAACTGGCCGATGACCGTTGCAATGGCTGCACCCCGGGTTCCCATATTAAAAACAAAGATGAAAACAGGGTCAAGAATCAGATTTGTAATGGACGCGGCCGAAAGGGTAAACAGAAACAGACCGGATTTTCCGCTGGCAATGACGAAACGGTCAAAGACCCACTGACCCATCTGTCCCAGCGAAAACAGCATGCAGATGCTCAGATAATCCCGTCCATACGCGGCAATGGTCTCATTTCCCCCGCTCTGCCAGTCAAAATAGCTGTGAACCCCCAGCAGACAGGCCAGTGAGATCAGAATCCATGCACAGAATGCCAGGAAAATCGCGGCACTGGCCGTTTTCCGGACCTCCTCCGGTTTACGTTCTCCCAGCGCCCGGCTGATGGCGGCATTGAGGCCAACGGCATTTCCCAGTCCCAGGGCCGAGACCAGCACCTGAACCGGCGCTGCCAGGGAAAGCGCAGCCAGTGCATCCTCCGCCACCTGTGAAACAAAGACGGAATCAACAAAATTATACAGGGAATTGATCAGCAGACTCAGCATCAGCGGGATTCCCGTCTTCAGGATCAGCCGGCTGACACGCTCGGTTCCCATCGCATTCTCTTCTGAGCTCATAAAACGCCTCTTCTCTCTTTCGATTTTTCAAACGGTCCTCCTGAAACAGATTCCCGTTCGTCATCGTTCATTCCAGTCAGATGCCATATCATCATATCAGAATTTCCGGTCTCTGTCGAATCATTTCAGCGCCTCAAAACCAGCCGCCCGGCAAAAGCCACCGACCTCCTGAAAACGGCATCAAACAAACAGATGCGTCGCGTTCTGCAGCGGAAAACTCCGGGGAATTGGTCCTGTACTATTGCGGTTGAATCTGCTATCATACGGTTAATGGTACCCGTTCACGGAAAGAAACATGCGGCCTTTTGCCTCCGTTGTCAGGCTTCTTTCCGCTCATAGATCCGCCGTCCGGGAAGGACCGCGCCGAAGCGGTGTGTCCTTTCTGAACGCGTCATTATTCACAGAGATGTCAAACGACCCAATCATCAGGAAGGAGAAAATCCTATGAAGAAAGTACATTGGGGTGTTCTGGGAACCGCCGGCATTGCCCGTTCCCAGACCATTCCCGGGATGCAGATGACTGAAAACTGCCTCCTGTACGGCATTGCCGGACGGGATCCGGAAAAAGTCCGCGCATTTAAGAAAACCTTTGGCTTTGAAAAGGCCTACGATCGTTATGAGGATCTGCTGGCAGATCCGGAGATTGAAGCTGTCTACATTCCCCTCCCCAACCATCTGCATGGTGAGTGGACCATTCGGGCACTGGAGGCAGGAAAGCACGTCCTGTGCGAGAAGCCGCTGGCCACATCAGAGGCAGAGGCCCTGCGGATGTTTGAGGCGGCAGAGAAAAACGGCGTGTGGCTCATGGAAGCCTTTGCCTATCTTCACAGCCCCCTCATTTCGGCAATTAAGGCGGAACTGGACGCCGGCGTCATCGGAGAGATTCGGTATCTGGATTCGGCCTTCATTACCGGCCGTCCCAGGGAAACGAATATCCGTCTGCAGCGGGAAACCTGCGGCGGTGCCTTCTTTGATCTCGGCTGCTATCCGCTCAGTCTGGCTCTGTACCTGATTGGCCGGGAGCCGGAACAGGTTAAGGCTGCCGCTTCTTTTTCAGATAAACGGATTGACCTGTATACCTCCGCACTTCTTGTCTATGACAGCGGCACTGTGGCCAGCCTCAGCTGCGGCATGGTCCTTCCCTCCGGCCGCATGGACCGCCTCCAGATCCGCGGCACCCAGGGCGAAATCATTTCCCCCATGCATTATAATGAATCCGGTGAACTATCCTTTACCATTTTCACGGAGGAAAAGACGGAAACACGAACGATTTCCGTGCCGAACAATTACGCCCTGGAAGTGGCGCAGCTGGGCGATTGTATCCTTAACGGAAAGCGGCCTCATGTCACCCGGGAATTCTCCCTGATGACGGCCCGGACGACCGACCGCATTCTGGCGGCCATTGGCTACTGACCGGGAGGCTGTCATGAACGATTTACTGAATCTGTACTGGACCTTCGTCAAAATCGGATGTGTCACATTCGGCGGCGGATATGCCATGCTCCCCATTCTTGAACGGGAACTGGCAGACAAGCGTCACTGGACAACCCTGGAGGAACTTCAGGACTACTTTGCCATCGGGCAGTGCACCCCCGGCATTATCGCCCTGAACGTCTCCACGTTCATCGGGGAAAAACGCCACGGCGTCCGGGGCGCACTGGCTGCAACCACCGGCTTCCTCACCGGTCCGATTCTCATTATCCTGGTGATTGCCATGTTTCTCACCAATTTCGCCCACGAGCCGCTGGTTCAGCATGCCTTTGCCGGAATCCGGGTCTGTGTCTGCGTGCTGATTCTACAGGCAATCCTGCGCCTCTGGAAAAAATCGGTCGTCGATCCCTTTACCCTTGGCCTGTATATCGTCGTCTTTGTCCTGCACGCGTTCTCCGGCCTGCTCCCCTTCCGCGCCCCCGCCGCCCTGCTCGTCATTCTTGCCGGCTTTGCCGGAATCGCCGGCGCGGGATTGGACCGACATAAGGGAAAGACAGGTGATTCCAAATGAAATATCTCCTTCTTCTGGTTGAGTTTTTCAAGACAGGCCTGTTTTCCGTCGGCGGCGGACTGGCCACACTCCCGTTCCTGTATGAGATGAGTTCAAAGCATCCGGACTGGTTCACCACCGCTGATATTGCGGATATGATCGCCATTTCCGAATCGACCCCGGGAGCCATCGGGATCAACATGTCCACCTATGCCGGATATAAGGTTGCCGGCATTCCCGGCGGCATCCTGGCCAGTCTGGCGCTGGCGCTGCCCAGTGTCATCATCATCCTGATCATCGCCCGGTTTCTGGCCAGATTTCGCCAGAGCAAACTGGTGGAGGGCGCGTTCTATGGCCTGCGCCCTGCCTCCATCGCCATGATCTCCGCCGCCGGACTGAACGTGGCCAAGATTGCCCTTGTCAATCTGGATGCGCTTACCTCGGGTGCCGGACTCGGCGGGTTCTTTATCTGGAAAGCGCTGATTCTGGCCGTCCTCATCTTTATCGGCCTGCGCAAGCTAAAGTGGAGTCCCATCCTCTTCATTGCAATCTCTGCGGTTGTCGGCATTGTCTTTAAATTCTAGGCAGCAACTGCTCCCCATGGAGGTACCTCATGAACACACCCTTTGATCCCCTTTCGCAGCGCTACCCTTCCCAGCGTTACCCGATTTATGCCCGCGGCGGCATGGTCAACTGTTCCAGTCCCATGGCTGCTGCCGCCGGTCTTGAGATTCTCCGCCGGGGCGGAAACGCCATGGACGCTGCTGTCGCGGCGGCGGCAAGCCTTACCGTCACCGAACCAACGGCCAACGGACTGGGCAGTGATGCCTTTGCCCTGATCTGGAGCGAAAAAGACCGGACACTGTTCGGCCTCAATTCCAGTGGTCCGGCCCCGCAGGCGATCTCCATTGAAAAGGTTCTTGAAAACGGGAATGCCTCCGGCCGCATGCCGCATCTGGGCTGGACACCGGTCACCGTCCCGGGCGCCGTGGCTGCCTGGGCAGAAATCACCCGGCGCTTTGGCCGCCGTTCGCTCCGGGAAAACCTGACGCCGGCCATTGCCTATGCCCGGGAGGGCTATCCCTGTGCGCCCAATCTGGCCGAGACCTGGCAAAAAGCGGCACAGCATTATCTGACGGTTCTCAAAGCCCCCTGCTTTGATGCCTGGTTTAAGACATTTGCCCCGGGAGGACAGGCCCCGCAGGCAGGCGACCTCATCCGTTTGCCGGACCATGCCGATACCCTTGAGGCCATTGCCGAATCGGATGCCGCCGCATTCTATACCGGGGAAATTGCCCGGCGGATTGATGCGGAAAGCCGGAAATACGGCGGATATCTGCGCTACGAGGACCTGGCTGCCTACCGCCCCATGTGGGTCACTCCGGCCTGCGTCGATTACCGCGGATATCAGGTCTGTGAAATTCCGCCCAACGGACAGGGAATCGCCGCCCTGATTGCCCTCAATATTCTGAAGGAATTCGACTTTCCCGAAAAGGATACCGCCGAAACCTGTCACCGGCAGATTGAGGCAATGAAAATGGCCTTTGCGGATGTCTTCCGCTGTGTCACTGACCCCGGCCAGATGACGGTGGATTACAGGCAGCTCCTTGATCCCGCCTACGGCAGAGCGCGGGCAGCTGAGATGACCGATACCGCCCGAGTCCGAACCTCGGCCCTGCCGCCGCGCAGCGGAACCGTCTACCTGTGTACGGCCGACGGGGAGGGCAACATGGTTTCCTACATCCAGTCCAACTACATGGGCTTCGGATCCGGCATCGTCGTGGAGGGAACCGGCATCGCCCTGCAGAACCGCGGCGCGGACTTCTCCCTGAACCCGGCAGATGCCAATTGTCTGGCTCCCGGCAAACGGACCTATCACACCATCATTCCCGGCTTCCTGATGAAAGACGGCCGTCCGGTCGGCCCTTTCGGCGTCATGGGCGGCTATATGCAGCCTCAGGGTCATCTGCAGGTGGTCATGAACTATGTGGATTTCCATCTGGACCCGCAGCAGGCACTGGATGCCCCCCGCTGGCAGTGGATGCGGGACAACACGGTCACGGTGGAAAGCCGCTTTGATCCCTCTCTGGCACAAGCTCTCCTGCGAAAGGGGCATAACCTGCGCATGGACCTTGACACCGGTTCTTTCGGCCGCGGACAGATGATCGTCCGCCTCGATAACGGTGTTCTGGTAGGCGGAACCGAATCGCGTACAGACAGCAATATTGCCTGCTGGTAATCAGCAGTAACGGAAGATCTGAAAAGTGGCCCTGTCACACCGCGACAGTTCGTCAAATATAAAGCAGCACAAAGCTGCTCCGGCGAGCGGCCAACATTAAATTCCAAAAGAGGAGGAAAACAAAATGGATCCGAACCTGTTTAAACGAAATGAGCTGCTGGCACAGAAAGTCATTAAGGGCCTCGAGTCCCGCAACATGTCCGCCGATTATGCCCCGTCACGGGAAGAAGCGCTCCGAAAAGCCCTTGAACAGATCCCTGAAGGAAGCACGATCGCCATGGGCGGTGCCATGAGCGCCCATGAAATCGGACTGGTGGATGCCCTCCGCAATGGTCCCTATCATTTTATTGACCGGGATGCCATGGCAGATAAACGGGCCGCCATGCTGGCCGCCTATGATGCCGATGTCTTCCTCTCAAGTGCCAACGCCATCACCGAGGACGGCATTCTGGTCAATATCGACGGGAATTCCAACCGGGTTTCCGCCATTGCCCAGGGCCCCCGGAAAGTCCTTTTCATCATTGGCATGAACAAGGTCTGTGATGATGTGGACGGCGCCATGAAGCGTGCCCGTTCCGTTGCCGCCCCCACCAATGCCCAGCGTTTTGGCCTGTCCACCCCCTGTGCCAAAACCGGCTCCTGCATGGACTGCAAATCCCCGGATACGATCTGCTGTCAGTTCCTGATCACCCGCTTTTCCCGTCATCCCGGCCGGATTCATGTCATCCTGGTCAATGATTCCCTCGGTTTCTGACCGCCTTCCTTTCCGGATAACCCCCCATTTCCCCTGCCGCAGAGCGGCAGTTTATCTAAATCATGACCTCACCCACATAAGGGCTTGAGACCTGAGGAGGACAATGAATGAACGAATCTGAACTGCGACGTCTGCTGGCGGATCTGAGTCTCGAGGAAAAAATCGGACAGATGATTCAGCTGCCCGGCTATTTCCAGAATGCCGGGAACATCACCGGTCCGGCCAACGATATGGGCTTTACACAGGATGATCTGCGTTTTGCCGGCAGTTATCTCAGCATCATCGGGGCGGAAAAGCTCCGACAGATGCAGACCGAGTTTATGGCTCAGCATCCCCATCACATTCCGTTGCTTTTTATGGCAGACATCATCAACGGGTACCGGACCGTCTTCCCCATTCCCCTAGCTCAGGCCTGTACCTTTGATCCGGACCTGATCGAAAAGAGCGCCGTCGTTGCCGCCCGGGAAGCCGCCGTTTCAGGCCTCCATGTCACCTTCTCTCCCATGGCAGATCTGGTCCGGGATGCCCGCTGGGGACGGGTCATGGAATCCGCCGGCGAGGATCCTTTCCTGAACGGTCAGGTGGCCGCCGCCATGGTCAGGGGCTATCAGGGTCATGATCTCAGGGAACCGGGAAAGATAGCCGCCTGCCTCAAGCATTTTGCCGGATACGGCGCACCGGACGGAGGACGGGATTACAATACCGTCGAGCTTTCCGAGCGCACCCTTCGGGAGGATTACCTGCCGGCGTATCAGGCGGCCGTCCGGGCCGGCTGTGAACTGGTCATGACCTCCTTCAACACCCTGAACCGGATTCCCTCTGCCGCCAATGAGTGGCTGCTGCGTGAGGTGCTGCGTCGGGAAATGGGCTTTGAGGGAATGGTCATCTCCGACTGGAACGCCCTCCAGGAACTGCTGGCCCACGGCATCGCTGAAAATCCGTCTGAGGCAGCTTTTGTGGCTCTTCGCGCCGGTGTGGATATGGATATGGTCAGTCCCATTTACGCAAAGAATCTCAAAGAACTGGCAGAAAAAGGCCGCATCCCCATGGCCTGGATTGATGAGAGCGTCTGGCACATTCTGCGCCTCAAAAACCGGCTGGGTCTGTTTGAGCATACTTTCAAGGATGCGGATGAAGCCGCTGAAAAGACCGTTCACCTCTCCGAAGCGCATCGCCGGATGGCCCGCACCTGCGCAGAACAGTCCTTCGTCCTGCTCCGCAATGATGAACAGCTGCTGCCCATCCGCGGAGATGATTCGGTATTCATCGGCCCGTACGCGGAAAGTCCGCTGCTCAACGGTGCCTGGTCCATTTTCGCGGATGATCAGGATACGGTTTCACTGAAAGCCGCCCTGCGCAGCAGACCGAAGACGCATGAGGTGCCCGTTGTCCCGGGCTGCGCCATGGCAGATCCCGAGCATCCGGTCATCGGCTTCCAGCATCCCCTGCCGCCGGAAGAACTGGATACAGAGGCTGCCCTTGAGGAAGCGGTCCGGCTGGCAAAACAAGCCGAAAAGGTTATCCTCTGCCTGGGTGAACACCGTGAGTGTTCCGGGGAGGCGGCCAGCCGGGGCGATCTGAGTCTGCCCCGCTGCCAGCTCCGGCTCCTTGATACCGTCGCCGCGGTCAATCCCAACATCATCGTGGTGCTGTTTACCGGACGCCCCCTGGACATCCGTCCCGTATCGGAAAAGGCCAAAGCCATTCTCCTTTGCTGGCTGCCGGGAACAGAGGGCGGCGAGGCCGTGCTGCGCACCCTCCTGGGAGAAAACAACCCCGGAGGAAAACTCAGCATGTCGTTCCCCTACTGCACCGGACAGGTCCCGGTCTATTACAATCATCTGAATACCGGAAGACCCTGGAATGCGGGAATTCTGGACGGCCGCTTCGGTTCAAAGTATCAGGACATTCCCAATGAACCTCTCTATCCCTTCGGATACGGCCTCAGCTATACCACCTTTGCCTGTTCCCCGGTCACGCTCAGCGGGAAACGGATGACAAGGTCCACGTCCATTTCCGCCACCGTTTCGGTGACCAATACCGGCAGCCGCACCGGAACGCAGACGGTCCAGCTGTACATCCGGGATCTGAGCGGCAGTGTCGCCCGGCCAGTCCGTGAACTGAAAGGATTCCGGCGCGTCACGCTTGAGCCCGGTCAGTGTACCCCCGTCACCTTCACCATCACGGAGGAAATGCTGCGCTTTGTCGGTCTTTCCATGGACACAGCCAGCGAATGCGGTGATTTCGATGTGTTCATCGGCTTTGACAGCCGGACCGATAACCGTGCCCGTTTTACGCTGACCGAGTAAGTTTCCATCTTCTGCAGAATCCGGATGCTGAATCGGATTCTGTTTCCCGCCGGGGACAATGCTTGTCATCCGGCCCGCATCTGCCTATAATAGTTGCCGGACACGAATCGCCTTTGCCGAGTGTCCATTGACTCATCAACTTTTCCCGGAGGTACGCAACATGATTGAAATGGATTGCACCTGTGTTCAGGGGCATCACAGCATCCCCACCGAAGTGATCGAGATCTCAGAAAATGCACTGCAGAAAGTCGCCGGCATCCTGAAAGGCTATCATCGGATTTTCCTGGTGGCCGATGAAAACACCTATGCCGTTGCCGGACGTCAGGTAGAGGAACAGCTCAAAGAAGCCGGAATGCTCTCCCATTCCCTAGTCCTCCCCTCACCCGCTCTCCCGAATGCCGAGAACATCGGAAAAGTCCTGATTGCCGCCGGAATTGATACCGATCCCTACGACATCAACGCCTTTTCCCTGAATCCGGACTATATTCTGGCTGTCGGTTCCGGTTCAATCAATGATACCTGCCGCATGGTCAGCTACCGCCTCGGCATCCCGTACGGCGTCGTCGGCACTGCTCCCTCCATGGACGGTTACGCCTCCGTTGTGGCCCCGCTGCTCAACGGAAACCGGAAAATCATCTACAACTGCACCATTGCCCGCCATATCATCATCGACATCGGCGTCAATGCCGCGGCCCCCTACCCGCTCCTGCTGGCCGGCGTCGGTGACATGCTCGCCAAGTATGTGGCCATTCTGGACTGGGAAATCAGCCGTGACCTGACCGGCGAATACTACTGCGACAACATCGCCCGCATGGTTCTTGAAGCCACTGAAAAATGTGTTGAAGCCGCCTCCAACCTGCAGTCCCGCAGTCCGGAAGCAATCCGCCGCACCAGCGAGGGCCTGATTCTCTCCGGCGAATGCATCGCTTTCTGCGGCTCTTCCCGTCCGGCCTCCGGAACGGAACACATGGTCGGACAGACCTGGGAGGTCATGGATGTGGAGGAGGGCAAGGTCCCGAATCTCCACGGCATTGAGGTAGGCGAGGGTACCTTTATGGCCATCGAAATGTTCCACATGCTTTATGAGGAAACGGATGATCCGCATATGCGTTCCCTGATTGAAAAATACCTGCCGGCCTTTGACCGGGTCGAAGCCCTGCAGAAAAAGCTGCATCTCCCCTTTACCGTCACCGACCGTGACCGGTTCATTGAGGGCGTGCTCCGCGGGCGTACCTTCCGTGTCCGCTATACCATTCTGCAGTACCTGTATGACCGCGGCCTCCTTGAGCGCTATGCCGCGGAAGCGTACGACCGTGTGATGCACAAGCATTTCTACGGCACGTTCCGTGAACAGTTCCCCGACTGGGAATCCTGATTCCAGCCACATCAATACGTGAAAAGGACTCCGGATGACGCTGCGTCCGGAGCCCTCTCTTTTTATGCCTGCCCATTGCTGCAATGATGCAGCGCCGCTGACCCGTCAGGGGGCAGACCGGAACAAAATAGGTCCTCCCGAAAAACTCCTCCGGGATGACCAGTACGTACCATGAGATCAAAAGAAAATCGAACTGCCTCTCATCTGTTTCGGAACATTCTCCGCTTCAGTGCTGACACGGACAGCATTCCTGTCAAGCCAAACAGCACCATCCACAGCCAACATCCGGGGCATCTTTTGTCACCTGAAAAATACGACGAAATCGACACTCATTCCAGAAATTCCGACACTTGTTCCAATATTTTTCGACACACGTTCCGACGTGATCCCCCAACACCGTGACTGACCCGTTTCAATGCAGGCATCAAATGATCTTGATTTTCACTTTGAAGTAGGATACAATGGCGGGGTAAAAACTGAACAAAATAACAGGAATGCTTTTGGAAGAGTTGCGTAACTGTGCCTCTTCAAACACAATGTCGTTTAGTTTAGTCTCGGA
>DGWH01000156.1:0-2018 GCA_002395225.1 Christensenella sp. UBA4263
AACTGCCGCTGTGGCGGCAGGCCCTCTCCTTCCGCCCGTGACTTTACCGTCATTTCCCGTACATTGGAAGCGGCTGAAAACAAAAAGCAGGGAGTCCGCAGACTCCCCTCACGACACATCCAGTCCATCCTTCCTGACCACAATCCGCTCGCCATCGACCGCCAGCAGCTCCTCTTCCCTCACATTTCTCCCTTTGCAGCCTTTTCCTTTCCTTCCCTTGTCCCGGTCCCGGCAGACCCAGACCTTCTGACCGCGCCAGGAACGCCTGATCATCGGCTCCCCGCATTCGCCGCAGCTCCCCTTTCCGAAAAGGAGTATGAAATGCCGTCAAGACCAAACACACCATGCCGCCATCCTGGCTGCGCGGCCCTCGTTCCTTACGGACAGAAGTACTGTGAGGCACACAAGCCATTGCACTCAGAGGAGGTGCGGTCGGCAGCAGGTCGAGGCTACGGCAGGGCATGGCAGAGGGCACGCAAGCGCTACCTTGAGGCGCACCCTTTGTGCGTCGAGTGCCTAAAGGAAGGCAAGCACGTCAAGGCAACCGATGTCGATCACATCATCCCTCACCGAGGAGACAAGAAGCTCTTCTGGGATGAGAGTAACTGGCAGGCGCTTTGCCACAGCCATCATCGTATCAAAACCAGAAATGAAGATCAAAATCCGGAGTCCCGGTACTGAGGAGATCCTAACGAAAGAAAAATCGCATACTGAAAATTTTGCAGCATGTATGACAAAGTTTTCAGTATGCAAGAGGTATCGGCTGTAAAATTGGTTATCCCTCCAGATTGGCCATGGATAGAAATTTGGTTAGCGTAATGTGCTCAACGGTACTGGTCGAATAATCCACATCATCGTTCGTAATTATGACCTTCTTTCTGGATTGATCCAATGTGTTGAAAAGAGAGAACTCTCGCTCATATGTGCTTTCTTCAGCTATGGAGTAGGCAACCTGAATCAGATATTCTTTACCGCTTTTTGCTGCAAGAAAGTCGATCTCTTGATTCCCCTTTGTAAATACGACTACTTCATAACCCATATAGATGAGTTCATTATAAACGATATTTTCAAGATTGTGAGTAAGGTCGAATCTGCCTTTACGTTGACGAACCGTGTTAAACGACACATCTTCATCGTAGATTTTTGCATAGAAGGTCAGTTCACGTTTTGACCTTGTAGAATACTGAGGGACCTTTCTAATCACATAGGCCTCTTCCAGATACGAAAGATACTTCATAACAGTGTTGATGGAACAATTCAGTTTTTCCGATGCAAGGTAATGCTGTACGGAATTTGCACTGAAAATTCTGGCATTCGATATCAGGACATAATTCACCAGACGCTTAAACAGCTCTGTTTTCCGGATCTTGTACCGGTTCATGATGTCATTGATGATGATCGTTTGATTCAGATCATTCAGGTATTGCAAGACGGAATCTTTATCCGGAAGCTCAATAACTTTAGGAAAACCACCGTATATCAAATAATCAGAGACGGAATAGGTTTTTCCCAGTTGATTAGCGTAATCGATGATTTCCTTGTAGACAAAAGGACGTACACAGAACGAAACGTATCTGCCGCTGAGTTCCTTTGTGAACTCCTTCGATAGAAGCTTGGAATTGCTGCCAGTAATGAACAAGGACAGGTTTTCTAACCTGAGTGAACGGCAGGCAATGTTCCAGCCATCCACAAGCTGCACCTCGTCAAGAAAAACGTAGAGCTTCTGCGCAGCTGGAAGCCGCTCTTTTACATAAGACACAAGAGCGTCTGCGTCAGGTATGGCAGCTGAATACTCCAGTGTTTCAAAGTTTATGTATAGGACCGGTTTGCCGGAGGCACGGTACTCATCAGCAATCTGTGAGAGAATAACAGACTTTCCACAACGACGGATGCCGGTAATCACTTTGATAAGATCACTCTCGAAGAACGGCCTGATCTGGTCTATATAGTGGAAGCGAATGATCATAAGGATAACCTCCTGATTAAGGTAACACCATTCTAGTGAAAATTTTGAAGAT
>DGWH01000156.1:2108-5200 GCA_002395225.1 Christensenella sp. UBA4263
TTTTCAGTAGAATAGGCTCATGATAAGCCCTGGGGGCCGGTATGAATCTCTGTGGAGTGCCCCGGAGAAGACCGCCGCCCCTCTCGCGTTAAAATCCGCGAATTTGTAAGGGGCCAACCCTGCCGGGCCGATCCCCCCTGAGACTGTCCGAAAACTTTCGAGAAAGCGATAGTTTTTGGACAGCTGTGACAACCTATGAAGTCGGCGCGACAATGCTGACCGGAGGGAGAGCGTGTGTGAAACAAGAAGACAAAGAGCTGATCCGCTCCCTTCGGCTGCAGGGCTGGGGGTATAAGCGGATCGCAAAGGAGCTGCGGCTCAACCGGAATCAGGTGCAGCTGTACTGCAAGACCCACGGCCTTGCCGGAGCAGGCGAATTCGTAAAGCTGAACCTTCCCATTTGGTATGAGCAAAATGACCGGTGCGTCATCTGCGGCGAGAAGCTGGACCGGAAACACGCGGCAGAACGAAGCGCTTTTGTTCCGGAAAGTGCCGAACAAAATATTACCGGCAGCGAAAAGAAGAAGCGGAGGAATAGGAATGACTGTAAAGACGAAAATGCTGGAGGATAAGTTGGAAACGGTGCTGGATGACAACGCGAATCATCCGGTGCATTACACCTATGGCTCCATCGAGGTGATTGATGTAATTGAAGGCCTGGGGCTTCCGTATCACCTTGGCAATGCAGTGAAATACATGATTCACCCGAACAAAGACCCTTTTTGGAAAAAACGACTGCTAAATACAGTGGTTGAAGGTATTTTGAACTGCAATATATAGTGGCTTTTGATTTTTGCAACACCTTATGTCGGGCGAATCAACCATTGCAAGGGCAGGACATAAGGATCCGGGAAAAACGACCGAGGATCTTCGCAAGGCAGTCTGGTACCTGAACCGGTATATCGCACTGCTGGAAAAAAAGCAGGAGGCGCGGCATGAAGATTGAGATCCCATCACAGCACCGGGTGCTTGGCCGTTATGGTGCAGACGCCCAGGCTATGGTGCATTGTGAGGAGCTTTCGGAGCTGATCCAGGCTATCAGCAAGATGCGCAGGGTGAGGAATGCCGAACAGGATGACGCAGAAACCTTGCAGTATGTCAGAAAACTGAAAGATATCGGAGTCAACGTGATTTTTGAGAAAGAGGCGATTGATACCTCTTCTGTTAAGTATCAACTATTATGCTGGTCGGAAAGATTTGAAAAGCAAGGAAACTCTGGCAACGATCCCGGCGACAATCCTGTGCATTCATGGAAACCATGAACTGCGGCCTACCGGTCCGAAGGTGACAGCGCTAACCCATCCAATCCAGTGGATGGGTGACACTGTCTAGGCGTCGTGGTCAAATCCATGGTGTTGGACGAAAATTCCTGTGAATAGTAACCCTGTTCTGCCGAAAACAAAAAAGTCCGGCCCACAGCCGGTTGACTGCAGGCCGCAAAAAATGTATAACTTATCAGGCTCGGGCGGGCGATGCCAAAGGACATTCTGTTCCCTCACATGATTCACCCATTGACCCGGCCCGTGCACTGACCCTGTACCGTTCCCGGCCGGAGGGGCTCTCCGTCATCTCAAAACGATACCCGAAGCGAAGCTGCCGCAGAAACACTGCACCGAAAAGCAGCCGTGCATTGCCCGGCTTCGTCTTCTTTGCAGTCCACAATTTGGATCTTCTGCCGGAGCCGCTTTGTCTGAAGCCTGGATGTTGATCAGCTGTCGCTGCGCGACAGGGCCACTTTTGCAGTCCACAATGTTGATCATTTGCCGGAGCCACTTTGTCTGAGGCCCGGATGTTTATCACCTGTTCATGGAGGAAATACATTGGAATCGAAAACAAGTACACGCAATCACGTCATCATCCGCTATAACATCGCCGGAATCATTGTGAATCTGTTCCTTTCAGCAGCCAAGCTGGTCGTCGGGCTGATGGTCAATTCCCGATCCATCATGCTGGACGCGCTCAACGGCTTCTCTGACATGGTCACCTCTCTCATGTCCATCCTGTCAACGCTTTTTGCCGGAAAGCGGGTTGACCGGACACATCCCTTTGGTTACGGCCGCCTGGAATACATCACCTCCATGTTCAGCAGTGTATTCGTGCTGTTTATGGCTGCCCATGCCATCTACAGCTCCATCCGGGACCTGATGAGCCCGGATGCCAGCGCACCGAATTACACGAACGAAGTCATCCTTCTCATGGTCATCTCTCTCGTGGCCAAGGTCGTGTACGGCACATTAACCCGAAAGGCAGGGAAACGGATCCATTCGACGGCCCTGGTCATGAGCGGCACGGAAACCATCGGCGACTCCTTTATATCCGTTGCCATTCTGGCAAACATTGCCATTTATCACTTTACCCATGTCAATCTGGAATCCTGGCTGAGCATTCTCATCTCCCTGTTCATCATCAAAACCGGCGTGGAAATGGTCTCCGAGTGCATCAACAAGCTGTTGGGAGCCAAAGGCGACCCCGAGCTCTACCGCCGGGTCAAGAAGATGGTGGTCGAGGAGCCGGAGGTTCAGAACGTCTTCAGCCTGACCCTCCACAACTACGGCGAAGAGCTCTGTGTCGGCTCAGTGGACGTCGAGGTCGACGATCAAATGACCGTGACAGAGAGCACCCAGCTGATGCGCCGGATACGCCGCGATGCCGCCAGAGTCGGTGTCGTATTGAACTCTGTCGAGATCTTCGCCTCCAATATCGGCGATCCCCAAAAGGCAGCGATGTGGGACCATATTCTGGAAATCATCCGAAAACACCCGGAAATCCTGCGGGCCTATGCCTTCTCCTATGAAGATGCCTCCAAAACAGCCTCCTTCCTGGTGGTTCTGGCCCCGGAATCCAGGAACAAGCGCTATTCTGTCGGGCAGCTGGAAAACGAACTGAAGCGCGTGTTCCCTGAGGTTGCCTTTGATATCGAATGCATCCTGGACCTCTGACCGGCTGCACCATTCTGTCTGCCTCCATTACCCCTTTGCCGGTGCGGCTTTGTCCCGGCCCGACCGTTAAAAAACAGTCCTGTAAGGGCCTGGTTTTTAGGCAACCCTGTTCCGGTGCACCTATTGAACAGATCGACGCTGCGCGTCGAGCCC
>DGWH01000156.1:5279-8079 GCA_002395225.1 Christensenella sp. UBA4263
CCGTTTAAAACGATTTCACGCTGACATATACCATTCCGGTTCTTGCCCCCAAGCCTGCAACTATCTGCAGGCTTTTTTATTTCCGTTTTGTTGTCCTGCTTCTCCTCATGCCTGGGTCATTGCCCTGTCTTCCTTTTTTCCTGCTGTCCTCTTCCTGTCTGAGCAACGGATTGACTGCTTTCACAGGCGCCGTGCCCAGGGAATCCATCCGTTTCCGTGATTCCTCTGCAAGTCTGAACCCGGCCTTTGTCTGATCTGAGTTTTTATCCAGGCGATCCGAAGCGGCTGTGTCAGCCGGATGGCCGCGTTTCTTTCCGCTCTTCTGCCCCGGAGCAGGGACGAACGGCAGAAATCATCCGAGGGTGTTTCCTCCCGGTTCCGCTCGACATTCCCTCTTGCATAATAACGGTCCATACAGAAGGCTTTCTGCATTTCTTCGACAGCCTCTTTCTTTGTATATTTCTCCCACAGGACATCCGGATATTCTTTGAGCGATTCCCGATATATCGTGAAGAAATCTCTGAGACCGTCCATATCATTCCGGCAGCGTCGGGGAATATCCGGATCCGCCAGTGGCCTGTTCTATGCCTGGTCGATCTAACCTTTCAGTGCAGTATTCAGATAATCTGTTTTAGCTGCTCTTCATTGGTCTGACTCTTCCTTTTCACCCGTCCCTGTTCTCTCTGCTTCCGCGGCTTTTCTGTACGCTTCAATCTCTTCGTCGCTGATGGTGGGAATCGCCTTGTGAATTGTCGCCATCGCCGTTTCTTCATCCACAATAGCGAAAGCCGTATCAATCATGCTCTGTTCAACGATTTTCACGGTGTAAATGTCCCATCCGGTCAGGGTTTCTTTATTCGGAAAGTAATAGCCATACCTTGCTTTACGCCTCGCCTGTTCCTTTGCTCTTTCCTCCTCTGCCAGTTCGCACCGCCTGAGGCGTTCTTTATACGCAAGATCGTGGAGATGATACAGCGGCAATCTGGATGACTCAATCTCGTTAAGTTCGTAATCCGAAAGCACCGTCAGATCAAAGGAACGATGATCAAAATCCTTTACGGACTTCTCCAGCTCCCGAAATTCATCTATCAGCATTTCTCCGGCCTCTCCTTCTCCAGCTCAGCCTTTCTCCATTCGCTTTCCCTCATCGCCAATTCCACCAGCTTCTCAACGTCAACACAATCCATCGTGCCTTCTTCTTCAAGCGCTATCAACACTGCTTCATCAGGACGCATCCCCTGATCTCTTGTGTAAATCGTGTATCGTGTCGCATATCTGATCGCGTGATCCACAAGTGAAGTGGGCTCTGTCATCAGTATTCTTTTTCTGCAGTCATTTCCAGATACCTGACCGGTTTTCCGTTTGCCTTCGCATACTCGATCTCAGATCTGGTACTGTCTCCGATATAGCCGCCCACATTAATGACGAAAATTTCATCCGCCATGTCAATCTTCCGCTTGTGCATGTCATCCAGCATCTCTTTGGTTCCCTCTGTCCAGACTTCCTCATCACCGGAATGTCCGAACAGTCCCACGCTGATCACAATGTTCCCTTCCAGTGTCAGGCGCTTCTGCTGTTCCATGAAGGCCTCTTTGAATCGTGTACTGCCGCACAGCGTGATGACTTTATATTTTCCTACCACGTCTTTTCTCCTCTTTCTCTATGAGCCGTCGTCTGGTCTTATGACCCCGCTGCTTTTCCGGTACTCAGCATCCGCAAACTGCCGCTGCGCAGCAGGCCCGGTTCTCATTGAGCCGCCGTCCGGTCTTATGGCCCCGCTGCTTTTCCGGTATTCAACATCTGTAAACTGCCGCTGTGCGGCAAAAGCACTCTTCCCCTCATGCAAAATGACGCTGTGGAAGGTTTTCTTTACCAGGGAAGAAACACCATTGATTCCTCATCTTCACTGCGGATCAGATCATTTTTACAGGAATCTTCCATCCCTGTCAATCCGGAAAGGCGCAGAAACAGGAATGTCGTCAAAAAGCAGGGAAGTCATCTAAAACTTTCCCGCCTCTGAATTCCTCAGTAATCCCCCATGCAAAAATGCTTTTCTGCCAGCGGGAAAGCCTCATTCTTCTTCCATCATCTGTACTAACGATGCGATGTTGTAGAGACAGGAACCCGCCAGAAGGAAATCCTCATCCGGTTTTCTCCCCTCCAGCAGCGCGATTTGACGCTCCTGTGTATAGAGGAACAAAAGGTGCGCTGCAACCATCTTCTCGTCTTCCACGTAATCAACGCCATCACGTACCAGATTAGCAAAACTGGATTTCATCAACTTGCTTTCCAGTTTAAACATGGCATCCGTGGACGGTTCTTTCTCTTCCCACCGTTCCTTTTCAATTTTGGCCAGTTTTCTGATCACCCTTCTGGTATCCGGATCGATCATTTCCGGCAAGATGATCGGCTTGCGTTCATGGTCATCATCCTCTTCCGCCGCGTTATTCAGTGCCTTAATCAGGTCATCCAAACTGTCAAACCAGGGCGGACCTTCTTTCCCTGCGCGGCGCTGTGTTTCTCCGCGCACAGCGGCAACAGCCGCCGGATCATATTCGTCCGAATTTTCATCCTCTACGATTCGTGCTTCCTTTGCCAGGTACACATCATTCCAATGGTCGGGATCATCATAGTCGTAATAAAGCAGTTCGAGCTCGGGGATGTTGCCCACCCAGGCACTTTCATTGAATTTCGGTCCCCGGGCAACAAAGAAGTTATTGTTCCTGCGCTTCACATAGTACATCCTTTTATCCTCCATATTGAACCGAAGCCTGTTCTTTCGGCACCGCGGCATTTATGG
>DGWH01000167.1:0-2183 GCA_002395225.1 Christensenella sp. UBA4263
CGGGCCAAATCCCCTAAAAGTCCGCTCCTTTCCGCCAGCGAGCTTTTCTGCTCGGGGGAATATCTCCTGTATACATCCGGTGAACATGCGTCGTTGGTATCCTGCCAGGTGACGGATGCTTTTTATCCGCTTCGTGAGGACTACGGGCGTCTGAGTCACGGGACCCTGATGCTGGAAATGTGCCGGGTGGTGGTGCAGCCGGACCAGCCGGAGCCGCGCCTGTTTCTGCATTTTCTGCGTTCTCTGGCACACCTGGCTTACGGCAGTGCCAGTCCGCGCACGATCACGGCGGTGTTTATGGCCGGACTTCTCTCACTCAACGGGTTCCGGCCCGGAGTGCGGAACTGTGCCGCCTGCGGCGCACCGCTGACGCCGGATGAGGGGGCTGCCTTTGGGTTTTCCCTGAAACGGGGCGGCATTCTCTGCCGGGAGTGCCGCAAAGCCGGAGAGCTGCGTCTTAACGGAAAAGATGTGGCGGATATGCAGTGGATCATGAAAGAGGGACTGGCTGCACTGGATGGCGGCCTCGAGGTTTCCTCAGCCGTCTTTTATTCGATGCTGGAAATGGTGAAAAGCCGGCTTGAGTGTACCTTTCAGTCGGAAAAGATGCTGCTTCTTTAATCGCCTGAGGTGTGGAGCGGGCTGAATCCAGGCGACTGACAAGTGCCTCAGACAAATGACCAGAGCTGAGGCCTGCAAAGGAGGAACAGAAATGGATGAAAAGAAACTGGAACTTCTGAAAACCTATGTAAAGGAAAGCAGCCGGATTGTGTTTTTCGGGGGAGCGGGGGTTTCCACGGAGAGCGGCATCCCGGATTTCCGCTCGCCGGATGGATTGTACAAACAGAAGTACAGATTTCCGCCGGAAACCATTATCTCCCACACGTTTTACCAGCGGAATCCGGAAGTGTTTTTCCAGTTCTACCGGGAGAAAATGCTGTTTCCGGATGCCCGGCCCAATGTGGTGCATCTGAAACTGGCCCAGTGGGAGCGGGAGGGACGGCTGTTTGCCGTGGTTACCCAGAATATTGACGGACTGCATCAGGCGGCCGGCAGTCGCCGGGTGTATGAGCTGCATGGAAGTGTTCACCGCAATTTCTGCCAGAAATGCGGCCGGATGTTCGACCTGAAGGCGTTCATGGAGCTGCCGGAGGTGCCGGTGTGCCCGGCCTGCGGCGGACGGGTGAAGCCGGATGTGGTTCTCTATGAGGAGGGGCTGGATCCGGATGTGACATTTGGCGCAGTTCAGGCAATCCGCCAGGCAGATCTGCTGATCGTTGCGGGAACGTCACTTTCGGTGTATCCGGCAGCCGCCTACCTGGATGAATACAAGGGCGGCCGTCTGGTGCTGATCAACAAGACGCCGACAGCCAGGGATGAGATTGCGGACCTGGTGATTCATGAAAAATTGGGTGAGGTATTCAGTCAGCTGCCATGATGGAACAGGCGAATATGTTTGAACAGGACAATGAGCAGCCGCTGGCGGCCCGGATGCGTCCCAGAGATCTGTCGGAATTTGTCGGTCAGCAGCATCTGCTGGGGCCGGGGAAGATTCTGCGCCGGCTGATTGAGGAGGACCGGATTACCTCCATGATTTTCTGGGGACCGCCCGGTGTGGGGAAAACCACGCTGGCCAGAATCATTGCCAGCCGGACCCGGGCCACCTTTGCGGATTTCTCCGCCGTCACCGGCGGAATCAAGGAGGCAAGGGCCGTGATGGAGCGGGCCGAGGAGGGACGCCGCTTCGGCGAGCGGACCATTCTCTTTGTGGATGAAATTCACCGCTTCAACAAGGCACAGCAGGATGCCTTTCTGCCCTATGTGGAAAAGGGCAGCATTATCCTGATCGGGGCGACAACGGAAAACCCGTCCTTTGAGATTAACGGGGCGCTTCTGTCCCGGTGCAAGGTCTTTGTCCTGCGGGCACTGGAACCGGAGGATATCCGCGGCATGCTTGAGCGGACTCTCCGGGATCCCCGGGGCTTTGGCAATCTGCAGGTGCAGATTGCCCCGGAGGTGCTCCGGCAGATCGCCGTCTTTGCCAACGGGGATGCCCGCATGGCTCTGGGCACCCTGGAAATGGCCGTTCTCAACGGGCAGATCGCGGCGGATGGAACGGTGAGGGTGACGGAGGAGATTCTCGCCCAGATCACCTCGAAAAAGTCGCTGCTGTACGATAAGAA
>DGWH01000167.1:2301-34924 GCA_002395225.1 Christensenella sp. UBA4263
GACGCGGCCGTATACTGGCTGGCACGGATGCTGGAGGCGGGGGAGGATCCCCTGTATGTGGCCCGGCGACTGGTTCGCTTTGCCAGTGAGGATGTGGGACTGGCCGATCCCCGCGCGATTGAGCAGGCGGTGGCGTGCTATCAGGCGTGCCATTTTCTCGGAATGCCCGAGTGCTCGGTTCATCTGACCCAGGCGGTGGTGTACCTTTCCCTGTCGCCCAAGTCCAACTCCCTCTATGTGGCTTATGAGAGTGCCAAAAAGGATGCCAGTACCCGCCTGGCGGAACCGGTGCCGATGCAGATTCGCAATGCGCCCACGAAACTCATGGACAGTCTCGGGTACGGGAAAGGGTACGTGTATGCCCATGACACGCAGGAAAAGCTGAGTGCGATGCACTGCCTGCCGGAGGATCTGATGGACCGGGTCTATTATCAGCCGACGACGCAGGGGCTTGAGGGCCGGTATGCGCAGCGGCTGACGGAGATCCGGGAGTGGAAAAAGGCACATGACCATTAACCGTTTTTATGTTTATGGAAGAATAACCTTGAAATCTGACAGCTGAATGGCTATAATTGCTTTTTGCTGTTAAAAGTGGGATTGGTGCAGACGCATCGATCGATTAAGTGAGGTTATGTTTTCATGGAAATGCAAATATTCTTATCGGTTTCAATTGCGTTGTTTGCGGGTCTGATGCTGACCCGTGTCTTTAAAAAGATGGGCCTGAATTTCCCGGATGTCACGGCGTTCCTGATTGCCGGACTGATCATCGGGCCGTACGGAATCGGCCGGCTGGGCCTGAACGGTGTCGGCTTTGCCAGTTATGCGGATGTCCAGTCGGTGGGAATCATCAATGAGACGGCACTGGGGTTCATCGCCTTTTCCATCGGCTCGGAGTTCCTGCTGGAGGAACTGAAGCATACGGGCAAGGCGGCCACGGTCATCGGAATCTTTCAGTCGGTGATCGCCTCCCTGATTGTCGACGTGGTCCTGATCGCCCTTCATTTCATTCTGGGCGAGGCTGTCCTGTCGATCCGCGTGGCGATTGTGTTGGGGGCCATTGCCTCGGCAACAGCGCCTGCGGCCACCCTGATGGTCGTCCGTCAGTATAAGGCGGACGGTCCTGTGACCCGTCTCCTGCTTCCCATTGTCGCGCTGGATGATGCGGTCGGTCTCGTCGTGTTCTCCGTGTCTTTCGGAATTGCGCAGGCCATGAAGGTGGGCAATCTGGATGTCATTTCCGTCATTGTCAACCCGGTCCTCGAAATCGTCTTTTCTCTGCTGCTGGGTGGCGGTCTCGGACTGTGCCTCTCGAAGATTGAGAAACTGTTCTATTCCAACTCCAACCGTCTGTCCATGACGATCTCCTTTGTGCTGATGACCATTGCGCTGTCTTACCTGCGCATTCCGGTAGGCCCGGCAGAGATCTCCTTCTCCACCCTGCTGGTGTGCATGATGCTGGGGACGGTTTTCTGCAACACCAGTGAGTACTCGTCGGATATCATGAAACGGGCGGAAAAATGGACGGCTCCGCTGAATGCCACCTTTTTCGTGCTGAGCGGCGCTGCACTGGAGCTGGGCGTATTCGCTCAGCCGGTGTATGTCCTGATTGGCGTTGCCTATATTCTCTCCCGTTCCCTGGGCAAGTATATGGGTGCCCGGGTGAGTGCACAGGCAATGAAGTGTCCGCCCAATGTGGTCAAGTATCTGGGAATTACCCTTCTGCCGCAGGCCGGTGTTGCCCTGGGCATGGTGAATCAGGCTTCCGTCCTTGGCGGAATGGATGCCTCCATTATCCGAAACGTGACCCTGTTCGGGGTTCTGATTTATGAACTGGTCGGTCCTCTGCTTACCCGCAACGCCCTGCGCGATGCTGGTGAAATTGCTCCGATTCCGGAAAACAAGAAGGACAGAGGACGGTTTCAGACTGGTACCCGCTGAGATTCCGCGCCGATCGAACCCAAAAGGCTGCAGGCAATTCCCGCAGCTTTTTTGTTGGGCACCGGACGCGGCCTGATTTTACTGTTTGAGGTGAAAGCAAGATGAAAATACTCTCTGTGACGGTCCCCTGTTATAACTCCGAGGCATACATGCGTCATGCCATTGACAGTATCCTGCCTGCCGGTGAGGACGTGGAGATCCTGATTGTGGATGACGGATCCACGGATGGAACAGCCGGAATAGCGGATGAGTATGAGAAAAAGTATCCCGGAATCGTACAGGCGATTCACAAGGAAAACGGCGGTCACGGGGATGCGGTCATGTGCGGCCTTTCACATGCCACCGGGCTGTATTTCCGGGTGCTTGATTCGGATGACTGGTTTGACAACGAGGTGCTGCAGAAGATGATCCGGCAGCTCCGGTCCTTTGAGGAGCCGGTGGATCTCTTCATTACGGATTTTGTCTACGACAAAACCGGCGTCACCCGAAAACATGTCATGCAGTATGCCAATGCCCTGCCGGAGGACCGCGTGTTTACCTGGGAGGAGATGCATAACCTGCATACCGGACAGTATATCCTGATGCATTCGGCCACATATCGGCGGGAGATGCTGCTTGAATGCGGACTGAGCCTGCCCAAGCATACGTTTTATGTGGACAATCTCTACGTCTATGTGCCCATGCGCTTTGTGAGGCGGATGTATTACATGCATGAGACGCTTTATCACTACTATATCGGCCGGGAGGATCAGTCGGTTCACGAGAATGTGATGATTCAGCGGATCGACCAGCAGATGCTGGTGAACCGGCTCATGCTGGAGGCGGTGGATGTGATGGCGGTTTCCGAGGAGCACTGCCGGAAATACCTTTACAGTTATTTTGAGATTATTACCGCCATTTCCTCCATTCTGGCCATTCTCTCTGAAAAGCCGGAAAACCTTGAAAAACGGGATGCACTCTGGGAAACGATCCGGGAGAAAAATCCGGAACTGTATCAGAAGCTGGCACACGGCCTGATCGGTTCGCTGTGCCGTGCCCGTTCCCGTGCCGGAATGGGCATTTCCCGGATCGTGTATCATCTTGCCGATAAAGTGGTCGGCTTCAACTGAGCCGGCCAGGTCTGCAGAAAAATTATACTGCAGGTTTATTTACGAATCGGGGAAACCGTGATATAGTAAGAACCATCAAGCAGGGCAGTGCCCGGAAAGGAAAAAAGCCATGACCGTCATTCGCATACATTTGTCTTATAGCAAGCCGGAATGCCTGTCCATCTTTGAGGATGGTCTTCTTTCGCATGCCTGTAAGGCAATGAGCAAACAGACGGTCTGCTGATAAAGGGACCGGTTTTTGCCGCCTGCCTTATATGGGCAGACGGCTTTTTGTATTGTCAAAGCAGAGGAAGTGAGAAAAAGTGGAAATCAGAGGCAGGGTCAGTACAGCCCTGTGCTATGCCGCCGTCATTGAGGACGGGGCAGTGGAACAGATCCGGCGGATGTGCGACAGCCCGTTTACCGAGGGGAGCCGAATACGCATCATGCCGGATGTACATGCCGGCAGGGGCTGCACGATCGGGACGACCATGACGGTCCGGGACCGGGTGGTCCCCAATATCGTGGGCGTTGATATCGGATGCGGCATGTATACGGTCAGTCTTGGAAAAATCCAGATCGACCTTGAGCAGATGGATGCGGCGGCCCACGCCCTGCCCTCTGGCATGGCGGTCTGGCCGGGTCGCCGGGAGCGCTTTGAGGCACTGGCGGATCTTCGCTGCTACCGGGAGCTGAGGGATACCAGGCGCATTGAACGCAGCCTTGGAACCCTGGGCGGCGGAAACCACTTTATCGAGATTGATCAGGCCATGGACGGGACCCGATACCTGGTGATTCACTCCGGCTCACGAAGCCTTGGAAAACAGGTGGCGGAGCATTACCAGCATCTGGCGGTGGAGCTGAACCGCGGCAAGGGCGAATACTATGCCCGGCGGGATGCCCTGATCGCTGAATACAAAGCCCAGGGACGCCGGAGCGAAATTCAGGAGGCACTGCGCGGCCTTCACTGGGATCCCCGGGAACTGAAGGTGCCGGAGGATCTCTGCGATCTGTCCGGGACGGCACTTGCCGATTATCTGCATGATGTCGGGATCTGCCAGCAGTTTGCCCTTCGGAACCGGGAGAGCATGGCGCAGTTCATCCTGGGGCAGCTGGGTCTTGAGGCGCAGCAGGCGTTTCATACGGTGCACAACTACATCGACATGGAGGAGATGATCCTGCGGAAAGGGGCCATCGCGGCGCACCGGGGCGAACTTGTCCTGATTCCCGTCAACATGCGGGATGGCAGCATTCTGGCCCGGGGCAAAGGCAATGAGGAATGGAACTATTCCGCCCCGCACGGTGCCGGACGTCTCCTCTCCCGGTCGGCGGCCAGAGAACAGCTGGATCTTAATGCGTATCGCCGGGAAATGGCCGGTATCTATACCACATCGGTCAGTGAGGCGACCCTGGATGAGGCGCCCATGGCCTATAAATCCCTTGAGGATATTATCGGCGTGATCGGCGAGACCGTGGAGGTGCTTGAGGTACTGAAACCCATCTACAATTTTAAGGCAGGCTGAGCCGGACTGTTCCGGCTCCGGCCGGAACAGGAGCGTAAATGAAATGAATCGAATTCCGGTCATTGACATGACCGCAACAGGAATGAACATTACCCGCATGAGACGAAGTGCGGGGATGAGCGTGAAAGACCTCCAGGAAATCTTCGGATTCAGCACGCCGCAGGCCATCTACAAGTGGCAGCGCGGCGTAGCCCTGCCCACCGTTGACAATCTTGCCGTGCTGGCCGCCGTTTTTGACGTGCGGATTGATGATATCCTCATTTTCGAGAACAGGACCCGGCAGAATCTGATTTCGGCATAGCACAGGGCCTGCCGCAAAGCGGCAGACCAAAGACCAGACTGACGGCCAAAAAAGTACCTCTGAATGGTTCAGAGGTACTTTTTGTTTTCCGGGCAACTTCCGGAGGAACCAAAACTGAAAACACATTGTGCAATTTTTGAGAGGTTTATAGAATCGAGTTGTCAAGATTCGATGAATTTGATATAATTCAGGCAAAGCGAAAACAGGGAAACGATACTGAAACCCTGTTGTCTCCGGCACAGGAGGGCAGAAATTCCTGTCCTTTTTTTGGTGTGTTCAGCTTTTGCGCGCCGTATGGGCTTATGTCCCATCTGCCGGAGGTCCGGACAACGGACAAAGGAATCTGACGAAAACCGGGCTGGTCCCGATAAAGAGAACTGCTGTGCATGCAGCAAATTGAATACCCCATATCTGCCCGATTCAGATCAAACAGAATGGAGAACAGGAAACGTTGAAAAAGAAACATCAGACGGGTCAGCTGAACCCCGGCTTTTCGCCGCTTGGAATCTGGTCCTTTTCGATCGGGACGAGCATTGGCTGGGGATCCTTTATTGTCACCTGCAGCACCTTTCTGCAAAAATCCGGCGTGCTCGGCACGGTATTCGGGCTCCTGGCCGGAATGGCGGTGATTCTGGTCATTGCGTGGAATCTGCAGTATATGATTCAGAAAAAGCCGGGTGCGGGGAGCGTGTACACCTTTGAAAAACAGATGGGCGGACGCAATCTGAGTTTCCTGGCGTTCTGGTTTATCCTCCTCACGTATCTGGCGATTTTCTGGGCCAATATCACCTCGGTTCCGCTGTTTGCCCGTTTCTTTCTCGGCGATCTGTTCCGGTTCGGGTTTCACTACACGATCTTTGGCTATGAGGTCTGGCTGGGGGAGGCACTGCTGTCCGTCTGTGCGGCCTTTGCCACCGGCGTTTTCCTGAAACGGTGCCGGTCGGTCCGGACACCGAACCGGGTCATGATCGGTTCGGCGCTGCTGTTCGCGGCGGGATTTACGCTGTGTGCGGTGCTGGCCCTGCTGAGGCATGAGGGCGGGTTCAGCTATGAACCGCTGTATACAGAGGGCTCCACGGCTTTTGCGCAGATTCTGCGGACCGCGGTCATTTCCCCCTGGGCCTTTATCGGGTTTGAGAATGTGGCGCATTTTTCGGAGGAATATGACTTTCCGGTCCGGAAAATCCGCTCCATCCTGCTTTGCTCCGTCATTGTGAGCACGGTCCTTTACATCTTCGTTTCCCTGCTGTCGGTGTCGGCGTATCCGCCGGAGTATGACAGCTGGCTCTCCTATATCCGAAACATGGGAAACCAGGAGGGAATCCGGGCGGTCCCGGCCTTTTATGCGGCAGAACATTATCTTGGCCGCACCGGTGTGACCATTCTGATGATTTCGCTCCTGTGCGTGATTCTGACCAGCCTGATCGGCAACATGATGGCGCTGAGCCGGATTCTGTACGCCGTGAGCCGGGAAGGGGAGGCACCGGCGGCCTTTTCAGGACTGAATGAACACGGGAATCCGGTCAGGGCCATTGATGCGGTTCTGGTTCTTTCGGTGTTCATTCCGTTCATCGGGCGGACGGCCATTGGCTGGATTGTCGATGTGACCACCCTGGGGGCTACCCTCATCTATGCGGTCATCTCCTATTCGGTTTACCGCTGTGCCCGCCGGGAGGGCAGCGGGCTGGAAAAGGGAACGGGGCTGGCTGGAACGGTCCTGATGGTTCTCTTCCTGGTCCTCCTGCTGGTTCCCGGCCTTCTGCCCTTTGATGCCATGGAGACGGAGTCCTATGCGCTGTTCATCATCTGGTCCCTTCTGGGTCTGGCCTATTTCCGCTGGATTCTGAAAAAGAATCCGGATCGGCCTTATGCGCAGCGGATCTTTGTGTGGGGCTTTTTCCTGATGCTGGTGCTCTTTGCCTCCGTCATGTGGGCCTCAAGGGCCACGGAAAAGGCGGCCAACCAGGCGGTGGAGCGGATCTTCGAGTATCACCAGAGCCACATCGGCGCGGATGGCGGGACAGAGGCCAGGGCGGCCTTTCTGCAGAGTCAGGCAGACCAGATCAGCCGCACCAACAAGCTCTATGCGGTGGTCTCGCTGGGACTGCTGGCAGTCAGCATGGGCATTATCCTGAACAATTACCGGGAAAACCGGAAACTCAATGAGCGGCTGATCACGGCAGAGGATGCGGTCAGGAGCGGCGAAAAAATCGCGGAACTGAAAGAATCGATCAGCGCGCTGCTTGACAACATGCCCTGCCTCAGCTTTTCCAAGGACGCGGAAACGGGCGTGTACCTGGCCTGCAATCAGGCCTTTGCCGAGTATGCCCATAAGGACAGTCCGGAAGGGGTCGTGGGCCTCAGGGACACGGAAATCTTTGATGAGGAGACGGCCCGGCACTTTATCGAGGATGACCGGATGGCCCTGTCCATGGAGGAGCCCTATGTGTTTTTTGAGGATGTGCTGGATGCGGCGGGCCATCAGCGGCAGTTCCAGACGACCAAACTGAAATTCCGGGATGCGGCGGGGCGCCTGTGCACCCTGGGCATGTCCCAGGATGTGACGGACATGGTCCGGGTACAGCGGGAAAACGCCTCCACCCGTGAGGCCTATGAGCGGGCCAGGAGCATTGGCATCATTTATACCCGCATTGCCCAGGCGCTTTCCAGCAGCTATATCGATATCTACTATGTCAACCTGGAAAACGGAACGTATGTCGAGTATTCGACGGAGAAGGCCCGGAATCAGATGACCGAACTGCGGCACGGCGAGCATTTCTTTGAGTCGTGCAAGATCGAGTCGGAGACGCTGGTCCATCCGGAGGACCGGGCCGCTTTCCTGCATGTGCTGGACCGCGATACGCTGATTAAGACCCTGAACCGGAACGGCACCCACATGTTTACGTACCGCCTCCTGTGCGGACAGGAATACCGGTATGTCAATATGAAGGTGACCCGGATGGAGGATGATGAGCGGTTTTTCATTCTGGGGATCATGGACGTGGATGAGCAGATCCGGCAGCGCCGGGAGGCAGAGCGGGCCATTGAGGAGCACGCGGCCTATACCCGGCTGAGTGTTCTGGCCGGCACGTTCCTCAGTGTGTATCTGGTGGAGCCGAAGAGCGGTGCCTACCGGGAATACAGCACCACGGCCGGTGCGGAGCTGTTTGAGATCCCTGAAACCGGGGAGGATTTCTTTGCCATGATTCGCGCCAAAGGCCGGGACTTTATCGACCCGGCGGACTATCCCCGCTTCATTTCCCTGTTCACCCGGGAAAGCGTGCTGCAGGAGACGGCCCATGGCGGAACCTTTGCGGTGAGCCTGCGCCTGGTGATTGAAAACCGATCCGCCTATTACCAGATCAAGGCCGGCCAGGTGGAGGAAAAGAACGGTGCAAGCCTGGTCATTGGCTTTAACAACATCGATGCCAATGTGCGCAGGGAAGAGGAATATGCCCGGCAGCTGGAAAAGGCCAGGACGCAGGCCAACCTGGATGCCCTGACCGGGGTCAGGAACAAGTATGCCTATCAGGAAGAAGAGGAAAAGCTGAACCGGCAGATCCGGGCACATGAGGTGCGCGAATTTGCGGTGACGGTTCTGGATGTGAATGATCTCAAAAAGGTCAATGACACCCAGGGCCATCAGGCGGGGGATCAGTATCTGCGGGATGCCTGCCGCCTGATCTGCAATATTTTCAAGCACAGCCCGGTTTTCCGCATCGGCGGAGATGAATTTGCCGTGATTTCCCAGGGGGCGGACCTGACCGACATCCGGGAACTGATCGGGCAGGTAAGGGAACATAACCGGCAGGCACAGGCGTCCGGCGGGATCGTCATTGCCTGCGGCATGTCCGCTTTCGGGGAGGATGCCTGTGTGGCTGATGTGTTCATGCGGGCGGACCGGCAGATGTACGACAATAAAAAAGACCTGAAGAGCCGCTGATGGCCTTTCAGAGAATGGAGCTATGGGATGGAACGGTACAGATATACGGAGGAACAGCGGACAGCAATTGAGCAGCTGCGGGTTCCGATGGGCATTTACCAGCTGGTGGAGGACAAAATCATCCCCGTTGCCCTTTCAGCGGGATTTTGCAGCCTGTTTGGTTATCCGTCCCTGGAGGCGGCCTATCAGAACATGAGCCGCGACATGTACCGGGATGTGCACAAGGATGATGCCGGCCGGCTCAGCAATATAGCGGTTCAGTTTGCTGAAAACAGCGGAAAGTACGAAGTCGTTTTTCGCGTGAGGCCGCAGGGGGCAGACTGGTATACGGTCATTCATGCCGTCGGGGAACATTTCCTGACGGACGACGGCACACGGCTGGCCCAGATCTGGTACATGAATGAGGGAACGTATCAGGATCAGGTGGAAAAAGACAATCTCACCAATTTCATGAGCAGTTCCCTTCACGAGGAAAGCATCATGAAAGCCAGTCAGTACGACTACCTGACGGGTCTCCCCAGCATGATGCATTTCTTTGAGCTGGCCGAGAGGACCAGGGATGCCTGCATTGCGCAGGGAAAAGTGCCGGTTTTCCTGTATATGGATATGAGCGGCATGAAGTTCTACAATTCGAAATACGGCTTTGCCGAAGGGGATCGTCTGCTGCGAGCCTTTTCAGCGCTTCTGTCGGATACGTTTCAGGCGGAGAACTGCTGCCGCATTGCAGCGGACCATTTTGCGGCGATTACGACCGAGGACGACCTTACCGCGAGGCTGGATGCCTTTATTGCGGCCAATGAACGGCTGAACGACGGGAATTCGCTGCCGGTTCATATCGGCATCTATTCCAACCGGATCGGGCTCGTTCCGCCCAGTACGGCCTGTGACCGGGCGAAATTCGCCTGCGACGGCTGCCGGAATCAGTATGAGTCCGGCTATTCCAATTATGATCACGGCCAGCGAAACGACGCCCTGATGCGTCAGTATATTCTCAGCAACGTGGACCGGGCCATGCGGGAACACTGGATTGAGGTGTACTATCAGCCGATCGTCCGTGCCGTCAACGGGCATGTCTGTGATGAGGAGGCTCTGGCCAGATGGAATGATCCGGAGCGCGGGATGCTCTCGCCGGCTGCCTTCATTCCCTGCCTGGAGGACGCGGAGCTGATCTACAAACTGGATCTGTACGTCCTTGAACGGGTGCTGGAGAAGATCCGGAATCAGCAGCGGGAGGGACTTTACACGGTTCCGGTTTCCGTCAATCTGTCCAGATCGGATTTCCGGTCCTGCGACATCGTGGAGGAGGTGCGGGCCCGGGTCGACGCGGCCGGGATTCCGCATGGGATGATCACCGTTGAAATTACGGAGAGCACCGTCGGCCGGAATCTCGACTATATGAAGGAGCAGGTGAGGCGCTTCCAGGCCCTGGGGTTCCCTGTGTGGATGGATGATTTTGGCAGCGGGTATTCCTCCCTTGAACTCCTGCAGAGCCTCCGGTTCAACCTGATCAAGTTTGACATGTCGTTCATGAAGAAGCTGGATGAGGGGGAGGACGGGAAGACCGTTCTGAGAGAACTGATGCGGATGGCCAATTCCCTGGGACTGGATACGGTCTGCGAGGGGGTTGAAACCGAAAAGCAGGTGCGGTTCCTGCAGGAAATCGGCTGTTCCAAACTTCAGGGCTATTATTTTTGCAAACCGATTTCCTTTGAGGAAATTCTGGAACGTTACAGGACGGGACACCAGATCGGATTTGAAAATCCGGATGAGCTGGGGTACTACGAGACCATCGGACGGATGAATCTGTATGATTTTTCGTCGCTGGCAAATGGAACCGGGAACATTTTCCAGAATGTCTTCAGTTCCATCCCCGTGGTGATTCTGGAGGTCCGGGAGGAAAACATCCGGATCGCCCGGTGCAACAGTTCATACCGGGAATATGTGTCGCGGTTTTACAAAACGGAGATTGAGCACGGAACGGACTATTCTCTCACCTCCTTTGCCGGCAGTTCGGAGTTTGTCAAGATGATACGGGCCCGCAGCACCGGCGGACGTTCCTATTTTGATGAGCAGATGCCGGATGGCTCGGTGGCGCATTCCTTTACCCGAAAGCTCTCTGTCAATCCGGTTACGGGAACCGTGGCGATTGCCCTGGCGATTCTCTCGGTCACAGATCCGGATGAGGGAACCACCTATGCCAGCATTGCCCGCGCACTGGCGGCAGACTATTACAATATCTATTATGTGAATCTGGATACGGAACAGTTCATTGAATATACCTCTGTTTTCGGGGAGGAGGAACTGGCCATGGAGCGTCACGGAGATCACTTCTTTGATGCGGTGAAGCGGGATGCCATGATCCGGGTTTACGAGGAGGACCGGGAACCGTTCCTCAAGAAATTTACCAAGGAAAAAATCCTTGATGAACTGGAACGGCACAAAGTGTTCACGGCCAATTATCGCCTGATTGACAGCGGAGAGCCGATGGATGTCAATATGAAGATCATGCGCATGCAGGGCGGAAACAAGATCATTCTGGGTGTCCGGTATGGGAAACAACAGTGAACCCGGCCGGACCAAAGGTTTTTTTTAAGAGGGATGTTTATGTCATCAAATCAGAAAGAGCGGGGTGGAATTTCCCTTCGGACGGTTCATTTTCTGCTGATTGTGGGGGCTGTGATTGTCTCGATTCTGATGTTTCTGACGAGTTACCGTCTGTCAACCGAATTTGAAAGTATGACGGAGACTTCGGAACGGCAGATTGAGCTGAGAAAAGCGGCACGGGAACTCATGGATGCCTCGGATTATCTGACGGAAAATGTTCAGCGTTTTACCCTGAACGGAGACCGGACTTTTATGGACGCGTATTTCAGGGAAGCCTTTGAGGCGAATCATCGGGAGGAGGCCATCCAGACGATGTCCCGTGAGGGCGGGAATGCCGTGGCACTGAAATCGCTTCAGACCGCCATGGACCATTCCGTGCGGCTCATGGGCCTTGAGTACTATGCCATGCGCCTGGTGATTGAGGCCAAGGGGTACACGGATTATCCGGAGATCCTTGATACCGTTCAGCTGTCGGAGGAGGATCAGGTCCTGGACAGCGAGGCCAAGATGCGCAAAGCCACAGAGACGGTGCTCAACGATGATTATTATTTCATCAAGAACGTCATTCGGGCACACATGCGTAACAGCCTGAACGAACTGGAAAAGATGGCGTACGACTTTGATGCCTCCGCGCTTGACTCCTTCCGAAAGGACCTGAACAAGGTCCGGGTTGTGGTGATCATTCAGACCGTGGGCATTCTCTTCATGGTCTGGCTTACCTCGCGCCTTGGCATCCATCCGGTGCTCAATGCCGTTGAACGGATTAAGGCGGACAGCCCGATTCCGGAGGTGGGGGCCAATGAGTTCCGCTACCTGGCCCGGGCCTATAACCGGATGTACGAGGTCTACAAGCGAAGCCTGGAGCACCTGAATTTCAAGGCCTCCCATGATGAGCTGACCGGGGCCTACAACCGGTCCGGCTATGACCTGCTGTTTTCCAGCATTGAACTGGACAGCACGTACATGGTCATGATTGATGTGGACAATTTCAAGACGATCAACGACACGTACGGTCATGACTGCGGCGACCGGGTCCTGATCAAACTGGTCCGGGTGCTCAAAAACAATTTCCGTTCGGATGACTATATCTGCCGGATCGGCGGGGATGAGTTTGTCGTGTTCATGGTTCACGCCACCGAGGCGCAGCATAACCTGATTGCATCCAAGATCGTAAAGATCAATGAGGACATGGCCAGAACGGATGATGGACTCCCGCCGGTTTCCATCAGCGTGGGAATCGTCCACGGCTCAAAGGCAACGAACCCGGAAAACCTCTTCCTGAAGACCGATGAGGCCATGTATAAGGCCAAGCAGAACGGAAAGCATACGTTCCGTTTCGGTGAGGAGACGGAGCAGGCCCAATAGCCGGCTGAACCCGGTGGCCGGATATTTGCTGAGGACTGAACGCCCTCAACCAGCTGCCCGGATCAGATGGACGGAAACCGCCGGAGGAGGTGAACGGTCAGATGAGGATCGCATGGTTTTGTATTCCGGCATACGGACACACCAATCCGACGCTTGAGCTTGTGAAGGAACTGACAGCCGCCGGTCATCAGGTGTACTATTTTTCCTTCGAAATATTTCGCCGGCAAATTGAAAGTGCCGGTGCCGTGTTCATTGGCTGTGACGGGATTGACTTTGGAATGGAAGATCAGGGAAACGCGGACCGGGTAGGAAAAGATCTGGCATTTGCGGCTGAACTGCTGGTATCCTCAACACTGGCGCTGGATGAAATGACAAAGGAAAAAATGGATGAGATCAGGCCGGACCTGGTTGTTTCGGATTCCGTTGCATTCTGGGGAAAACTGGCAGCGATGAAATACGGGCTGCCATATGTCTCTTCCACAACCACATTCGCCTTCAATCAATATTCGGCCAAGTACATGAAACAGGGCCCGTGGGACCTGGTTAAAATGCTGTTTTCCATGCCGCGCATCAGGAAGCAAATCAGACGGCTGAGGGATCGGGGATATCCGGTCAAGGGAATTCTTGACATCATTCAGAATGACAATGAGACAAACACCATCGTCTATACGTCAAGGTATTTCCAACCCTGTGCGGAAACATTTTCCGATTGTTACCGTTTCATCGGGCCTTCCATTCGTCCGGTCACGGAGCCTTATGCCAAGACAGCAGAGAAAACGGTGTATATCTCCATGGGGACGATCAACCAGAATCGGGAGTTCACCCGGAACTGTATCCATGCCTTGGGCAGGACCGGCTGGCAGGTCATCATTTCCATGGGAACCAATCCGGAGCAGTATGGGGATCTGCCGGATAACATTCAGCTGTATGAATCCGTTGACCAGATGGCTGTCCTGTCCATCGCGGATGCGTTTATCACCCATTGCGGCATGAATTCCGCCTCAGAGGGACTGTACTTTCAGGTGCCGCTGGTGTTGTTTCCGCAGACGACGGAACAGGAGGCTGTTGCGAAACGAACAGAGGAACTTGGAGCCGGGATTCGGTTAAAATCCATCTCAGAAGAGGACATTCTGCAGGCTCTTCAGACCGTTTTGTATGAACCGGCCTGTAAGGCAGGTGCACAGCGGATTTCTGACAGCTTTCATGCCTGCGGCGGAGCAAAAGAGGCCAGGAGATTTCTGGAAGGACTGGTCTCAGCCTGTGGACAATGAAAAAGGCTTCACAGAACGGGTTGTTCTGTGAAGCCTTTTTATTATCCGGTCAGGATTCGTTCAATCTGTCTGAGTCAAATGACTCATTTGAACTGAACTGCCCCGGGATTTGTCAGTGGAGGAAGCGCTGCTTCATTTTCGGCAGCAGGATGATGAGGCAGAAGATAATGCCCAGGGCGCAGACCGGAATGGAGGTCTTGATGGCCTTCATGACAAAGGAGGCGGAAACGAGGGAGGGCGCTTTGTACTTGACAGCGGACACGGCCACCGTTCCCGGATTGATGTTCTGCTCGTTGAAGGCAGTCAGCAGGGCTTTGAAATCTGCGACGATCTGATTCAGCGTGTCATGGATGGCATCCACCTGAAGCTGGAAGGCGGCAATCTGGCTGTCCGAGATGCCTTCCACCGCTTCCGTTCCTTCCGCGACATCGTCAAGACTGGGCAGGTCAGTGACACCGTCGCTGTTTTCGTCCTGCTTGTTTCTGGACAGGTCATTGATCCATTTCTGGTAAACGGCGGCCTGGCTGGAAGTGTCTGAAATCTTCTCTGCCTGTTCGTTCCGGAATTTCACCAGCATATCATATGTATAGGAAGAATTTCCGTTCAGAACGGTATTGCTGGTATCGGTGGTCAGGTAGATAGTGCCGTTGCGCTCAAAAGAGGCAATGAGTTTGTCCAGATTCTCCAGGTGCTGTTTCTGGACTTCCAGCTGGACAAGCAGGTGCTGCAGGGTGAATTCATACTGATTGAGAAGCCGCTGCGGCTTCTTGGCCAGCGCATTGACCTGCAGATTCGATTTCAGCTGTGCGACCAGACTGCCGGAGAGGTTCTGGAAACGAAGGGCGATGTCATCGAATCCGTGACCGTCGATCTTCAGATCCGGCGAAAGCTCGGCCATTTCCTGGGCGTAAAGGACAAGATCCTCAATTTCCCGGTCGATGAACTCCAGCTGCTGGATAAAATCGAGGTTCGTGCCGGCAAACAGCTCGTCGTAGAACGCTGTATCCAGCGTGAAACCGGCTTTTCCCGCAAAAGAAGCCGAATAGGCGGTCATAATAGCCTCAAGCAATGCACTCTGCGAGGCAGAGGAAATCGCGGGATCAAAGGTATTGTTCAGAACAACACGGAAAAGGGACGGATGATAGTTGCTGAGCGTATTGCCGGAGGAGGACTGGAAATCCAGGAGGGAGCGGAAGTGCTTGACCTGGTCAAGGAAGTCCTCGGGATAGACGCCGGAAACCGTGAGACTTGCGTACAGCTGTTCCGGAGTGTATTTGCCCTCAAGACCGGCACTGGCGAGGGCGTTCTGCAAATTGGCCTCGCTGCGAATTTCCTCCGGATTGAACCGCATCCCGTTCGGTGCAAGGGAATCCGAGGCACCGTCAAAGGTGAATTCAATATTGGCCGTGGCAGTAGCAGGCTCATGATTCTGGAAAAAGAGATAGGCAGCAATGCCGGTCCCGATCACTCCGCAGAGAATCAGGGTGATGATTACGGTGCGGATATACGTGTGTTTCGTCATCTGCGGCTTGCCTCCCTTTCTGCAAATTTTCTCTTGTTTGCTTCGATATCCTGGCGAAGGGCATGAATGAACCAGAACATCAGCGCAAGGGCAAATCCGACACCGCCGCCGATCAGCAGACGCTTGCTGTTGGCACTGAGGAAGCTTTGAGGCTTGCCGAACGCATCCGAATGTTCGAGGAAGGTGGTAAAGGAGGGACTTTCAAACAGATCCTGCATATGTGCACTGATTTCGCTGTAAATCTGCTGCGCATGGCCGATGGCGGACTGAATCTCGGCCGTGACTTCCTCCGTCACCGCGCCGCCTTTCTTCCCTTCCAGCGTGGCAAGCTTTGCCTGCGCCAGACTGTTCGTATACTGAAGGTTTTCAAGGGTATCCAGGTTGTCCACCTGATCCATAAACAGATCGTTATAGGCAGCGGTATTGATGCGCCCGGAATTCCGGGCCTCGGATCCCTGAACGGTGAGGATGACCTCTTCATTGCGGTAATTGGCAATGGTATCATTCAGGGCCTGAATCGTTTCATTCAGTGAAATGATTTTCTGCTGCGAATCCTGCTGGGTGAACCGGTAGTAGGCTTTCGTATCCTCGATATTTTCAACCAGCGCTTCGGACTGAATCATGGATTCGGTATAATCGGTACTGGAATACTGGACCAGCCGGATGGCGTTCATGAGGTCGTTGAGGGACAGACCGGTACGGAAAGACCGGTAAGCCCGGACCTCTTCGGGCTTCTCGCTGCAGTAGGCGTAGAGCTGATCCAGAGAGGTATTGAGCATGTTCATCTGCTGGAGATTGTCAATGCCGCCTGCCGTGATCAGTTCAAAGGGATTGTCCGGCAGCTTGACATCCGCATAGGTTTTGACCAGATAGCTGTTATATGCGGAAATGACACTGTTGAGGACAATGGGCAGTTCCGAATCCTTCAGGTAGACCTTGCTGTTGGAATCAGCCTGCCCGAAACCGTTGCGAAGAGAGACAATGAAGCGGTTGGAGTAGGTGAAACTGAAGGTCTGGAGTTGCTGGTACAGTTCCGAGTTCTTGTCCGCAATCATCTTTGAGACGAGCTCCATCTGCTGATTGGAACGCTCTGTCGGAATCCGGTCAATGGTGATATTGCTCCTGAGATTTTCAATGCTGATGGGAACTGAAAGTTCCAGGCCGCTGAGTGCGTTCTGCAGGACATAGGAGGAGGTGAGCTGGTTCAGGTCCAGCGGCTTCCCGTCCGGCGCGGTCAGGTCCGTCACTGGCTTGGGCTGTTCCTGGTTTCGCCCATCCTGCACCATGTAATTCAGCGTCACGGCGGAGCTGACGGTCAGCGGGGGCTTGGTCATAAAGTAACTGGCGGCAGGGATAAACAGACCGATTGCGACGAACAGGATTATCAGCCAGAGATAGAAAAAAGCACTTTTTCCCATGTTGGCGAAGACCTGAAAAAGATCGATTTCCATATCGGCCGGATCCGGCGGATTGCTGACGGTAAGGCTGATTTTTGCATCACGATCAATTACCAGGGGTCCGCTGTTCGGGTGTTCGTTATCCAAAGCAGAAACCTCCATTTCTGATATATGTTGTATGCCCGGGAATTACGGTGTGAGAGACGGCTTTTATCTCTCTCGAATCACATGGGCAGGCGTGTGGAAAGTATACGCAATCCGGTGATTTCTGTCAAGAGAAACCAACATATCGAAAATGAACAAACCGGACTTCTCCGGCCCCCCGCCTGGAGGGGAATCAGGGGATTCAGGGGCCCGGACAGGGAAACAGCAGATTGACAAACCCGTTCCGTTTCATATAATGATGACGGTGCAGGTGAATCCTGAGCCTTTCAGGCAGAAAAACGCCTGATTCGGTTCATTCCGGCGGACCAAATATGTGGACAGCCATGCACCTGCGGGCCGGCCTGACGTGAAAACATCGATTTTGCAAAAAAGCGGAGCGTGGCATTTAAGCATCACTGCTGTGCAATTGAAAAAGCGTGACTGACATTTGCTCAGGGGTGGTCGTTCGCCGGAGCTACTGTGCCATGCCCCGGATTTGACGGACTGTCGCTTTGCGGCAGGGCCATTTCAGAGAGAGAAACACAAAACGGAGGAGTGGTGCACGATGGTAAAAGCGATTATCAGAGATCCGGAATTTCTCTGTCAGCCTTCCCCGGAGGCGGAGAGGACGGATCTTCAGGCGGGACGGGATCTGGATGACACGCTGAAAGCACACCGGGGGGAATGCGTCGGGATGGCGGCGAACATGATCGGTGTCCGAAAGCGGATCATCGTCATGAATCCGGGCATGGGACCTTTCAATGTGGTGATGTACAATCCGGTGATTGTCCGGAAAGAAAAGCCGTATATGACGGAGGAGGGCTGTCTTTCCCTTGAGGGGACGAGAAAGACGGAACGGTTTCAGGAGATCGAGGTGGAGTTCAGGGATGCGCGGTGGGAAATGCACCGGATGTCTTTTTCCGGCTTTCCCGCACAGATCATTCAGCATGAGGTGGACCACCTGAACGGCATTCTGATCTGAAGAAATAAAGTTTGAATGGCCGTCCCCGTTATGATATAATCCAGAATGGGTTGACGGACTTGTCCGGGTGAGAACTGCGAATAACGTGCGTCAGCCATGATCCTGCAGGAAGGATGGGACTCCGTTTATGAAAATCGATCATCCGTTTCAGTTCCTCAGGGATTTTCTGAATTCAAAGGTTCCTGAACCGGAACACGGAAAGATGCCGAAATATTACCGGCGTGTACTGGGTGTGTCGAATGTGCTGCTTGCAGCCATGTACCTGATGATTCTCCTGCTGAGCGTGATCATTAATCACCATGTGGACTGGTTTGGCATTGCGCTCCTGGTGGCAGTGATCCTGAAATCGGCCCTGATCGATGAGATGAACATGCGGGTGAATCTGCTGGTCCATGCGGTCATTGTCACACTGTGGTGCGGATGGTATGTGTATATATACGGCTGGAGCAGCGGCGGACAGCATTTTCTGATTCCGCTGCTGATGCTGATCTTCTTTTCGGTGTATGTCCGGCCGTTGGTCAAGGTGGTTTACTTCTGTATCCTGATTGTGTTCCGGATGCTGCTGTTCAGATATACCCTGAGCCATGAACCGATTATCGCCATGGAACAGAACACGATGGTGCTGTTCCAGACGGTCAATACCCTGTTCCTGTTTTTTGTGACAGCCGTGAACTGCATCGTGTTCAGCACCAACATTCAGGAAACGGAACGCCAGCTCCTGATCGACAACCAGGAACTGCAGCATGAGGCCGAGACGGATGCGCTGACCCAGCTGCCGAACCGCCGCTCCATCTACGAGGAGATGACCCGGTACATGAAGGAAAATCCCGCGTCCCAGTTCTGCGTGGCCATTGCCGATATCGACTTTTTCAAGAAAGTGAATGATACCTACGGGCATAACTGCGGGGACTATACCCTCCAGCGGCTGACCGCCTGCTTCCGGGAAAATGCCGGGGGCCGGTATAAGTGCGGACGCTGGGGCGGAGAGGAATTCTGCTTTTTCTTCCCGGGGATGAATATCGACGATGCGGGAACCATCATGCGGGATGTGAATATCCAGGTCAGCTATATGGATTTTGAATTCGAGGGAAACCAGTTTAAGATTACCATCACGGCCGGTGTGGAGGAATATGACTTCCGTTCCGAACTGATCGGGATTATCGAGCAGGCGGACAAGAAACTGTATACCGGAAAAACGACCGGCCGGAACCGCGTCATTGTGTAACGGTGCCGGAATATGAAACAGCCTGTGTCTATGCACAGGTTGTTTTTGCAAACCCGGTGAAGAGCGGGAGGGAGAACATGGAGCGATTTGGTCAGTTTACCCTGGATAAGGAACGGGATATTGTGGTGGATGTGTTCCGGAATGGGGAGGGACTCTCGTATGTGCTTCGGACGCCGAATCATCATACGGGGAATCTCATTACGAATCTGGCGGCGCTTTGCCATCTGCCGCTCAGTGAGGATGCGCAGGGGCTTCGGGTGATCCGGGGGGAGATTCCGTGTTACATCAACGGAAACAATGAACGCCTGTTTATTTTCCGGCTGGGCAATACCAAGGTGGCAAACCTTTACCCGGATGGCCGGATTGAGATGAAGGCCTCCATTCCGGCCATTTCCAAGACCCTGATGAGCCAGACCAAGGAATACAAGCTGGGCATCGCTCGGACCATTGTCAAGACGTATATCCGGAGTGAGTGCAAGTTTGAAACGGATGTGCATACGCACATGAACGGCAATCTGGAGCCGGATGTCCTGATCGCCCTGGGCATCTGGCATCAGATCCGGTATCCCCTGTATTACATCCGGAAACTGCAGCTGCGCTGTACCCGCGAGCAGCAGGCACGGCTGGAGGAGAGGCGGGCTGAGACCGCCCCGCTGTATGCGGACTCGGGCCTGACCGGCCGGTATCTGGACCGCAAAATCGATGACCATACCTATATCAATTTTGCGGACCTGATTCTGGGAAATCCGGCAGATGCCTTTGCGAATATTGAAAAGATCCGCCATTCCCTGACGGTGCCAAAGGACGGGCAGGCGGTGTTTGCCAACCTTGAAAAGGTCTATCTGTACCGGTACGTGTTTACCAAGGGACAGGCGGCACCGGACCGGATCCCCCTGTACGGCGCGGACCAGCTGCCGCATCCCCAGGTCTGCGATGTTCTGAGACGGATCATGGCAGACCATCTGCAGCCGGCGTATCAGGCCAATACCCTCTTTGAGGACAAGCTCCTCTGGATTGCCAGGACCTATCAGGCCCGCGGCATCCGGTATGTGGAAATCTCCGATACCACCCTGGTTAAGGAAGAAGGCGCGCTTGACATGCTCCGCCAGGTGCACCGGGTGATGCCGGCCGTGTTTGCGGAGACGGGCACCATGATCCGTTTCCTGGCCGGAATCCGGCGGATTCCGCTGACCATTGTCCGGGATCATGTCACGGGCGGGGACTACTTCAGCGACAATCTCCGGGTCCTCAGGGCCGTGGCCGCAGATCCCTATGTGGCCGGTGCGGACATCCTGGGAGAGGAGATCAACGACATTCTGGAACTGCAGCCGGTCATCCGGGAACTGGTGCGGATTGCAGGCACCGTGGAGGGCTTTGTGATCCGGATCCATGCGGGGGAAAATGACAGTCTGCGGGACAATGTGGAGAACAGCATCCGCTGCGTGCTTGAGGCACTGGAGCTCGGGCAGAAAATGCCTGCGCTGCGCCTGGGTCACGGCCTGTATACCGCCAACCTCAATTCCCCCAAAGGAAAGCGGCTGCTCCGGATGCTCCGGGACAACGGGGTGATTCTGGAATTCCAGATTTCCTCCAATGTGCGCCTGAACAATCTGAGCGACCTGGGGGTCCATCCGCTGAAACACTACCTCAGGGAAGGAGTCGCCTGTGTCCAGGGAACGGACGGCGGCGCCCTGTACGGGACAGATTCCATTGATGAGGAACTGGCCCTTGAAAAGCTGTTGGAACTCAGCTTTGAGGAACTCTGCCAGATGCGCGAAGCGGACCGGCAGATCTGCCGGTCCGGCATGGCCAATTTTGAGCAGAAAAGCCGCGCATTCCTGGCCGCCTGCGGAGAGCAGGAGGTGTCCCGCTTTCTGGCAGCGCGGCTTGCGGATACGCCGCGGCCGCAGATTGAACTGTGGATCAATACCCATACGGTGCAGGCACAGACGGAACTGGCCGACCGGATTGCCCCGCTTCCCCAGGGAATGCCGGTGGTGGTTGCCGGGGGCAGCTTTAACAACAGTCAGCACAGGACCGTTATGCGCGAGGAGGGAAAACGTGTCATTGATGCGTGCCTTAACCGGCTTGAGAGGGACAAGGTGTTTTTTGTGATCGGGCATCGCCTGACGGGGTATGAGCAGTATCTGGTGGAGCACAATCACGGACGCTTCCGGATCTTTGCCATTGTGCCTACCCTCCTGTCAAGGAGCGAAGAGCGCCGGCTGCGCCGGGCGGGGGTGGAAATCCGGGTGTCGATTGAACCCACCGGAATCAGCCTGTACAAGAGCTTTGCCTATGAACTGTTCAAGCGGCGGCCCTGCACCGTGCTGGTGCTGGATGGAAACTCGGCGGCGGCCAATCTTCTGCAGGAAGCCAGGAACGGGCGCTATAAGAGCCGGATCATGATTGACGGGCATTCCCGGGCGCTGATCTCCAAGGCGAGGACACTGCACGGCTATGTCCGGGAAATTGGCGATCCCGGGGAAACAGCGGAGGAGATTGCCCGCTGGCAGCGGGAAAACGAAACGGCGGCGAAGCCGAAAAGATAAAAAATGCCCGGGGTCCCTGGCGGGACTCCGGGCATTTGCTGTTTCAGGCGCTGAGCTGTTTGGTGAGTGCGGCGGTGAAAGCGGCACAGGTAGCGCCCTCCCGCTGGCCGGTGACGACAATGCCCTGTTCCTTTACCGCGATGACGGCCCGGCGCAGGACCTCTGCTTTCCGGACACAGCCGATATGGTCAAGCATCATGGCAGCGGCCTGCAGGATGCTTTCCGGATTGGCATAGTCCCCCAGTCCTTCCTCAATCATGCGGGGAGCGGAGCCGTGGATGGCCTCAAACATGGCGTAGCGGCTGCCGATGTTGGAGCTGCCCGCCGTGCCGACGCCGCCCTGAATCTGGGCAGCCTCATCTGTCAGGATGTCGCCGTAGAGGTTGGGAGCCACGATCACCTGGAAACGGCTGCGCATGGCAGGATTGACCAGGTTGGCGGCCATGATATCCACGAAATATTCCTCGGTGGTGATTTCCGGATATTCAGCGGCGATTTCATGACAGAGTTTGGAGAAAAGGCCGTCTGTCTTTTTCATGATGTTGGCCTTGGTGACGATGCTCACGTGCCGGCGTCCGGTGGCGCGGGCAAATTCATATGCCGCCCGTGCAATGCGCTTTGTGCCGGCGTGGGTGGTGACCTTGAAATCCATGTTCAGGAGGTCGCCCACCTCAACGCCGCTGGACCCGACGGCATACTCGCCCTCCGTGTTCTCACGGAAGAAGGTCCAGTCGATTCCCTCCTCGGGAACAGATACCGGACGGATGTTGGCAAACAGATCCAGCGCCTTGCGCAGGGTGACATTGGCACTGGTCATGGTTCCGCCCAGGGGGGTCGTGGTGGGCCCTTTCAGGAGAACCGGACAGGACCGGATCACCTCAAGGACATCCGAGGGAACACTTTCGTTCCGGGCAAGGCGGTTTTCAATGGTCAGGCCTTCCACGGGAACCAGAACAATTTCACCGCGTTCAATTTCATCCCTGAGGAGAATGCGGAGAACGGATTCGGCGCAGGCCATAATGGTCGGCCCGATCCCGTCCCCCGGCGCGATGGCGATGCGCAGGGGACGGGAGGTAAAATCAAAGGGTTCGGTCTGTTCAAGTCGCCGCGCACGGTCGATCTGCTCATTCAGCAGCTTTTCGTAGTGGGCGAGAATGGCTTTGGTATCCATAGGGCGTCTCCTTTATGAGCCGCGGCTTGGTCTTTCGGCGCCGCGGCTTTTCTGATGCTTATATTTGACAAATCGACGCTACGCGTCGAGCCCGCTCCTTATCATCAATTGGCTGGGGCGTTTGCCTCTTTGGCGGCCTGCTCAAGAATGTTCTTTCTGGCGTGCTGGATGTGGGTATAGACCAGTTCCTCCGCTTTCTCCGGCTGCCGTGCCAGAATGGCCTCATAAATGGCGGTATGCTCAGCAAGGGACTCACTGGCACGGGAAGGGACGGAAATGGAGACGCGGCGGTATTTCATGATCTTGCGGTGGAGCGACAGGAGGACATCCTTGAACGTGCCGCTGCCGCAGTTTTCATAGATGATCGCGTGGAAACGGCTGTCCATGTTCTTAATGAGGTCCGGTTCCTTGCGCTGCGTGTAGAATTCCTGCAGGTCTAGGGTTTCCTTCAGCTGCCGGATGGCCTCATCGCTCATGGACCGGGTGGCTTTGGCGACGGCCATTCCTTCAATTTTCAGGCGGATGTCATAGATGTCGGCAATGTCCTCCGGCAGAATGCCGATAACTCTGGCGCCTCTGGGGGTCATTTCAATGATATGTTCGGTGGTCAGACGCTTGAGCGCCTCCCGGATGGGGGTGCGGGACACGGCCATTTTTTCGCTGAGCCGGGATTCGGTCAGAATTTCGCCGCGCTCGTAAACGCCGCTCAGGATATCGGTTTCAAGTGCCTCAAAAACCTGATCTGCCAGAGAGATCATCTGGTGAGGCCGGTTTACTTTCACTTCCATATTTCCTCCGGTACTGCAGGCGGCTTACACTTTTGAAAGCCGGCCCTGAGTCAGTTCTTCGATCTTGTCCTCCAGCTCGCGCACGCTCATGGAGGCAACCCGTCCGCTTGCATAATGCTCGTCGATCCATTCCTTCATCTGGATGACCAGCTCATCCTGCTTGGTGACCATTTCCTCACCTTCCAGACGGTAATTGCTGTTGATCCAGTAGGCAATGCCCGCCAGGCCGCTGTTCTGGCCGATCATGACCGTGGGCGGCTTGTTCAGGATCTTCTTCGTATTGAAGATGTTGTAGATCTCCTCGTCCTTCATGAGGCCGTCCGCGTGGATGCCTGCCCGGGTCTCATTGAAGGCGCTTCCGACAAAGGGCTGCATGGGCGGAATTTCGCGGCCGATGACATTCTTGTAGTAGTCGGCGATTTCAGTGATGACGGTCAGGTCCATGCCATCCAGCGAACCGCGCAGGGAGGCGTATTCCATGCACATGGCCTCCACCGGCACATTGCCGGTCCGCTCGCCGATGCCCAGCAGGGTGCAGTTGACGGAACTGGCGCCATACAGCCATGCCGTGCTGGCGTTTGATACGGCCTTGTAGAAATCGTTGTGTCCGTGCCACTCCAGCAGACTGGAATCCACATCCGCATAGTGCTGCAGACCGTAAACGATGCCCGGAACGGACCGGGGCAGGGCGACCTCCGGATAGGGGACGCCGTATCCCATGGTATCACAGGCGCGGATTCTTACCGGAATGCCGGCCTCATTGCTGAGTTTCATCAGTTCGCAGACAAAGGGGACCACGAAGCCATAGAAATCCGCCCGGGTGATGTCCTCCAGATGACACCGGGGCATGACGCCGGCCTCAAAGGCCATGGTGACGGTATCCAGGTACTTGCGCATGGCCTGGCTGCGGGTCAGCTTCATCTTCTTGAAAATGTGATAGTCACTGCAGCTGACCAGAATGCCGGTTTCCCGGATGCCGAGATCTTTGACCAGCTTGAAGTCTTCCTTGGAGGCACGGATCCAGGTGGTGATTTCCGGGAAACGGAATCCCAGATCCTGACAGCGCCGGATGGCCTCCCGGTCTTTTTCCGAATAGGCAAAGAACTCCGTCTGACGAATGATGCCGTAGGGGCCGCCCAGACGGTTCATGAATTTATAGAGATCCACAATCTGATCCACGGTGTACGGGTCGATGGCCTGCTGACCGTCGCGGAACGTGGTATCTGTAATCCAGATTTCCTCCGGCATGCTCATGGGAACGCGCCGGTGGTTAAACGGAATCTTCGGAACGGTTTCATAATCGTAGATATCCCGGTACAGGTTGGGCTTTTCCACATCCTGCAGGGAATACCGATAGTTTTTCTGCTCAAGGAGATTGGTCTTTGAGGAGATTTCCAGCATGATTTTCACCTCGGATACGTATTTCTGTATACAAGTATATATTTATATTGATACGGTGTCAATATAAATTTTCGAATGCCTGACACAGAGCCTCTGCCGGGCGTGGACGTGCTCAATCCCTCTTGCGTGCACATTCTTGGCTGTGATACACTGTTGCAGAGGATTTCTGATTCACCGTGCAGGAGGAGTTATGGGAAGCGGGAACCTAATCTGAACCCGGGAAACAGCGGATTTGCGGAAATGCTGAAATCTGACTACGTGGACAAAACCGGCCTGATTCGTCTCATGAATTCCAGACTCGGAACGAAACAGAAATACCTATGCGTCAGCAGACCGCGCAGATTTGGCAAGTCCTATGCCAATAAAAATAAAGAACAGGGCGTTCGTTTGGTGCATGTTGGAGACAAACTGCTGTATGAAGGGACGATCTAGGAAATGGGGATACCGAACGCTGGGAAGGGCCTCGGTGAACGGATCAGACAATTGACGAGTTTTGAGCGTTTTGAAAGAAGTTTTCCCGAAGTGAGCCAGAAGAAAAAAAGATCTTGTGATTGCGATCAATGAGGCAGTACGGAAGAAAAACGAGAAAACCGTGACCGGACTGCTTGAGCAGCTGCTTCAACTGGCCGGAGCAGAAGATGAGGCGTATATTCTTCTTTCGGGTGAATGGATGAGCAGGGAAAAAACTGGCAGGCAGATAAAATGCAGATCAAAAATTTACGGATCGAGAACTATAAACTGTTCCAGAATCTGGAACTTGTGTTTGACGGAAGAAGGACAATCCTGTTCGGGATAAACGGGTCCGGGAAATCCGCTGCCCTTTCAGCAATCACCCAACTCTTCAGGGTATTTCTGAAACAGATGAATCCGGATCAGTCAAAAGCATTTGAATCGCTTCAGGATGAGATGATTCACATTGGCGGTGACCGTCTTGAGATTCAGGCGACCGTCGCTCTTGAGGAGGAATATCTGTTGTCGCGTTTCTATAAAAGGACGGTAAAGAATACAAGAACGTCTGAGGCAACCTATCCGAAGGCAGATTATGCGAAATTCAGGGAAAACTTCAGAAAGCTGTATCTTGCGGATGAACTGTCGGGAATGCCTGTTTTTGTTTGCTATGGAACCAATCGGGCAGTGCTGGACATTCCGGATCGAATAAGAACAACGCATCAGTACGATCAATTATCTGCTTTGGAAAGGGCGGCAGATCCCAAAACGGATTTCCGGGCTTTCTTTGAATGGTTTATGGACCGGGAAGCGGATGAGATTTTGCGAATGAAGGACGCAGAAGATTATGAATATACGGATCCTGCACTGCAATGTGTCAGAAAAGCGATTGAGTCAGTGATGGGGGACGTGAAGGGGCTGAGGGTCAAAAGATCGCCTGTACGCATGGTGGTCGATAAAGGCGGAAGAGAGATTCGGGTTGACCTGCTTTCTGAGGGAGAAAAATGTACGCTGGCATGATCGGGGATCTGGCCGGAAGGCTGATCCTTGCCAATCCGGCAATGGAGAATCCGCTGGAAGGCAAAGGCATCGTATTGATTGATGAGATCGAACCGCATATGCATCTATCATGGCAAAGACGGATTTTGAGTACGCTGAAAGAAGTTTTCCCGAACATTCAGTTTATCGTTACAACGCATTCACCACAGGTTCTGGGTGAGGCAGATGAGTCGTTTAAAATCATCTCTCTTTCACTGGACATGGATGAAAATGGAGTGGGAACAGACCGGATTGAAAGGATGGATGGTTTTGACAGTAATATGATTGCGGGTGTTTTCATCAGACATTTGAGAATGCTGAAAATGATGAGGACCATGCCTGATCTTGATAAAAAGACTTAAGACAGTGGTTAATTGTTTCTGTGATTTCACAGAGATACTTTTGGAAAGGAAAGTGAAACCGATGCTGAAGCTTTATGATTCAGGGGTTTATCTTCTCAATGGACGTGAAATTGTCACCGATGTGGCAGAGGCGGCAGGGAAAACCGGAAAGCCGGTTACAAAGGATGAGGCGTCAAAGGGAACCATTGCGTACTCGGTTCTGGCTGCCCATAACCGGAGCGGGGACATGGAGCATCTCAAAATGCGCTTTGATTCCCTGACCAGCCATGACATCACCTACGTGGGCATCATTCAGACGGCCCGGGCATCCGGCATGCGGGAATTTCCCATGCCCTACGTGCTGACCAACTGTCACAACAGCCTCTGTGCTGTGGGCGGGACGATTAATGAGGATGACCATATGTTTGCGCTCTCCGCGGCGCACAAATACGGCGGCGTGTATGTTCCCACGAATATGGCGGTCATTCACTCGTTCAACCGGGAGATGATGGCCGGCTGCGGACGCATGATTCTCGGATCCGATTCCCATACGCGTTATGGTGCGCTGGGAACCCTGGGCGTTGGGGAGGGCGGCGGTGAACTGGCCAAGCAGCTGGTGGGCCGCAGCTATGATCTTTCCCGTCCCGGAGTTGTGCTGATCTATCTGGACGGGGAGACCCGCCCGGGCGTCGGACCGCAGGACGTGGCCCTGACCATCTGCGGCGCGGTGTATGCCAACGGCTATGTCAAGAACAAGGTCATGGAATTTGTGGGCCCTGGTGTCGCCAAACTGCCGATTGAATACCGCAACGGCATTGATGTGATGACGACGGAGACGACCTGCTGGTCCTCCATCTGGGAGACGGATCAGGTGACAGAGGAATACCTGACCATGCACGGCCGTCCGGAGGCGTACAGAGAGATGCGTCCGGCGGATGTGGCCTATTACGATGGCTGCGTAGTTGTGGATCTCAGTACAGTGGAATCCACCATTGCTCTCCCGATGCATCCCAGCAATATCATCACGATCCGTGAACTGCTGGAAAATCCCGTGGATATTCTGCGGGCCTGCCAGGAAAAGGCCAATTCACAGATTGTCGGTGCCAGCATTGACCTGGTGAGCAAGGTGCATGACGGCGGAATCTGGGTGGAACAGGGCCTGGTGGCCGGCTGTTCCGGCGGCACATTTGACAATATCTGCGCGGTGGCCGATATTCTCCGCGGCCGTTCCATCGGAAACGGCGCCTTTACCATGAGCGTCTATCCCGGCTCCATGCCGGCCTACCTGCAGCTGCTCCGGAACGGAACCCTGGCCGATATCGCCGGGGCCGGTGTCATCATCCGGGAATGCTTCTGCGGACCGTGCTTCGGTGCGGGCGATACGCCGGCAAACGGCGAGTTCTCCATCCGCCACACGACGCGCAATTTCCCGAACCGCGAGGGCAGCAAGCCGGGTGAGGGACAGATGAGCGCGGTTGCCCTGATGGATGCCCGCTCCATTGCTGCCACGGCCATGAATCACGGCCGGCTGACCCCTGCCACGGATCTTGACATCCGGTATACGCAGGTTCCGTACAGCTTTGACGGGTCGGTCTATGAGAAACGCGTGTATTTCGGCTATGGAAAAGCCGAACCGGACCATGCGCTCAGGTTCGGACCGAACATCAAGGACTGGCCGGAGCAGCCGGCGCTGAGCGAGGATCTTCTGCTTAGGGTGTGCAGCTATATCACGGATCCGGTCACCACGACCGATGAGCTGATTCCCTCCGGTGAGGCGTCTTCCTACCGTTCCAATCCCGAACGCCTCAGCGAATTTACCCTGTCCAGAAAAGATCCGGAATACGTGGGACGGAGCAAGGCAGTTCGCGCCATTGAGCGGGACCGGATTGCCGGAAAAGGTCTGCCTGAAGAGGTGAAGGCGGTATACCAGGCCCTTTCAAAGGTGATGGCCGTGGATCCCGAGCATACGGACATCGGCAGCACGATTTTCGCCGTCCGGCCGGGAGATGGCTCCGCCCGCGAGCAGGCGGCCAGCTGTCAGCGCGTCCTTGGCGCCTCTGCCAACCTGGCGAAGGAATACGCGACCAAGCGGTACCGCAGCAACTGCATCAACTGGGGCATGGCGCCGCTCCTGGTGGAAGATGAGCACGCGTTTGCATTGGGGGACTGGGTATTTGTCCCGGGCCTGCGGAAAGCGGTGCTTGAGGGAACCCCCGCTTTCACCGCGTATGCGGTCAGGGCGGATGGATCGGTCAGTCCCTTTACCGTCACCCTGGGTGAGCTGACCTGGGATGAACGGCAGATTATCGCGGACGGATGCCTGATCAACTACTACCGGAATCATCCCGTCACCGAATAAACAAAGAGAACGGACCTGCTGTCAGGTCCGTTCTTTTGATGCACCCGGAAAAGTCAGATGCGGATGTCCACCCATTTTCCCTGATGGAAGCGATGGGCCATGAGGAGGAAACGGGAGGTCTGGTCCGACAGGACGCCGATCCAGACACCGGTCAGCCCGAGCCTGAACACAAAGACGCCGAGAATGGTGACCAGTGTACGAATCCCCGTCACGCTGATCATGGCGCAGACCAGGGTATAGCGCACATCGCCGGCGGCACGAAGACAGCCGGTGAAGATCACCTGTGAAATCTGAAGCAGGATGATGACCGCAATCCACCGGGAAATCATCATGCCCATCTCGATGGTGTGCCGCTGGTTAAAGTACAGGCCGAAATACCATTCACTGCCGAACAGAAGGGCGGTGGCCAGAATCAGGGAGATGCCAAAGCCGATCCGCTGACAGATGCTGCCATAGGCTTTGGCTTCGTCTTTTCTTAAGGCACCCAGGGATTCGCCGGCCAGGGCGATGGCGGCCACCTGCATGCCGTCGGCAAAGGAGAAACCCAGGCCCAGCAGGTTCATTCCGATGTTGTGCACGGCAAATTCATCGGTCCCCAGGCGCGCGGCAATCAGGGCGGTGGCGACAAAGCCGACCCGCATGGCGATGTTTTCAAGGGAGGTAGTGCCGGCCAGGCGCCAGATGGAGGAGACACAGGTGCGCCGGATCCGCAGGCCGAAGCGGACCAGGCGGGAAAGCTGAATGTAACTGTTTTTGCGGACCAGCGAAAACAGCGCCATGCCGGCGGATACCACGGTCCCCAGCACCGTGGCAATGGCGGCGCCGCGGACGCCCCAGGCCGGAAAGCCGAAATGTCCTTCAATCAGGAGGTAATTGAAGATGATGTTGACAATGCTGCTGGCCAGATTGGTGGTCATGGAAAGCCGGGTATTTCCGCTGCCCCGCTGTGCCGCATTGATGACCATGGTAATGACGTTGAAGAGGAGACCGCCCATGATAATCTGAAAATACTCGACCGCTGCCTCGTGGGTATCGGCGTTGCTGCCGGCAAGATCCATGATCTGCGGGGTAAATGCGACGAAGAGGACGGAGACCAGCACGCAAAGGAGCAGCGTCAGCAGCAGGGAAGTCCATACAATTTCGTGCGCACTCTCCTGATTCTGTTCGCCTTTGCGCCGGGCGACCAGGGCGGAAACCGCCACGTTGATCCCGATAAACAGGGTCAGCCCGATAAACTTCGGCTGTGCCGTCAGCCCGGTGGCGGCTACCGCATAACTGCCCAGCTCGGCTACCATCATGGTATCGATCATTCCGGCAAGCGTCACGAAAAAGCTTTCCATCATCGCCGGCCAGGCGACGGACAGCGCTTTGCGGACCATTTGCCCTTTATTGTGTTCCATCTTTTTCCTTCTCCGATTCAAACAAAGAGTATGCGCAGAATATCGTTTATGGAGGGGATTGTCAACCCCTTTTGGAGGTCTCTTTTTTTGGGCCTCAATGCGCATGGGCGGCCGGAAAAGCCTGTGAGGCCTGGCAAGAAAGGGAGGACTTTTTAGAAAAACTGACGGAAAAAGACGGCCTGATGAAATTGTCGTTGACAATGAACAGAGAATATGGTAAAAAATAGCGCGATAAATCTTTCAGGGGAAATTAAGCTGCCGAAAGAGTACACCCATTTTCGTTCCTGAAATCGCGGATGCGGTTACCAGATGAGGATGGACCGACAGGGGAAACCCGAGGGACAGAATCAGTGAAGATTGCTCCGGACCTGATCCGTTTTGGGTTCGGGGAACAGACGGTGATGGCAACAAATAGCGGGCCTGAGGCAAAGCGCGGTTTGCCGGTCATTTGGCCCGGAAGGAGGAATGGAAGAGATGACGGAAAAAATGTTTACGAGCCCCATATCCGGCGGCAACAGTGGCAGTATTGTCTGTATTAAAGGTGAATATGTTTCTTTTCCTGGTTTCTGTGATGTGCATGTGCATTTCAGGGAGCCGGGATTTTCTTATAAAGAGACGATGGTGACAGGCAGCCGGGCCGCGGTCCGGGGCGGGTATACCACGGTCCTGGCGATGCCGAATCTGAACCCGGTGCCGGACAGTCTCGAGCATCTTGCGGAAGAGGAACGCCTGATCGCGGCGGCCGGGGATCTGGTGGATATCTGCCCGTACGGGGCCCTGACCGTAGGGGAAAAGGGACAGGTGCCGGCGGATCTGGAGGCGCTGGCGCCCCGGGTAGCGGCCTTCAGCGATGATGGCAGAGGGGTGCAGAGCGAGAGCATGATGCGCGCCCTGATGGAGCGCTGCAAATCGCTTGGTCGGATTCTGGCCGCCCACTGCGAGGATGATTCCCTGGTGCGGGGCGGATATATCCATGACGGGGAATATGCTCGGGCTCACGGGCACAAAGGCATCTGCTCGGAGAGTGAGTGGGGTCCCATTGCCAGGGACCTGAAACTGGCGGAGGAAACGGGCTGCGCGTATCATGTCTGCCATATCAGCTGCAGGGAAAGCGTGGACCTGATCCGGCAGGCCAAGCGCCGGGGCGTCAACGTGACGTGTGAGACCGGACCGCACTACCTGCTCCTGGATGAACAGGACCTTCAGGAGGACGGGCGCTTTCGCATGAACCCGCCCATCCGCAGCCGGGCGGACCGGGAGGCGCTGGTTGAGGGCCTTCTGGATGGAACCATTGACATGATTGCCACGGATCACGCGCCCCACAGCGCGGAGGAAAAAAGCCGCGGCCTGGCCGGATCGGCCTTCGGCATTGTGGGCCTTGAGTGCGCATTCCCGGTGCTGTATACCGGCCTTGTGCGAAAGGGAATCCTGAGCCTTGAACGGCTGGCGGAGCTGATGACCCTGGCGCCGAGGCGGCGCTTCGGCCTGCCGGTCCGGGACAATGACTATTGTGTCTGGAATCTGGCGGCGGAATACGAAATCGATCCGGCGGAGTTTGCTTCCATGGGCAAAGCAACACCGTTTGCGGGACACAGGGTGTTCGGGCGGTGCCTTAAGACCGTGCATAACGGCAGAACTGTATATCGGGAGGAGAATCAGAAATATGGCAAAGCGGACTGATGTAAAAAAGGTACTTATTATCGGCAGCGGCCCCATCGTCATCGGGCAGGCGGCAGAATTCGACTACGCAGGCACGCAGGCCTGTCTGGCTCTCAAGGAAGAGGGGTATGAGGTTGTCCTGTGCAACTCCAACCCGGCGACCA
>DGWH01000167.1:35098-35229 GCA_002395225.1 Christensenella sp. UBA4263
CGGACAGACCGGCCTGAACCTGGCGATTCAGCTGGAACGCAAGGGTGTGCTGCAGGAATGCGGCGTAAAGCTCCTGGGAACCCCCAGCAAGAGCATTGAGCGGGCAGAGGACCGGGAGCTGTTCAAGGAAA
>DGWH01000163.1:0-2123 GCA_002395225.1 Christensenella sp. UBA4263
TAATGTGCCCTGTGCCATAGAGGGCGTTCTCCGAACGGAACACATAACATGCCTTTCCAAAGAGGAATGGCAGTCTGTCAGATAACTTCCAGTTTACGGAGAACCAGCAAATCGCGAGTTATCTCAGCATTTCCGATAGTGGACCTGGTGCATCACAATTTCTGTTTTTTAAAAACAAACTGCAGACAGGATTGCATCACGGCTTCAGGTTGCGCCGATCGTAAAAAAGGAATTGAGAGAACGCAATCTCGGACGGTGCTGCGGAAAATCGGTACAATGGCTGCGGGAGAACCTTGAATGTGACGAAAAATCCATTGATGACCGCCTTTTTTCTGATGCTGAAAGCCGACGGGATGAATGGATCAGACTGGAACCTTTTTTTGATCAGGTAATGAAAGAAGAAGCGGGAAATCGTCATCGTTTTCCATGGTGATCTTTTGAGTGTTTTCAATTCGATGTTCCTTGGCCTTGAAGTCGGGTCGCTGAACACATGTGAAATGTTTGGTTTTGCCGGTGGAGTGACTCAGATGATTGTGAGAGATGACGGGAAAAGAATCATAAAACGAATCAGCGACATGTCCTTTATACGATGAATTCCAAATTTGAATTAAACGGGCAACAAATCGGGATTTGAGTAGGGGAAAAATATAAACCGGCAGTACTGGTTTTATCTGTTGTCTGTATCCTTGTTATATTTCGAAAGAATTTTGCATTAAAGCTTAAGGAGGTAATTCAATTGAATCTTATCAGAAAAATACTGTGTTTGTTGATATTGGTCTGCTTGTTTGCCGGAGGCGTTGCAGAGCAAAATGCAGATGGTTCTGATCCTGCCAAGACACATGTAATGTCTGAACAGTTTAATAGTTCATATGCTTCAGAATCATTTCAGAATATGCTGAAGCAGCATCCTGATATTCAGGAATTGATCGAAAAATCGATTGCTCAGGCCGCGGAGATTAATCCGGACCGGGAGACAAACCCGGTTCAGTCACTTGATGAACTGTATGGTTTCCTTGACTACACCGTAACATGTATGCCGTGGAATATTATGTCAGAGGAACGATACGGCAATTTTGCCACAAAATGTGATCAGAGTATCCTCTATGTTTACTGGCTTTTGGACCAGCCCCTGCAGGAACTGGAAAACAGAGAACTGTTTTATCCTTCAGTGGAATATCTGGAACCGGTATACCGGTGGCTGACAGAATATAATAATACCTGGAGGGATTTTCTGGATTCTGAAGAATCGTGGAAGCAGGAATATCTTGATATGCTTTTGCAGGATCCTTCCTGGAATCTGGATAAAGGCTGGTATGAGTCTCCGGAAAACTGGCACTCTTTCAATGAATTTTTCTCCAGAAAGCTTTCCGGAAATGCGGCACGGCCCATTGCGTCACCGCAGGATGATAAGGTAGTGGTTTCACCGGCAGATTCACTTCCACAGGGCCTCTGGAAGATTGACGATAAGGGACTGTTTCATGCTGATCCTATTCTGAGAGAAGACGGCGTTACGATTAAGGACTCCACTTATATTTCTGTCGAGCAGCTCCTGGGAGAAGACGGTGCTGAATATGCTGCCCTGTTTCACGATGGGTATCTGACTCATACCTATCTGAACTATGACGATTATCACAGGTATCATTTTCCTGTTTCCGGCACGGTTGAGGCTGTGTATACGGTCCCGTATGCCAATGCGGTAGGCGGTGTTGTCTATTGGGATGATCAGAGCGGGTTATATGTTCTGGAATCGAATTCCCTTTCCTGGCAGAGTATAGAGACAAGGGGATGCGTTCTGATCAATACCGAATACGGAATGGTTGCTGTGATCCCGGTTGGAATGGGGCAGGTTTCAAGCGTTAATTTCCTGGACAACGTAAAGCCTGGAGCAAAGGTAACAAAGGGAGATGAGCTGGGCTATTTCCTGTTTGGCGGTTCAGACTGTGTAATGTTGTTTGAAGGCCGTTCAGGATTCCAGCTTACCGTTCCGGAAGGCGGTACAGGAAGCTACTCTGCTGGTTACGCCCATGTATTTTGCGGGGAGGAATATGGCCGGTTTCAATAACGCTGGCTCAAGTGCCTGAGCACAATCTGTTGAGTGACAACTTCCAGCTTGTCGACATGTT
>DGWH01000163.1:2241-11242 GCA_002395225.1 Christensenella sp. UBA4263
AACAGGCAAAACGTTGATATGTTCCCGGACGCGATTTTGCGAACAGGCAGTAATCAGTGGACAAGTTTCCGCTTACCGGCGAAGGTATGAATTAGTAGTTTCATTTCCTCGTGCCAGTTCGAAATACGGAAAAGTCAGGTAACGTGCACCTGACTTTTCTGTTTGTGCAGGGGGGGATCCAGTACCGTCAGGAAACGTGTACGTTCCTCTCCGGCGGAGATTTGGAGATTCGTCGACTTATTTGATGTTATCTGCTTGAAATTATTGAGGAATGGACTATAATACACATTAGTTATTTACACCTAACAAAATGACTCTGATCTTCCGGTTTCGAACATCTGCATGCATAAGTTATGCAAAACTAACTGATGGCGAGTAGGGAAAAATTTCCGGGAAGATGGCCGGATGTTGCTCAAAAGAACAAGGACGCGGAGCGGAGGACTGAAATGCAGGTTGATCTGAAATATGAGACGGCCAGGCGCCGGATGATCATTGGAATCATCGGATGCCTTCTGTATGTGGCAGGCGATTTTCTGTTTGCCGCAACAGGAAAAGGGCAGCGCACGGACACGATTGGTCTGTTTACCCGGGTTGCCTATCTGGAGATGTCCACCTGGCGGATGATTGTCAGCATCCTGTGTGGTTTTGTCGGCACCCTGATGTACTATATGGGGTTTCATCAGATGTACAGAGTGCTGCGGATTCATCTGACAATGCCCGGCGATCAGATCTGGGTCAGGCTGTTTCGGGCAGCCTATATCATGGGTTCTGTATCCTGGGCCTGGGTACACGCGATGTTCATGACAGATGCGCTGATCTTCAAGTATGTGTTTGAGGCGTATGGGGAGACAGAAAAAGCGGCCGAAATTGCGAATCGTGTGTTTTTTGCCAATGGGCCGGGGATGCTGACGGCATACATTGTCTGTGATCTGGGACTGACCGTGATCATGATGGCACTGGTCTTAAAAAGGAAAATTCCACTGAAAAACACAGGCACAAGGATGCTGGCATTCCTGTGCAATCCGCTTATGCTGCCGGGAATTGTCGGGAATCTCCTGACGCTGCTCCCGTGGCCGCTGAACCAGCTGGATCATGGGACGGAATCCTTTGGTCACGCGCTTGTTCTCGTTTTGGGACTGACTTTGCTGAGACAGTACAGACAAAAGAATGACGCCCTGGAATTACTCCCAGACTGAGAAAAGGCCAGGCGCGGCAGGGAAAAAAGAACAAACGGAGGCAAAAGAATGTTCTGGGACCGGGTTGCATGCGTATATGATCTGTTTGTAAACGGGATCAATCGGGAAACCCACGAGGCGCTGGAAAAAATCATCGGCGGCATGTTCGGGCCGGGGGACAGGGTACTTGAATGCGCCTGCGGGACAGGAATGCTGAGCCGGGTGATTGCGGGAAAATGTCAGTCGCTGACCGCCACGGATTTTTCGCCGAAGATGCTGGAACGGGCGAAGAAAAAATGTTCCGCCTTTCAAAACATCACCTTTGCCAGCGCGGACATCACGGCACTTGATTACCCGGACGGGACGTTTGACAAAGTGGTGGCAGGAAACGTGCTTCATCTTCTGGATGATCCCCTGCAGGCACTTTCGCAGATGAACAGGGTGTGCAAAAAAGGCGGACAGCTGATTCTCCCGACATACATGAACAGGGAACAGAAAGGGGAAGCGGGACGCTTTATTTCCACGGTGGACAGAGCCGGTGCCGGATTCAGGCGGCAGTTTACGCCGGAGAGCTATCGGGCATTTTTCCAGGTGGCGGGCTATCCGGATGTGCAGATCATGCTGGCAAATGGACGGATTCCCTGCGCGGTAGCCGTGATGCGGAAGAAAGAAGACGGGATCATGCAAAGCGGGACGGAATTGTCCGGACGGGATTCCTGACCGCGGGATGGAACGGAGTGAAACCAGATGCAATTTGATGAAATGGGCGTCGAAAAGGGGAAAACCCTGATGCTGCTGCCGGGTACGGCATGTGATTATCAGACCAATTTCGGGATGGTGCTTCATCCTCTTTCAGAAAAATACCACCTGATCTGCGTCAATTATGACGGGTTTGACGGGAGTGACCGGATCTTTCCGGATATGCTGACCGTGACAGGGAAAATCGAGCAGTACATTAAAGATGTGCACGGCGGGCGCCTGGACGGGGCCATAGGTTCCTCACTGGGCAGTACGTTCGTGGGTCAGCTGATTCAGCGGAGAAACGTGCACCTGGATCACGGGATATTTGGCAGCCCGGATCTGGATCAGAGCGGGAAATTCAGTGCCTGGCTGCAGTCCAAACTGGTGGTGCCGCTGCTGACCGGTTTTACCCGGAGTGAAAAGAAGCGGGCAAAAACCAGAGACAGGCTCAAAAACTTCTTTGAGATGAGCGATGACATGGCAGATCGGTTCATGGACTGTTTTGCCAGGTTCAGGCCGGAATCCATCCGCAACGAATACTATACGGACCTGCTTACTTGGCTTGAAGAGGATATCCATGTGGAGGGGACACGTGTGCATTTCATCTACGCCTCAAAGATGGGCGAGAAATACCTGAACCGGTATAAAAAATACTTCCGGAATCCGGATATCCGGGAATTCCCTATGCAGCATGAGCAATGGCTGTTTGGCGGGGAAAAGTATTCCGTGCCTGTCCTCAGGGCAATCGATGAATTCATGGAAATGCCGGGACAGGCACGCAGCTGAAAAGACAGACAGTCCCGGATGAAAAAGGGGGAAATCGGATGACGCGTCGGGAACTGATCAGGAATGCATACAAAGTGACAGGAAACCAGTCGGGGTTTTATGACGGAATGATTACCTGCTCAACCTTTTCGGGGAAAATGATCTGCCGGCTGGTCTGGAACATGGATGAGGAAAAGAACCTGTCCTATCTGGAAAAGGCCATGGCCGGGATTCCGGCCGGCTTCAGCGGACAGCTGCTGGAGGTGCCGGTGGGAACCGGGGTATTGACCATGCCCGAGTATCAGGACCTCCGTGAGGCGGAGATTACCTGCCTTGATTACTCGGCCGATATGATGAAAGCGGCCGAACAGCGGGCGGAAAAACTGGGGCTTGATCATGTCCGTTTTCAGAGGGGAGATGTGGGAAATCTGCCCTTTCCCGATGAAACGTTTGACGTGGTGCTTTCACTCAACGGATTCCATGCGTTCCCGGACAAAGAAGCCGCCTATCGTGAAACGTTCCGTGTGCTCAAAAAAGGCGGGAGTTTCTGCGGCTGCTTCTACATTCAGGGCAGCTGCCGGCGGACGGACTGGTTCATCCGGCATCTCTACGTGCCAAAAGGCTTCTTTACACCGCCTTTTGAAACACTGGAAAGTCTCCGGGAGCGTCTGTCCGGTCTCTATGCAAATGTTCAGCTGGATCATGTCGAGGGAATTGCCTGTTTTCAGTGCGTGAAAGGGAGATGAACGGTTATGGCAAGAAAAGATTCCGAGCATCAGAGAAAATCCATGAGCATGCTGTTCCGGGGCAGAGCCATATTCAAGCCGCTGAATACCGGATGGATTGATGAACATGTGGCCTGTGTGCGGGAATGGATTGCCAATATCTTCTTTTATCGGAAGGACGGAATGACCATCATGATAGATGCGGGATACAATTACGACCGGCTTAAGGAAAAAATGGCCTGGCTGGATATTGATCCTGCCTCTGTTCAGCATATCCTGATTACACATCAGGATACGGACCATGTGGGTGCGCTTGAACCGGACAGCGGCCAGCTGTTCCGGCATGCCAAAGTGTATATCGGGGAAATTGAAAACCGCTATCTGAACGGAGAGGTAAGGCGCAAGGTCTTTCATGGTCTCTACCGACTGCCCCGGGTGACGATGGACAACCAGCGGGTTACGCTCAGGGATGGACAGATTCTGCGTATCGGGAATATCAAAATTGAATGCATTCTGGTTCCCGGACATACGTGGGGACATCTGGTTTACCTGATCGATGACAGATACCTGTTTACCGGTGATACCATCTGGTTTGGCGCAGACGGCGGGTACAGCTTTATCAGCGTTCTGGCAGAGGATAACCGGCTGGCGGTTCAGTCTCTTGAAAAACTTGAAAAGAACATCCGGGCCAGAACCGGGCCTGTTTCAGTGATTACCGGACATACCGGCTGGTCGGATGATCTGGATTTTGTCTTTGCTCACCGCAGCGAAATCTGCAGGCCTTTTACCCGCCGGTATACGGACAGGGAGGCTCCGTATGACGGGTATCTGGAAGAGGAGGACACGGAGGAGGGCGCGCGGACCCGGCGCCTTCAGAAGAAACGGCCTGACAGATGAACGGTGTTGACAAACCGGTCCGGACCCTTTATGCTCTTGACAGTCAAACATATAGAAAGGATCCGGTGGAAAGATGGAGTATGAGATGGAATCACCCGTAAGGGTTGCGGTCATGACCTTTCGGCTTCATGCCCCCTGGGTGCATAGCCTGAAAGAGAAGAGAATGGTGGTCAAAAGCCTGGTGACCCGGCTGCAGAATCACTTTCACATTTCTGCCGCTGAGGTGGATGAACAGGATACGCATCAGATCATTGAGATCGGGACAGCGGCCATTGTTCCCGACAGTGCCATGGCAGATCACCTGATGGATGAACTGTCTGCGTTTGTTGAATCAAATACGGATGCGGAGATTCTGGAGGAATGCCGGGAATTGCGATAATGCGGCCCGAAAAAAGGAGGCTCACGAATGCGTGAGCCTCCTTTTGAATTTGCGCAGCAGGCTGATTCACCGTTCTCTGAAAGATTCCGGTGAAATCCGGATTGAGGGACAGCTGATTCCCGAAGAGGGCCGTGAACTGGCAAGGATGCGTTCCAGAATCGGAATGGTGTTCCAGTCCTTTAATCCTTTTGCGCACATGACGGTCCTTGAAAACCTGTGCCTGGCATCGCGGGATGTGCTGAAAAAAGGAAAGGCGGCCGCGCGCCGGGAAGCGATGGAACTGCTTGAACGGGTCGGTGTACAGGATCAGGCCAACAAGCTTCCTGCACAGCTTTCCGGCGGACAGCAGCAGCGTGCAGCCATAGCCCGCGCACTGGCCATGCATCCCACCGCCATGCTGTTTGATGAACCGACCAGTGCACTGGATCCCGAAATGATTGGGGAGGTGCTGGGTGTAATGACGGAGCTGGCCTGGGAGGGGATGACCATGCTGATTGTCACCCATGAGATGAATTTCGCCCGGAAAGTGGCCGATCGGGTCGTGTTCATGGATGGCGGAAGCATCGTGGAAATGAATACGCCGGAACGCTTTTTTGCAGATCCTCAGTCACAGCGCGCCCGGGATTTTCTCAAGTCTGTTCATTCCCTCTGATTATCCGCGATCCGGTTTTCATTTCCCCAGGTGCAGAGCTGATCCAGCACGTTCATCAGGGAATGACCGCGCGGGGTCAGGGTGTATTCCACCTTTGGCGGGATTTCCGGATACATCTGCCGGTGGATCAGGCCATCCCGTTCCAGTTCCTTCAGCTGCTGACTCAGCGTTTTGTCCGCCACGTGACCGATATATCGCTGCATCTCATTGAAACGGACCGGCTCATACTCCATCAGGCAGTAGAGGATGACGGGCTTGTATTTTCCGGAAATCAGGGAAAGGGTGTAACTGTATCCGGTATCACTGTACCGTGCGTTTGCAATTTGCTTTTCATTCATAGCTTACTCCAAGGTAAGTACCTTACCTTCATGTAGGTACTTGGATTATTTTCCTGCCTATGATACCATACAGGCGTCAAAAGAACAATGCTGCAGGAGGGTTCAGCGAATGAAGAAGGATCTCGGACTGGTTCAGGCAGTTTACCCGATGCCTGTACTGATGGTAGCTGCCTATGATGAAAATGAAAAAGTCAATGTCATGAACGTGGCGTGGGGACAGATCTGCGATGATGATAAAATCATCCTGTTTATCGGCGAGGGAAAGAAGACCTGGCTGAATATCAAGGCCAGCAAGGCATTTACCGTCGCCCTGGCAGATGAGGCACATATGGATGTGGCCGATTTCTTCGGGATTGCCTCCGGAAACAAGATGAGCGATAAGTTTGAGCGGACCGGTTATCATGCCGTGAAGAGCGATAAGGTGAACGCGCCGATTATCGAGGAATTCCCCGTGGTGATGGAATGTGAACTCCTTGAGTTCCTTCATACCGATCATGTTGACGGCATCGTCGGGCGGATCGTGAATGTCAAGGCGGAGGAATCCGTGCTGAACGATAAGAACAAGGTGGATCCGGAAAAGCTGCATGCCCTGATGTTCGATCAGTTCCAGTTTGGCTATTATGCCACAGGGAAAAAAGTCGGACAGGCATGGAATGCCGGCGCAGCCCTGATGAAAAAGTAAGTCTTTCCGGCATGGACAGAGTTTCCGGCATCGGACCGCTGCTGCCGATAAATCGGCCAGGCCCGGATTCGGCGCTTCTGAACAGTCAGACCATTTTCCGTCAAACCGAATACGTATATGGGCAGCTTCGGGCTGCCCGTTTATTGTTCACGCGTCGGATGAAACCGCTCCATACCCATAGGCGGGCTGTGCTGTAATGGTTGAACAGCCGCTGAATGAATGCTATAATGACGGAGAAATCAGAATCCGGAGAAAGCCAAAGCAGCAAATGATCCGGATTGAGAAGGGGAGAAATGGGAATGCTTGAGGCTGGAACAAAGGCACCGGAATTTACGCTGCCGGACCAGAATGGGAACATGCAGAGCCTGGCGGATTACAAAGGACGGAAAGTGATTCTGTATTTTTATCCCAAGGACATGACAAGCGGCTGTACGGCACAGGCCTGTGCTTTTGGGGAACTGTTTCCGCAGTTCCGGGAAAAAGGTGCGGTCATCATTGGTGTCAGCAAGGATACGGTCGAATCACATAAGCGTTTTGAGGAGAAGCACGGACTGCCATTTACGCTGCTGTCGGATCCGGAAATGGAAACGATCCGGGCGTATGATGTTGTGAAGCGGAATAAGGACGGCGAACCGGGAAAGAGCCTGATTCGCAGCACCTATCTGATTGATGAAAACGGCATGATTGCAAAGGCATTCGGAGCGGTTAAACCAAAGGACAATGCAGCACAGATGCTGGAAGTGCTTGAGTGAACAGAAACGTTTGTTGCCCATCTTTTTCTGGCCGGACATGACAGAAAAGGATGGGTTTCCTTTTTACCCCCGGGAAAGTGCCGATTATGGGGAAAAACAAAGCGGGTGAAAACTGTTGGTGAAACTTGCTGCGGGATGCAGATTTTCATTGAAACAGAATGAGAAAGCATGTAAAATCATCGTGAGGCAGATTCGGCAGAGTCTGTCAGACTGAGACTGAAGCAGAATGAGGCTCATAGACTGGGCCCGACGCGAAAGCGTCGGTAGGGAAAGCAGGAGTACTGAAGAAGCGACGAGGCCGAAAGACCAGGAGACGGCTCATAGACTGGGCCCGACGCGGTAGCGTCGGTAGGGAAAGCAGGAGTACTGAAGAAGCGACGAGGCCGAAAGACCAGGAGACGGCTCATAGAAAGAGATCAGAGAATGAAGAGCAATTGGTTTAAAACTTTCTGGAAGATTTTCCTGATTGAGCTGGTTATTGCTGTGGTTTTACTCATGACGATTGCCAATGAGGTAATGAAAAACCGGAAGTATGAGGCGGAAAATTACGGTGCAACGATAGCCACCAATATCGAACTGCTCCTGAATCAGTATGTCAGCATTGTTGAATCACTGGGAGATCAGTTTCTGGAATATGGGGAAGACTTTGCACCATCATTTCCACGAATCTGTCAGCACATCATGGAAAGAGACAGTACGGTGGGCTCTCTGTATATCGCGCCGAACGGTATTATCCAGATGGCCTATCCCCAGTCCGTGAATGAGGCGACCATCGGCTTTAAACCGGCGGAAAGCCCTGAACAGGGACCGGCTACCCGACTGGCCATTGAGTCAAAAAAGGCAACTGTTGCCGGCCCGCACGCCCTGATTGAAGGGGGAACGGGGTTTATTGTCCGGTATCCGATTTATTCGAATGAGGATCAGTTTATTGGTCTGGCAATCCTTGTCATGGACTGGGATCGCTTTGTTCAGACGATCAGGGCTGAAGATCACGGAAATTTATATCATTACGCGGTCTGGAAGGAAAACACGGAAGGGACCCTGACGGATGAAAACGGCTTTATTTTCAGCGATGGAGAAATACGAAACCGGGACATCCAGATTGCAATCAATGCACCGAATGAAACCTGGTATCTGACGGTTGAGGAAAAGGATCAATGGAGTGGATTTCGGCGGTTGCTTCCATGGGTGCTTGGAACCGCCGTATTTCTGGCGGTTCTGACCTATATTGAATATTCCGTGATCCGCAGCCGGGAAAGCAGACGAAAGATCGAGATGGCTGAGGCGGAAAACCGGGCGAAGCAGGAGGAGATGGAGCGGCGGCTTGCCCTTAAGGAGCAGCTGCTGGAGCAGGAAAGGCAGCGAAAAGAGCAGGACAGCCTGATCAACGCGCTGGCATCCGATTATCATGCCATCTTTTATATTGATCTGGACAGGGACTCGGGAATCTGCTATCAGGGCAAAGACGGAATGTCCAGCCTCAAAACCGGAGAGCGGTTTGTCTATTCGGAAGCATTGGAACGGTACGCGAAAAAGCACGTGAAGGAGGAGGACCGGCAGGCATTTCTTGACTATATCCGGATTGACAATCTGAGGGCAAGACTGGAAAAAGAAACGGTGATCTCGCATCGGTTTATCATCCGTGTTCAGGACCGGGAAGTGTATGAAATTCTGCGCTATGCGGGGATCCAGTATTCGGAGGAAGCAGGGAAACAGGTCGTTCATACAGTTAGTGCGGGCTTTCTGAATGTGGATGAGGAAACGAGGAAGGAAATCGACCGGCAGAAGGTGCTGGCTGAAGCACTTGCAGCGGCAGAGGAGGCCAACCGGGCGAAAACCATCTTCCTTTCCAATATGAGCCATGAGATCCGGACGCCCATGAATGCCATCATCGG
>DGWH01000052.1:0-2608 GCA_002395225.1 Christensenella sp. UBA4263
AACACCGGCTGGAACGGCACCGGCAAGCGCATCTCCATCAAGGATACCCGCGGCATCATCGACGCCATCCTGAACGGCGATGTCAACAAGGTTCCCACCAAGAAGATCCCGTACTTCAATTTCGAGGTTCCGACCGAGCTGCCGGGCGTGGACACCAACATTCTGGATCCCCGCAACACCTATGCTGATGCTTCCAAGTGGGAAGAGAAGGCCAAGGATCTGGCTGGCCGCTTCATCAAGAACTTCAAGAAGTATGAAGGCAATCCGGCTGGCAAGGCCCTGGTAGCTGCCGGCCCGAAGCTCTGATTCGCTCTATCATAAAGCCGTGACAGGCATTACCTGTCGCAGATCAAATTCCCATAGCCGCCGGCCAGTGCCGGCGGCTTTTTTGCATTGCGCAGTGCCCGTGAAAAGGAAAAGGCCACCCGAAGGTGGCCTTGTTTAATGGCGCTGATAGTGGTCATCCCACAGGACCGGCTGCATGCGCTGCAGGGAAGCGGGGAGATCCAGAAGGCGCTGATTTTTTGAACCGCGAAAACGGAGCAGAAGGTCTTTCTGGGCGAGAATAAAGGGACCGTCCACCAGCACGTCGGCCAGCTCCAGGATTGGCCGGACATGAGGGGTGTTCGGGTATTCGCCGGGCGTAAGAAGCCGCTCAAAGGTGAACCCGGAAAAGATCCAGATATCCTTTTCCGGCATGGACCAGCGGATCCGCTCAAGGAGAGAGAGCACATCCGGCTGATTGCGGGGCTCCATGGGTTCACCGCCCAGGAGGGTAAAGCCCCGGACATAGGGGAGAGCAAGGCCGGCCAGAATTTCCTCCAGCGTTTCCTCCGTAAAAGGGGCGCCGTGCTGGAAATCCCAGGTTTCCGGCTGGAAACAGCCCTCGCAGTGGTTGGTGCATCCGGAGACGAACAAGGTCATCCGGACGCCCGGACCATTGGCAATGTCCAGTTTCTTCAGTGCGCTGTAATACATCAGAGGTGCAGCACCCGATCCTTGATTTCCTGTGTTCTGCCCTGATTCCAGTACTGGGTTCCGATGTATCCGCAGGTACGGCGGGCCACGTTCATCTTATCCTGGTCGGTATTCCCGCACTGCGGACATTTCCAGATCAGCTTGCCGTTCTCCTCCTCAATGGCAATCTCCCCGTCGTATCCGCAGACCTGACAGTAATCGGACTTGGTGTTGAGCTCGGCATAGAGGATGTGGTCATAGATGAAGCGGATGATGGACAGAACGGCATCCAGGTTGTTCTGCATGTCCGGAACCTCCACATAGGAGATGGCACCGCCGGGGGAGAGACGCTGGAACTGCGCTTCGAACTCCAGCTTGTCAAAGGCGCTGATCTCCTCGGTGACATGCACATGATAGCTGTTGGTGATATAGCTCTTGTCGGTGATGCCGGGGATGACGCCGAAGCGGCGCTGCAGACACTTGGCAAACTTATAGGTCGTGGATTCCAGCGGCGTGCCATAGAGGCTGAAATCGATGTTGTGTTTGGCTTTCCACTTGCGGCAGGCGGCGTTCATGTATTCCATGACCTCAAGGGCAAAGGGTGTGGCCTCCGGATCGGTGTGGCTCTTTCCGGTCATGTACTTGACGCATTCGTAGAGGCCGGCATAGCCCAGGGAAATGGTGGAGTAGCCGCCGTAGAGAAGCTTGTCAATCGTTTCGCCCTTTTCAAGCCTTGCACAGGCACCGTACTGCCAGAGAATGGGGGCAGCGTCGGAAAGGGTTCCCTTGAGACGGTTGTGGCGGCACAGCAGGGCACGGTAGCAAAGATCCAGGCGCTCATCAAAGATCTCCCAGAACTTTTCCATGTTTCCGCCGGAGGAGAGGGCCACGTCCACCAGGTTGATGGTGACCACGCCCTGATTGAACCGGCCGTAGTATTTCGGCTGATTATGCTCATCCACATAGGGGGTGAGGAAGCTGCGGCAGCCCATGCAGGGATAGCAGTGTCCCTCGCCGTTCCGGTCGACCTTGAGCTCCAGCATCTTCTTTTCGGAAATGTAATCCGGAACGAGACGGCGCGCGGTACATTTGGCGGCCAGCTTGGTCAGGTACCAGTACTTGCTGTCCTCGTGGATGTTGTCCTCTTCAAGGACGTAGATGAGTTTCGGGAATGCGGGGGTTACCCAGACGCCCTTCTCGTTCTTGACGCCCTGCCAGCGCTGCTCGAGGGTTTCCTCGATGATCATGGCCAGATCCTCGCGCTCCTGGTCGTTCTTTGCCTCGCCCAGGTACATGAAGACGGTGACAAAGGGCGCCTGACCGTTAGTGGTCAGCAGGGTGACCACCTGATACTGAATGGTCTGGATGCCGCGGCGGACCTCTTCGCGCAGACGCTTTTCCGTCAGGCTGCGGAGAACCTCATCGGTAACCTCTACGTTGAGGCTCTTCAGTTCCTCCCTGAGGCTCGAGGCGATCTTTTCTCTTGACACCTGGACAAAGGGCGCCAGATGGGCCAGCGAAATGGACTGTCCGCCGTACTGGTTGGAGGCAACCTGGGCGATGATCTGGGTGGCAATATTGCAGGCGGTGGAGAAGGAGTGCGGGCGCTCGATGAGCGTGCCGGTAATCACGGTGCCGTTCTGCAGCATGT
>DGWH01000052.1:2657-8745 GCA_002395225.1 Christensenella sp. UBA4263
CGTTCTGCAGCATGTCCTCCAGATTGACCAGATCACAGTTGTGCATATGCTGGGCATAATAATCACTGTCATGGAAATGAATAATGCCGGCATTATGGGCCTCAACGATGTCCTGGGGCAGCAGAATACGTTCTGTCAGGTCACGGCTGACCTCACCGGCGATGTAATCGCGCTGCGTGGAATTGACAATGGGGTTCTTGTTGGCATTCTCCTGCTTGGCCTCTTCGTTGTTGCACTCGATCAGCGAGAGAATGCGGTCATCCGTGGTATTGCTCCGACGGATCAGTGAGCGGGTATACCGGTAGGTGATGTAGTGCTTGGCCACCTCAAAGGCGCCGTGGGCCATGATCTGGTCCTCAACAAAGTCCTGGATTTCCTCGACGGTAGGGGTCCGGTTCAGCTGTTCACAGGAAAGAATGACCGCATCTGAAATCCGGCTGATCTGAACCTCCGTCATACGATATTTCGATTCGACGGTACTGTTGGCTTTACGTATGGCATTGATAATTTTTTCCTGGTCAAAGACCTCTTCGGCACCATTACGTTTGATAATTTTCATGCTTCCCAATCCCCTCGTATACTATATGTTGTGGTTTGCGGCAAATGCAGACACATTATATGCCCCGAACTGCGTTCTGTCAAGGAAGTTTCGGATTTTCGGAAAAAGAACCGTTCCAAAGTTCCCGAACGCAGCCGGGGCATATTTCAAATAGCGTTTCATCAGCGCAACGTTCTCTATTATAGTTTCAGCGTCAGAAAAATACAACTGGAAAATTTTGTTTTCTGTCGGTTTTCCGATTTGCCCAACTCGCATCCACAATTTTCTACTTGACAAAAAGCTGCACCCGGCACAGGCCGGGTGCAGGATAGAGAAGAGATCAGCCGAGGGCGGCCATGGAATCGTGGAGCCGCTGCAGGGTCGTTTCGCGTCCCAGCAGATAGGCCATTTCAAAGGCGCCGCCGGGCGTTGCCGCCTGGCCGGTGATGGCGATGCGGAGCGGCCACAGAACCTGACTGGTCTTCATGCCGGACTCCGGAATGGCCGCCATGATGGTGTCATGCAGACAGGTTTCGGTCCATTCAGGGATGGAGGTCAGAATCGGCTCGACGAAGGCGAGGGCCTGACGAGCCACGTCCGGGGTGGTTTTGCTCTTTTTGTTGACATACAGGTCGGTTTCAAAGGCCGGCATTTCCGCCAGGAAACGAACCATGTCGGGCAGCTGGGAGAATACCTCCGTGCGTCCCTGGAGGAGTTCGCAAAGACGGGCAAAGTCGATGCGGGCAGGATCCAGAACCTGGGCAAGCCAGGGTGCGGCCAGCTCGGCGTAGCGTTCCGGGGACAGCTCGCGGATGTAATGGGCGTTGAAATAGGTCAGCTTGTTCATGTCGAAGATGGCCGGACTCTTGTTGAGGCCGCGCTCATCGAACAGGCGGATCAGGTCATCCTTGCTGAAGAATTCCTCGTTGGTATCCTTCGGCGCCCAACCGAGCAGCGCGATGAAGTTGATGATGGCCTCTTTCAGATAGCCCTGTGCCAGCAGGTCCTCAAAGGACGGATCGCCGTAGCGCTTGGAAAGCTTGCGGGTGCTGTCTTTCATGACCGGCGGCAGATGCAGGTAAAGGGGCGGCTGCCAGCCAAAGGCCTCGTAAAGCAGATTGTACTTGGGCGCGGAGGAGAGGTATTCGGTGCCGCGGGTGACGTGGGTGATGGCCATCAGGTGATCATCCACGACGTTGGCGAAGTTATAGGTGGGCAGGCCGTCGGCCTTGAGGAGCACGTTGTCATCCAGCGTGTCGCAGTCCACCTCGACATGACCGTACAGGAGGTCGTCGAATCCGGCCTTGCCGGTGGTGGGCACGTTCTGGCGGATGACATAGGACTCGCCGGCTGCAATGCGGCGCTTGGCTTCCTCGAGGCTGACCTCGTGGAGGCACTTCTTGTTGTATTTCCAGGTAATGCCCTTGGCCTCGGCTTCTTTGCGCTGCTGATCCAGATCCTCCTTGGTGCAGAAGCAGCAGTAGGCATGGCCGGATTCCACCAGCTGCCAGGCGTATTTGGGGTAGAGATCCCGGCGCTGTGTCTGAATGTACGGGCCGTAATCGCCACCGACATCCGGACCTTCGTCATAGTCAAGGCCGGCCTCGTGCATGGACTTGTAGATGAGATCCACGGCACCCGGAACCTCGCGCTCCTGATCCGTGTCCTCAATGCGCAGGATGAACTTGCCGCCGTGCTTGCGTGCAAGCAGATAGGTATAAAGTGCCGTGCGGAGGCCGCCCAGGTGGAGATAACCGGTAGGGCTGGGCGCAAAGCGTGTACGAACTACATCTGACATAACGGTCACCTTTCATAATGAAAATGAGTGGGATTTACAGAAAAGAAGGGAAGCATTGGGCTTCCCCAGAAAAAGCTTATTCCGGTTTGTAACTGTCCTTGAGGGGGACAACGCGGTTGAAGACGGCGAGGGAATCGGTTGAATCCTTGTCCTTGCAGAAATAGCCCATGCGCAGGAACTGGAAGCTTTCGCCGACAGAGGCCTGTGCAAGCCAGGGCTCCGCATAACCATGCACCACCTTCAGGGAATCCGGATTCAGGCGGCGCAGGAAATCGGGACCATTCGTCTGGGCTTCGGACTCGGAATCATCCTCGGCATCCACTTCGGTTTCCCCGGCGTCATCCAGCACCAGTGAATCGTAGAGACGTCCCTCAAAGGGGATGGACTGAGCCGCGCTGACCCAGTGAATCGTGCCCTTGACCTTGCGGTCCGCACCGGCGCTGCCAGAACGGCTCTCGGGATCAATGGTGCAGTAAAGGCAGGTGACGTTTCCGTCCGCATCCACATCATAGCGCTCGCAGCGGATGATGTACGCGCCCTTCAGGCGGACCTCACCATCCGGCTTGAGACGGAAGAACTTCTTCGGCGCATCAATCATGAAATCTTCCCGCTCAATATAGATCTCGCGGGTAAAGGGAACCTCATGGGTGCCCATTTCCGGATGCTTCGGGTGATTCTCAATGGTGCACATCTCGCAGGTTCCCTCGGGAACATTGGTCAGGACGACCCTGACCGGATCCAGCACCGCCATGGCGCGCATGGCCTTTTCATTGAGATCGTTCCGGACGCAGTAATCCAGCAGGCGGCAGTCCACCACCGAGTCCGCCTTGGAAACACCGACACGGTCGATGAAATCCCGGACAGCGGGGGAGGTGAAGCCGCGGCGGCGCATGCCGGCCAGGGTGGGCATACGGGGATCGTCCCAGCCGGAGACGTATCCGCCCTCCACCAGGGCACGGAGGAGCCGCTTGCTCATGACCGTGTTGGTCAGATTCAGACGGGCAAACTCGATCTGACGGGGCTTCTGTTCAAAGCCGCAGACCTCAATGACCCAGTTGTACAGGGGACGGTGAATCTCATACTCAAGGGAACACAGGGAATGGGTCACGCCCTCCAGCGCGTCACCGATGGGGTGAGCAAAATCGTACATGGGATAGATGCACCATTTGTCACCGGTCCGGTGATGATGCGCATACTTGATGCGGTAGATGGTGGGGTCGCGCATGTTGATATTGGGCGAGGCCATGTCAATCTTGGCGCGCAGCACATGGGATCCCTCCGGAAACTCGCCGTTTTTCATCCGCAGGAACAGATCCATGTTCTCCTCCGGCGTGCGGTCACGATAGGGGGAGTTCTTTCCGGGCTCGGTCAGCGTTCCCCGGTAAGCGCGGATCTCTTCCTTGGAAAGATCATCCACATAGGCCAGTCCCCGCCGGATCAGATCAAGCGCATACGCATAGATCTGGTCATACTGCTCGGATGCATAGTAGACGTTGCCGTATTCAAATCCCAGCCAGTGGATGTCATCCATAATGGCATCGACGAATTCTTCCTTTTCCTTGGTGGGATTGGTATCATCAAAGCGCAGGTTGCATACACCGCCGAACTTTTCCGCGGTCAGGAAATCGACGGTCAGGGCTTTTACGTGGCCAATATGCAGGTAACCGTTCGGCTCCGGAGGGAAACGCGTCTGGACGCGGCCGTTGTTCTTGCCCTCGGCCAGATCCTCTTTGATTGCTTCCCAGATAAAATTGGTACGTTCATTCTCAGCCATAACTTTCACCTCAAACACACAGATACTTAAGACAGCTTGAAATTATACATGATCATGTACATTCGCGCAAGCACTGATTTGTCTGCGAAAAAGACGCTTTGCTTTGCGGGGAAGGGGACAAAACAAAAAGAGACCACCTTTAGCGGGTGCAACTTAGGGATTTCATAATCCTGGAAATACGGCATAGTCGTGAAACGCGGCTATGCCGTTTTCTCTTCCTTCTGAGGCATCGGCGGCATGAACTCACCGATGCAGTTCCAAATGATACGGATGCGCTGAACGCGCCTGCCGTCAATGCGCTCCGCCTTGAAGACCATAATCTTTTCAACGAACTCCCTGATCAGCTCTGCGTTTTGAAACACAGTATGGTAAATACCTGGTTTCCTCTTGAAATTGGCGGTTCTATAAAGTATAACGAGTGAGAATAGAGTGGAAAGGAGTGCGAGGATCATGTTTCCGGAGCGATTGAAGAAGTTGAGGAAAGAAAAAGGACTGACGCAGGTGACGCTGGCTGAGACGCTCGGTGTCTCCAAGGGAACCGTTGCCATGTGGGAAACGGGGAAACGTATGCCCGGTTTCGATATGCTGGCCCGGCTCAGTGAACTGTTCGACAAGCGCGTCGATTACATCATCGGCACTTCCGAAGACCACCGCTCCGCCACACTCACCGAAGAAGAGGTCGCCCAGCTTGGTGAATGGGCCGTTGAAGAGGGCTATGAAGATATGCTTCGTAAATATGCCTTACTCGATGAATACGGCAGGGCGGTTGTAGATTCCGTACTTCGAGCAGAGTTTAATAGGGCACAGGAGATGGGTACACTTAACAACGACCAGAGCATTTCTGTTTCTGTACGATCCAAGAGAACGGGTGAGTGAGTAATTTCCCCCTTCAGACGCAAATTGATACAATCAAACGATGCACCCTGACGGCTGGGTCTGGGTACATCGTTTGATTGTTCAAAATACGCTCAATTTTTTCTTTTCGTTTCCTCGCCACATTCAGGATGCAGCTGTCACAGAACAGAATATACCGAATGTTATGAGTTCTGAATCTTGATATCCACCAGGCGTTCGTACTCGTCCACCAGACCCTTAAAGTAATCCATGGCTGCGTGGTAGGTTTCCGCATTCAGTGGATCAACACCGGCTATGGACAGTAGGGTCTGAGGGGCGGCGCTGTGTCCGGCCTTCAGGAAGTTGAGGTAGTTCTCCACGGCATTTTCCTCGCCATTCAGTATACCCTGAGTGATGGACGCGGCGTAGGAGATGGATGTCGCGTACTGGTATACATAGTACACATAGTAAAAGTGCGGGATATCTGCCCAGCGATATTTGGTCTCCGGGAAACTGATGACCGTGTCGCCCCGATAGGTATTCAAGAGCTCAAGATACCTGTCGCTCAGGACCTCGCCATCCAGCGCGCCGCCGGCCTCCACGATCCTGTAAAAATCATCCTCAAATTCCGCGAAGAGCACCTGGTTAAAGAAGGTGCCAGTGAACAGATCAAGGGCGTTCTGAAGATAGTAGAGCTTCTCATCGTCATTTGAGGCGTGTGACATCTTGTAATTGTAGTAGATCAGTTCATTGGTGGTGGAGGCCACCTCCTGGGTAAATATGGTGGGGCTGCGATACTGCTTCGGCTGGTTTGCAGTGGTCAGTGCATCATACATGGCGTGACCCATCTCGTGAGCAATCGTGCTGACATCGTTTGCATAGCCGTTATAGTTGAACAACACCCAGGGAAGATAATCATAGGAGGGCTGTGTTTCAAAGGCTCCGGTGGTCTTGGTGTCGTTGGGATAGACATCCACATGGCCGCTGGAAAGTATGCCCTTAAAGGTGTCGATGTAGTCCTCGCCTAATATGCTCAGTGCGTCGGTGACTTCGGCGACGGCGTCATCATAGTTGACCTTGCCGGGATTGAAGTCGGAAACATAGGTCGCCATGTCGAAGGGATATTGCTCATCCAGACCCAGGC
>DGWH01000052.1:8865-41506 GCA_002395225.1 Christensenella sp. UBA4263
ATCAGCATGTCGTATACGCTGGGATCCACATCATAGGCGTACAACTGGGCTTCACGGGTCGTCTCGAAATGGCTCAGGAGCGCACTGGCATAAGCCTGCTTCGCATTGCCCTCCAGCAGCGTCGCCATGGTGTTGATGTAGTCCTTGGCGCGGGAGCCGTACAGCTTGTTGACCTCTGCCTTGAATTCACGGGTGTATTCGTCGGAATGCAGGATATCATCGTAGGCGGCATCGGTCAGCTCCTGAACCGTACCGTCGGGCATGGTGACGGTCGGATAAGGCATCTCCACATACTCCATGCGCTGGAAAGCCATATAGGGATAGCCCAGAGCCATGGAAATCGTGGCCATCGCGGTGTTGGCCTCCTCGCCCAGGGGCTGGGATTTAGGATCGGTAAAGTACTTCACCGCATAGGTGTAATCGGCAAACAGCGGATCGGAGAAGATTGCTTCCCGTTCTTCCATGGAAAGGCTGAAAATCTCCGGGGCAGCGAAGGCGGTGATCTGGGCTTCCTTGGTATTCATGGCGCTCAGCTGAGCGTTCAGCTGGGTGAATACCGGGTCAGTCGAGTCAAGGCTTGAGCCGAGGTAGGCATAGAGGTTCAGCTTGTCTTGAAGCCGTGTCAGCTCAGTGTAATAGGCAAACTGAAAATAATCGTAGATGTCCTGCGCGTTGTTCAGCTTGCCACGGAACTGTTCGTAGTTATTCAACATCTCCATGACAGTGTCGTAATCCGCCTGCCATTCGTCCACGCTGGCATAGACGCTCGAAATATCCCAGGTTGTCGGCAACGTCTCCTCCGACGTGGCTGTGACCACGACAGACAGCAAAAGCGCTAACGTCAAAAGTAATGCCAATCTTCTCAACATTCCAATGACCTCCTCTTTGTATTCATCTGGGGCAAAGCAAAAATAGATTGTCTCATTTCTGCTTCAGACAGTCAACCAACTCTTCAAAACACATTCACTTTCTTAACGTGTATTATCACGGAGGCGCTGGTTAGCGCCTCCGCCATTGTTCGTATTACCACACAGCCACCCGATCCTCCGGCGCGACGTACATGCCGTCGCCGGGCTGAATGCCGTAGAAATCGATAAAATCGTCGAACTGCGCCAGTGTCGCGTTGACGCGCATATAGCGCATCGGATGAGTATCCTGCGCGACCAGCGTGACGAGATAGGCAGGCAGTGCCTGCATGCGCCAGACGGTGGCGAACTGCCGGAAGAAGGCGTCGTAGTCGAAGTCCGCCTGTTGCGCGGCGATGGCGAGCAGACACTTCATGCCGCCCATGTCCGCGATGGCCTCGGTCTGCACCTGCTGGCCGGAGTAAGCTGCGCCTTCCCAGGGGATGAAGCCGTCGTACCAGGCCGCCAGCTTGGCCGCCCGTTCCTGGAAGGCCGCGTAGTCCTCGTCCGTCCACCAGTTGGAGAGCGCGCCGTCCTTGTCGAACTGCGAGCCGTTGGTGTCAAAGGCGTGGCTGATCTCGTGGCCGATGACCGTGCCGATGCCGCCCAGCTTCTGCTCGTAGCTCATATCCTCGTTGTAGACCTCGCCGTTGAGGATGCCCGCCAGGATGTTGATGGAATTGTCTTGGGGATTGTAGAAGGCGTTGACCATCGCCGTCCGCATTATCAGCTGATCCCACTTGTCCTTGTCCACGGTGGTGTCGATCTTATCCGACTGGATGGCGATCACATACGCCTGGACCGCGGCGCTCGCCGCCAGCAGGCTGCCGCCGGTCTCGATCCCGGCGAAGTCCAGGTCGGACCAGTCGCCGAGCTCGTCCGGGTAGACCGCTCGGACGCGCAGGTTGTCCAGCTTCTCGACGGCCTTTTCGCGGGTCGCGTCGCTGAGCCAGTCGACCGATTCCAGCATCTTTCGATAGTAAGCCACGACGTCCGCAATGATGTCCAGCATGTCCTGGCGCTGCTGCTCAGTGCAGTAGGCCTGGACATATAGGTTGTCCATCGGCACGGGCAGCAAGCCCAGCACGATCTGCAGCGCGTTGTCGTCCTCGCTGGTCTCGCCGGTGATGCCCATGACAGCATTTGAGATGGCCTCCACCTGCTTAAAGGTCTCACGATCCAAATTAGTTCCCATGGAGTACGCCGCCTTCAGCGCCATCCAGTCCCGCATGAGGACGACGTTTTCCTCCGTGTAGAGCTCCGGCAGTGCCGCGATGAAATCGGGCTCCGTGACCAGAAAGCGTTCGCCAACCTTCAAACCGAAGGCCTGGAGCATGTCCAGGATCGGGAAGTCGCCCGCCAGCGCCGTCAGTTCCTCCGGGCTGTAGTAGTTGAGCAGGCTCGTGAAGTAATCTGCCTGGTAGTGCGTCGCCGTGGGCTTGATGTGCGCGGCCAACAGCGCATCAAAGGCAAAGGCGTTCTCGATCACCTGTTTGGCCTCGTCCTCGCTGTAGTGAAGCCGCGTGAGCATATACGTTCCAAGCTGCTCATACAGCGTGTAGTACAACTCGCCCGCCTGGGTGCGCTCGGTGTATTCCGCCGAATCCTGGAGCATCAGGGAGGGCGTGCCGATCTGCGTGATGTAAATGTCCGGGTTGATCAAGTCAGCGCTGACGGCCATGGTCAGCGGATAGAACCGCATGAGGTTGTTCCTGTCACACAGGTAGCCGGTGACGGACTCCAGGCTGTCGATGCCCTGGATCGCCTCTATCGTGGGCATGGCCGGTTCCACGCCCTGGGCGTCGCGGTAGTCCCAGTCCGATGTCAGCGCGTACAGCTTGTGAACCAGCTCGGCGTCGTGCCCGGTGAGGCTGTCGTCCTTCATCAGGGCGATCTGCCGATCCATCATCGTGCGTTGGACATCCTCCATCGAGCCCGTCTTGGATTCGCCGGCGGGGATCTGGGCTTGCAGAATCCAATCCTTGTTGACGAACAGCCCGAAGTCGTCCTTGAGCTCAGCAGGGGTCTCCTCAGTCACATTCCCCTGGATGTCGGCATTCAGCCATCGTCCGTCCAGAATCGCGCCTGTCTCTTTGGGTGTTTCATCCGCAAAAGCACAGGCTCCCAGTCCTGCCAGAAGCAGGAACGTCAACAGAATACTGATCATCTTCTTCATGTTCATGCACTCCTTTTCATATTTGTTATTCTTTTTGAAAGTGTAATTAGTTTTTCTCAAAAAAACTATCTGCCAAAAGAGCATGGTGGCCCCTTTGGCGGATGGTTAAAAAACAGTCTATGAAATTGAAAATGAACGCAGTTATCCGCTGTGCTGTGCTTTGGTGTGCGAGTGTAGCGGCCTGCGGCATCTTTGTCAACCCCTTCTTTGTAAATTTCCTATGAATATCTTCACAGAACCCATGGTCTAAAATCTTCCGTATCTGAGTCATCGTCCAGGAAGTTCTGCGCATGGGCAGGCGTGAGATCGTAGCGTTGTACGGTTTTATCATGGCTATTTGTGAAATAATAATACCATTTTCTAATGTGGGGGGTTTATATTTGTTTTCAATAATATGGCATAGTTCTTGCAATATGTCAATGATTTATGAAATATAACCACAAATCCGTCTAATATAACTTATTTCGGCCCTTGTTTTGCGATATAATGATGTAGAGTTATTCCATAGCGATGAATTCCGTGTATTACACCAAGGGCAGAACGCATTGAGGTGCCACGTCCATAACACTGTATAGGGAAATCAGGACTCTATGAGCAATGGGAATCGTTAAAGAAAAGAAGAGGTAAATATCAGATGAAAACAAAGGTAATAGTCGCTCTAACAAATGATATTGTCCAGCGCTACTATAAGAATGAGATTCAGCCCTTTTTGGATCATGTAGATGAGAAGGTTCTTTGGTATGGACCTGCCAAAGGACAGTTTCTCTCCGGGAAGCAGGCGATTCTGGATGCCTGGGCAGGCGAGAGACACTCTCTGTCCTTTTCACTTGGGAATGTCCGCCTGGACCATATCTCCTCCCATAATTCCTACTGCGAAGTGATGATGTCTTTCCCTGTCACTACGCATTATCCCGATGGTGGCAGCATAACCATGGATCAGATTATCCATATCACGTGGTGCGAGCGAAAGACGGAGGACACAAAGGCAAAAGTTCCCCGGATGTTGGTCGTACATATATCCGACCTGTACCAGAAGCATAAGTCGGACAATATCTACCCCGTACACTTAAATGAAGTGTACAATGATCGTCTGCCCGTACCGGAACCGGGGACGCCCCTTCATTTCCGCGGGATGGATTCCTCTGACCTGTACCTCCTGTCAAATACGATCATGTGGGTTGAAAGCACCACCTACGGTCGCCACAGTATCCTGCACACGATAGACGGAGATTTTCAGGCTTCCGCACCAACTACAGCTCTTGAAAAAGAACATCCGGGTCTTCTCATTCGCTGCCACGAGTGCTATCTTGTGAATCCGAGATATATTGTAACCATCAAGCGTTTTTCCGTTACACTTATAAACGGAAAGACTCTGCCAATTCCTGAAAAAAAATATACCGCCTTCAAGAAAGCAGTGTATGGAAAGTGGATTGAAAGGACAAAGCAAGACCCTAAACAATAAAAAAGCCTGCCGCCGAAGAAGCAGGGCGTCGTGTCGCCTGTGCTCAGACTGTATCTCCACCTCACAAGGCAGCATGAATCGCAAATCATCCTTGGTGTAGACCGTCATGTATTCGGTCAGGCTTCCCGAGAGGTCCTCACTGAAGTCCGTCACCTGGCCGGGCATACTCTCCAGCGTCGTGATGAACTGCTCGAATTTCTGCCTGCGGATACCGCTCTGCTGGATTTAGCTGTAAGGGCGTCACGCTCCGCCTTGGTAGCTTCGTATCAGTTTAAGAAGGTCTGGGTGTGCCGGGATCGGAACAAGGGGAAAGAGGGAAACGGCTGCACGATGCGGAATGTGCCGGAGCAGGAACTGCTGGACGAGGGACAGGATGTAAAGAAAATCATTGTGACCAAGGCGGGTTTGATTGTGGGGTGATGGGGAGTCTGCGGGCTCCCCGTTTTTTTTTTGTTTCTACTTCACTTCCTCCTTAATCCTCTTGTTATTTCTGCTTTCGATGTACGGAAAAGGACGGTAAAGTGACCTGGAAAGGCGGACCAAGGCGGGACAGGAGGGACTGAAAATGCTTTATTCCTTGACTTTAAGAGGCTCAGGGCTTAGAATGGTAAGTACGATAGGTGAAGTATGCAAACCCATTACAGAGCCTGCGAAAGGAGGCAATAGGATTGGCAGAAAAAGACATTGCTGAGAAAATCCTCTTGTCATACCCGGATGTTTTTGCGGATATCATCAATGTGCTGATTTTTAATGGTGAGCAGGTTGTAAAGCCAGAAGACCTTGAGGATATGAATACATGGGAGGGCTACAAAGCAATTGAAGGCCTCCACTATATGGAGAGAGATATTGCTAAATGGTGGCGAAAAAGCGGAATTAGGATTGCTTGCGTAGGGTTTGAAAATATGTCAGGCGCAGACGCAAGAATGGTTTTTCGAATATATGGATACGATGGAACTGAGTACAGAATTCAGTGTACAGATGAAAACCGGAAAAAGCCTGCATATCCTGTGATAACACTGGTTCTCCACTTTGGAACGAAGAAAAGATGGAAGGAAATGGCCCCGACAACTTTGTATGAGACCGTGAGCGTTCCGGAAGAGCTGAAGAAGTTTGTGTCAAATGTCAAGATAAATGTGTTTGACATAGCATGGTTAACGAAAAAACAGGTCGGTATGTTCAAAAGCGATTTCAAGATTGTGGCTGATTATTTTGGACAGATTCGGAAAACAGGGCAATATAAAGGCAGCTTAGACGACATTAAACATGTTTATGAGGTTCTGGAGCTTCTAAGCGTGATGGAAGAGGATGACCGATACAAGAAAGCATTCTATTACAATAAGGTGGAGGGAGGTATTCGAAACATGTGTGATGTAATTGATCGTTTGGAAAAAATGGGTGTTGAGAAAGGCAAAGAAGAAAGGAACGTCGAAGTAGCTACAGATCTTATCAAAGCAGGTCAGGAGAATGCTTCCTTTATTTCGAAGATTAGCAAACTCTCAGAAGATGCAGTTCGTAAACTTGCAAAGACTATGGGAGCAGTAGTATCGTAATACGGAAAGAGGAAAGCTCCCCTCCAATCCCCATGCCTGTTAAGGTTTTTGGCGGTGCGGAGGGGTTTCTGTGTTTATGGGGGAGGAATTATGTTCGACTGGCTGAAGAAACTGTTCTCGAAATCAACGCCTGTGGTAGATAAGAAGCCAGAGCTTCAAACAAAGCCCTGCAAATCCTGTGGCAAGCCCATCTCCTTCAATCCATCTTGGCAGCACATCCCAAACTACTGTCGAATGAATCGGACATGCACGCATCGAGGTGGCTCCGCGACAGTGTTTCGAAGTACTACTATCCGCATGCGGATCTCGAGAGTCAGCGAATCTCTGAACTACTTGCTTCGCTGGCCTCTCCAACCAACAGACACGGATTTTTCAAAGCTCACATCGATTTTGTGAAGGGAACCACAGAAGACGAATGCTGTATCATCCTGGATAGCACGGGGTGTCCCAATGCCTGCCGCCTTCCCATCACAAAGGTGAGTAACCATGAGGGTGATATCAACGTAGAGTTTCGTATTGTGACTGTGGTCCATCGGGCAACCGGACTGCCCCTGTATTTTGAAATCGTTCCTGGAAACGTGATAGACAGTTCGACCATTGAGACAATCATTACGAAGATGGAAGGCTATGGTCTGAAGGTGACGCTCGTCTCTGGCGATGCTGGTTATTCGTGCCCCAGGGGGATGGAATACTTAATCCTGTCTGGTAGCGACATCCTGATGAGGCTGAATCCGGCATATTCTTTGTATAAAGACCTGCTCAAAAAGCATCTGCCCGACCTTTCACCGAACAGCAAAGAAAACGTCATCCGGTTTCAGAATCGCGACTTGATCGTGATCAAGATTGCTACAACACTTGGCAAGAGCATTGTTGACGGCACGCCTATTGAAGGATATGTCTATCTGTGCCGCGATCTTAATGCCTATAACAACAAGTCCTATCATGCCAGGGCCAATCGAAAGATTCTGGAAAGCCACACGACGGAAGAACTTCAGGATTTGTGTGAGAAGTACGGCATCTTCGCAATGGTTGACACAAGAGACATCGCTGCGGAAGACATAGTTGCTGAGTATTATGTCCGCCTGAATGTGGAGAACTTTTTAAGACCTCTAAGGATCTCGCAAAGCTTACACCAATCCGAAAGCAGAATGAGGATACGGTTTACGGACATGTGCTTCTGGGGTTTATCGGAGGGTTCATCAGCACACTGATCCGCAACAAGATGAACATCCTTGATCTGCAGTATGTGGCTGTACCACGGCCATTGGTAAAAGAAGCTTCCACGGAGGATACGGTCGAGATACCGGAACAGGGAGGTGCTCAGAAACAAGAAGTGATCATGGCTCAAACGCCCTACGAGATGGTATTCAGATCTGATCCAGGGGCACTTTTCCATGACCTGAACAGAATACAGGCGGATGTCTTTGAGAACAGTGATGATGGAACTACGACGCTTGTTCCATCTGTCCTTCACAAAGAAGCACGCGAGTACTACTCGTCCTTTGGCCTGAATTGCCCTTACAAGGTGGTCATCACCAAGGATAGTGTTCCGATTCCCCATCTTCATCTGGGAAAGAAAGACACCATCAGCAAGCATCGTGTATTCGCGCTACGCCCCTATGCTACCAACGAGGCGATTCTTGCAGCACGGGAGGAAAAGGAAAAGAAAAAGACGGAAGCTGAAACGTCTGGGCAGGAGCAGAAACCGTCAGATGCAGCTGCTCCGGGTGTTCTGGAACAAGGAGATAAGATATCTGAGCCACCAAAGGAAAAGAGGAGGCCTGGAAGACCTCCTGGTTCTAAGAACAAGAAGACCCTGGAACGTGAAAGAGAGCAAGAACGTCTCTCTGCAGCGGGCGAAGCACCTGAGAAGAGAAAACGGGGCAGGCCACCTGGCTCGAAAAACAAGAAAACAATCGAGAAAGAAGCAGAAGCTGCAAGACAGGAAGAGCTGACAAAGAGACGTCGGGGCAGGCCGCCTGGCTCGAGGAACAAAAAAACTCTCGAACGGGAGGAGAAAGAGAGGCGGCGTCAGAAACGTCTGGAGCGAGCCCAGAAGAGGGCTGAAGAGAATAAAAGTGACGATTAAATGGCAAAAACGGCACTATGCCGTGGAAAATAGGTGAAAATATTATAGCTGGCCAGGTTTCGGCAACCCCAAAACAAGACCCGGGGGTAAGTAGATACACGAAGCCAATGCCTAGAAATGGCCTAGAATCAATAAATTCAGGTGCTTCTTCGTGTAGATACAAATACCCCCGGGAACTTAGGAATAATGAATTTCAGAGGAGAGAAATTTGTTCAAACGTCTCAAGGGAAAGAAATAGCAACTTCCTCGATGTTACGGCGGCATGATAGCAAGTTAATTCTGAGCATAATCCGCACAAATATCCGGCCCGTTATTTGGACATAAAGAAAGCGGCTTCACAGGAGCGTTTCTGCTCCCATGAAGCCGTTTTCCGTTGTTCCCGCCCGAAGAATGCTGGCTCAAATTAGCTTGTTCTCGAAATCCCTAATTTGAACTGCCTTTAGTGCGGTCTCTGTCATAAGTCATCGTCTGGCCCTGAATCAGTTCTCGTGGGGAAACAGTTCGACAATGGTTGTCAGTGCGTTGTTGAGACGGTTCAGCTGGGATTCGGTGAAAGAGGAATCCAGATGAAAGGTGTGATGCGCGATAGAACTTTTGATTCGTTTGATGCACTCCTGGCCTTTGGGGAGAATGGAGATTTCCACCATGCGCCGATCATTTTTGCTGTGATGACGGTTGACATACTCGAGTGCGCACAGCTTGTCGATAATCGGGGTGATGTTGGGCATCGCGATTCCCGTGTGTTTTGACAGTTGAGTGACAGACATGTTGTCATGTTCTGCAAGACACATGAGAATCTGGGCGTGCGGCAGTTGAACTTCGGTCTCCTGGATGATTTCCTTTGACTTGAGGATCCGGTTCCGGAAAATCGGAAAGATGTGGAAAATATGCTGGATGACTTGCTCTTCTACGGACGTTGTTTTATGCATTAAGGTATCCTCTGATTTGGTCGTCTACTGTTGTTTAGAGTGGCATCAAATGTAACAATACAAATTCTAAAAAATGTTTGACATTATTTCAACCCTTGATTGAAAAATTTATAGAAAACAGATGAAATATGATGGTGGAAATACAAAGCGATAGATAAATAATTATTATATAATATACTTATCAAAAATGGATAGTCGTCAAAAAATATAAGAAATGAACAAAAGTATATACAATTTTAGAATCAAACCTGATAGTGGCCGAATGGGGGGAGACGTCAATATGTTCGGGTTTGAGGGGAAAACGGATGGAATGGCAGGCACCAAATTCAATACTGACTTTTTGTAACCAGAATACACACGGAACATCACAAAAGACGGGCTTTTAGAGTGAGACCAGGACAGGGTTTGGGGGCATTTCCCGGAGATATTGCGAATCTTTTCCATCTATGATAAAATTCGTCTGCTTCTTTTTATATGGTTTTCGCTCTATAATCGGGCGAATAGAAAGAGGGACAGATTTGATGGATGTTGTAATGGAACTTTTTAAACGTTTTTTTTCAATTGACCTGCTGATTTATGCAGCCATTGTGCTGATTACCGTGATTGCGGTTTTTCGCTGTCTTTTGCCCATGGGTGCGACAACCGCGAGGCTTCGCCGGGCGACAAAGGTGATTATCACGGAAAACAAGCAGAAAAAAGATGTGCGGTCCTGGAAGGATCTGGGTTTTCTCGGTGACCGTCTTCAGACGGTCTGGGCGGATTTCCTTCAGAACGCCGAGGTGAGGGCTGCCCATGGCGAGAACTGCGATGTGGCGGAATTCATCAATGATGAAACCGTGATTGACACCGCCGGCAGTCAGGGACTGGCGGATATTACGCCGGGACTGCTGACCTCTCTGGGTATTTTGGGCACTTTCCTGGGCCTTGTCAAGGGACTTTCCGGTTTGTCAATTTCCGCCGCCCAGACCGAGCAGCTCCTTGCCGCCATGGAACAGCTCATCGGCGGCATGAGCACGGCCTTTCTGACCTCCATTGCCGGCGTGACCTGCAGCGTCTTTTTTACCCTGCTGTACAATCACGAAAAGGAAAAATGCCGGAAAGCGCTGGACCGTTTCTGTGATGTGTTCGGCCTTTACGCGATGCCCAAGCCGGTATCCCAGGAGACGGAGATGCTGACCATGGCCAGGGAGCAGACCACGTATCTCCGTCAGGCGGCCGCGGATATCAGCGAGAAGCTGACGGCCAACCTGGAGGAGAGCATCATGCGGGCCATGCTGCCCATGCAGCGTTCCATGGACAATTTCATCCTGGCGGCCACCAAGGCACAGGTGGAGGGCATGGACCGGATTACCCAGGTCTTTGTCCAGCGCATGAATGTGGCGCTGGGAAATGAATTTGAACATCTGCGGCAGGTGCTCTCGGAGACCGGCAGGGAACAGGCCAGGACGCAGCAGGAAATGCAGGCGGCCATGGACGCGATTGCAAGGATCACGCAGGATGTCATCAACATGCACCAGATGTCCCAGGGCATCCTTGAACACTTCAAGAGCTATGTGGATGAGATGAACCGCACCAATACCGGCACGGATCAGCTGCATGCGCAGATGACGGAGACGCTGGACCGGCTGACGCAGTCGATTCAGGCCCAGTCCGGGGTCGTTGAACGGATACAGGCGGCACAGGGTGCCCTTGACCGGAACCAGCAGCAGTATATTGCCACGACGGAACGTTTCCTCGGGGCGGCGCAGGAACAGACCCGTTCGTTCGGCCGCGAGATGGAGCGGGTCGGCGGCCAGGTGGAAAAGACGACGCAGGAGATGTGCCGCGCGGCGGATGAACTTGGAAGAAAAGCCGTTGACAACATGACACGGACCACCGCGCTCCTGGATGAGAGCGTCACCTCCTCCCTCAGGCAGATGGATGGGACGCTGAAACAGATGCGGGAGGTGTCCGAACAGATTCCGCAGCTGATGACCCAGAGCCGCGACCGGTACGCCAAGCAGGTGGACCAGTTCGTCGAGGCGCTGACCCGCCTTGAATCGGGTATGAACGCACTTGAAAAGGCCATCGGGGCCATGACTGCTGAAAAGGAGTAAGGCATGCGGAAAGGACGGAACCGCCGCAGCGCAAAGGGGTCAAACGGCAGTTACTGGATTTCATATTCCGATATGATGGCCGGCATGCTGTTTACCTTTGCCCTCATTCTTTTTGCGGCAATCTATCAGCTGATTGACCTGCAGCAGAAAAAGACCATCGAACTGGAAACAAAGGAAGCGCAGCTTTCTACCCAGCAGAGCCTGCTTATCGATCAGGAGGCGGAGCTCAAGGACAAGGAAGAACTGCTGGCCACCACCACCCTGATGCTGCGGGAACAGCAGGAGGAACTGGAAGAGAACCGGACGGCCCTCACCTCAGCGCAGCAGAGCCTGTCGCTGCAGCAGAGCAAGATTCAGGAACAGGCCGCCCTGCTGGCAGCCCAGCAGAAGCGGATTGACAAGCTGGTGGGCCTGCGCTCGGAGATCATTGAATCCCTGCGGGATGAACTGCGGGGGGCCGGACTGGATGCCGTGGTGGACCGGAACACCGGTGCCATCGGTTTTTCCGGCTCGGTGCTGTTTGATACGGGACGAAACGAACTCAAGGACAGCGGCAAACTGCTGCTCAACCGCTTTATTCCCATCTACCTGAGAACCCTGATGAGCGGTGAATATCAGGAATACATCGGCGAGATTATCATCGAGGGACACACGGACACCAGCGGCAGCTATTTAAGCAACCTCAAGCTCTCACAGGAGCGTGCCCTGACGGTGGCCACCTACTGCCTGGGCGGGGAGATGACCGGCATCACCCTGGCCGAAAAGCAGCTGCTGCAGGACATCATGACGGTCAACGGGCGCTCCTATTCGGATCCCGTCTACAACGCGGATCATACGGTGAATATGGAAGCTTCCCGGCGCGTCGTGTTCAAGTTCCGGATGAAAGACGCCGAGATGATTGATCAGATGAGTACTATCCTGGAAGGACAGGGATACTGACATTGAGAATTTTTTTGAAAATACTGGCGATCCTGGTGCTGATGGTGACGGTACTGGCAGCAGGCACGGTCCTGTACGCCCTGGAAACGCGGGTGCCGGAAATCACGATCATCCAAAGCCGGGCGATACCGGCCGCTGAGGCGAGGGACAGCTTTGAATCCCTTCAGGGACAGCTGGAGGCGGGGACCTGTACCGGGCACGTCTTCCGTGAGGAAAGTCCCGTGCTTGAAAACAGCACGTTTTTGAACCTGACTCTGCGGCTCCATAACCGCTGCCTCCTTCCCATGGAATGGATCGAGACGGCCGTTGTCCCGGAGGAGGGGGATATCCTGGAGGAGCGGGATGAGCGCCCCAAAGTGCTTGCCGCTTTTGCTGAGGGAGATCTTCCCCTGCGCATCCTGACGGAAAATGAGAACATGAGCCGCCGGATCCGGATACGTTATTACCTGCTTGGAAAAGCATTTGATACAGAAATACAGGTGAATTTTAATCCAGAGTTAGCGGAGGATGAACAGCCATGAAATGCATCTACTGCGGTTGTACGGAAAGCAGGGTTGTGGATTCAAGACCGACGGAGGATGGAACCATTCGCCGGAGACGGGAATGTGAGGGATGCCGGCGCCGGTTTACGACGTACGAGAAAATCGAGATGCTGCCCATCCTGGTGGTGAAAAAGGACAATCGGCGGGAACAGTTTGATGCCGCCAAGATTCGCAGCGGGATCCTTCGTGCCTGCGAAAAGCGTCCGGTGTCTCTGGCTGAAATTGAGCAGCTGGTGAACAAGATTGAAACGGATGTGTATCAGCAGGTGGATCAGGAAATCACCTCAGAGGCCATCGGCGTCATGGTCATGGACGGGCTGCGTTCCCTGGATGAGGTGGCCTATGTGCGCTTTGCCTCGGTTTACCGGCAGTTTAAGGATGTCGAGTCATTTATGGAAGAACTCCAGCAGATTCTGGACATGCGTTCACCAGCACAGGAGGGAAAACAGGGATGAAAAAGAAAGTCGTGTTAATCGTTCTTGACAGCGTGGGAATCGGTGAACTGCCGGATGCCGCGCTGTACGATGATGTGGGGGCTGATACACTGGGTCATGTCATCAACCGGTGCAGCCCACATCTGCCGAACATGATGGCCCTGGGCCTTGGCAACATCGACGGGGTCTCGTTTCCCGGCGCGGTGGAAAAGCCCGCCGGCGCCTACGGAAAAATGCGTGAGCAGTCCCCAGGCAAGGACACCACCACCGGCCACTGGGAGATTGCGGGCGCGGTCCTGGAACAGCCGTTTCCCACGTTCCCGGACGGATTCCCGGAGGACTTCCTTGAGGAATTTGAAAAGGCCGTCGGACGGGATGTGATTGGCAATTACGCCGCCAGCGGAACGGAAATCATCAGGGAGCTGGGAGAGGAACAGCTGGCCAGCGGCAGCCTGATCGTCTATACCTCGGCAGACAGCGTGTTCCAGATTGCGGCCAATGAGGAGATTATCCCGCTTGAGGAGCTGTACAGGGACTGTGAGATCGCCAGGAAAATGCTGACCGGCGTGCTTGAGGTCGGCCGGGTCATCGCCCGTCCGTTTGTCGGTGAAACGAGCGAGGAATTCCGCCGGACCGGTGCCCGCCGGGACTTTTCCGCAGAGCCGCCCACGACCATGTGTGACCTGATCGCCGCCAGCGGACGGACGGTGTATGCCATTGGCAAGATTGAGGACATTTTTGCCCATAAGGGCATTACCAAATCCAATCATGCCGCCGGAAATCCGGCCTGCATCGAGGCCGCTCTTTCCGCCCAAGCAGAGGATTACGAGGGACTCCTGTTTGTGAATCTGGTGGATACGGACATGATCTATGGACACCGCCGGAATGTCCAGGGGTACGCGGATGCACTGGCCGCCTTTGATGAGGCCCTTCCGAATTTTGTTGAGCAGCTGGGACCGGAGGATCTGCTGATCATCACGGCGGATCATGGCTGCGATCCCACGTTCAAGGGTACCGACCATACCCGGGAATATATTCCGCTTCTGGTTTACGGGAAATCCCTTCCGGGAAATGTCAATCTGCATACCCGCGAGACCTTTGCGGATATCAGTGCAACGGTTCTTGACTGGTTCGGCATTCCCAATACCATCTACGGGACCTCGTTCCTTCGTGAGATTCAGGGAAAAACAGAAAGGTGACAAAATTGAAACGGATTATCGGACTGTTTCTGCTGCTGCAGCTTCTTTTCACACTGGCCGCAGCGGATGAACATTATTACGGTCCCTGGATAACGGACCGCGAGCCGACCTGCACGATTGAAGGGCATCAGATAAAATACTGCAAGCACTGCGATCACTGGGAGCAGCGGTATACCAAGAAACTGCCGCATACCGTGGATCAGTGGGTCGTTTCCAAGGAACCGACCTGTACGGAGGACGGTATCCGCAATGCGACCTGTACGGTCTGCAATTCCTACCTGCGCGTCAAAATCGACAAGCTGGGTCATGACTGGCAGCCCTCCAATATCGTGGTTGCGCCGACCTGCGATTCCCCCGGAAAAGGGGATATGACCTGTGCCCGGTGCGGAAAGGTGAAAAAGGACACCTCCATCCCGCGGCTCAAGCATGAGTGGGGGGACTGGACCATCATCGAGGAGCCTAAAGGGAAAACCAAGGGGCTCCGGGAGCGGACCTGCAGCCTCTGCGGAAAAGTGGACAAGGACAGGTTCTACTACGAGGGAACCCTGTATGAGGGAATGCCCTCGGACCCGGTCGTCTGCATGGTGCAGGTGATGCTCCGGGATCTCGGTTACTATGACGGCCCCATTTCCTCGGGCGCCTTCGGCGAGCGGACCGGACAGGGCGTTGCCGCTTTCCAGAAAAACAACGGTCTGCCCTCCAATGCCGTGGCCGATCCGGCAACGGTCATTGAAATCCGGAAACAGTGGGAGGCCCGGACCGGACGGGACATGTATTCCATCACCAAAGAGGACTATACCGTGAAATAACCAAAAGGGCTGAACCGGATCCTGTCCGGTTCAGCCCTGTGTGTATACGGAAGGTCAGTCGTTGGTTACGGCTTTGCAGATATCGCGGATACGCTGGCTCATGGCAATCCGCACATCACCCTCGGGATTGGTCCAGTTGTCAATCTGGTCTCTTGCCAGCATCAGCGGCAGTCCGTCTTCCATGATGACGATGGCAAAGCAGGGGATGCCCTCCTCCAGATAGTAGATGGCGCCGAAATTGCAGGGGTCCCGGTTTTCCGGGAAATAGGCCAGCTTTTCGCCTTCCCGCTCGGCACCGATCCAGACGCGCTCCAGCTTTTTCTTATGTTCCACGACAATGCCCGAGGTTACCTCTCCGGAGGTATCTTTCGGGGTATCCGAATCGTAATACCAGTTTGCCGGGATGACGCAGCGGCCCTGCATGCTGGCACTGAGGGAATCCAGGGCGGAATAGGAAACCAGAGCGGTTGCCTCGCGTTTGCTGTTCAGGTAGATGCCCCAGCGCATGGTGACGGGGTAATTGACCTTTTCATAGTTGAATACGAGTCCATAGGTGTAATTGAGCATATTGACCATGCCGCGCAGTTTGATGGGGTGTCCCTGTCCGGCCAGCAGTTTGGCCAGGGCGTCCTTGCGCATGATTTCAACAAGCGTCATGGAATAAGGCGTAATATCAAGACAATAGGATTCAATCATCGAACCGCTCCTTTACAGGCCTCAATTTTAGTCATTTGCCGGAGTTGCTTGTCTGAGGCCTGGATTTGACTTATGTCGCTGCGCGACAGGGCAACTCCTTTACAGGCCTCAACTTTCGTCATCTGCCTGAGTCGTTTTGTCAGCGGCCTGAATATGACAAACTGTCGCTGCGCGACAGGGCCATTCCTTTTCAGGCCTCAGCTTTAATGATTTGCCGGATCGTTTCGCTGCTGTTCCGGCGGATGTGATGTTTCAAGTATAGCTTTTTCCCGGTCAGAAAGCAAGGGAAAACAAACCACAGATGGAGGAGAACCTCATGAATGAAATCGAACAGAAAAGTCTGTTTGCGGATCTTGACAAGGAACGAATCCGGCATCCGCTGACGCAGCCGGAGGACATGCTCAAATTTCTCTTTCAGGGATTTCTTGGACCGGGCCATCTTCTGGCGGACCGTGAGACCGTGATCCGGCGGATTGAGGCGGAAAACGCCGCCGGTCCGGCTCAGCCCGATTCACGGCCAGTCCCGCAGAATGAGGAACCGCTGTACCAGACGGTGGGAGAGCGGTTCCTGCGTCTGTCCCTTCCGGCTGCCGCACGGGCAGGAATTGGTGCATCCGGAATTGCCGCAATGATGCTGCAGTCAGACACGCCCGGTGATTCCCGTGAGGAGGTCATCCGGGCCAGTGAACAGTATGCCCAGGACCAGCCCTGGGGCGAAAAACTGCGCACGCTTTCTCTGCGCCTCCGGGACACCTCGTATCTTCCGTCACATTCAGAACGGTACCGGGAGGCGTATCATCCCTCTTACCGGATTCTTTCCCGTTCCTTTGAACCGCTTCTTCCCCTGATCGCTGAGATTGCGGACCGGACCCGGAATGGGGGAATCATCTGCATCGATGGGCCCTGTGCCTCAGGCAAATCGACCCTGGCAGAGCGCCTGGCCAGTGTCCTGGATGCCGCCGTTGTTCACACGGATGACTACGTGGTTCCGCACAGCCGGAAGACGCCGGAAAGACTGTCTGTCCCGGGCGGCAACTGTGACCATGAACGGCTTCTGCGGGAAGTGCTGGAGCCGTTTGCCGGCGGGCAGGCTGGCATAGTCCGGCCCTATGACTGTCATGCAGATAAACTGCTCCCGCCGAAAGAACTGAAGCCCGGCGGCATCCTGATCCTTGAGGGCAGTTACAGCCTCCTGCCGTCGCTCCGGTCACTGGCAAAGGCAGCCGTTTTTGTGACGGCCTCCCTCGAAACCCGGCTGAAACGGCTGTCCGTGAGGGAAAGCCCTGAATCCCTGGAACAGTTTAAAAAACGCTGGATTCCGCTGGAGGAGGCCTATTTCAGTGCGTATCATCTGCCGGATCCGGAGTGCATCCGCTTTGAAACGGGGGAGAACGGTTGAAGGCCGTTCCGTTCATGGCCCGGGACAGGCAAAAACAAGTCAAAAACAGACAAATATTTAGATAGAGGGCAGACAGGATTGACACCGCAGAGGGAGAATGATAAAATTTCGGCACAACCGAAAAACCATGATAGAGGAGCGGAAATCATCAGTACTTTTGCCGAAGGGGTCATTGCGGCAACAGGAAAGGGGTGACCGCCGAGGAATCTGTTCAGGACCCGATGGACAGATGTCCGGGGCATCGGAGAATATCCGCTGCACTGTCGCATTTTTTTGATGCGGAGCGCTGTCGAACACATAGAGACTCTCCAATCCAGACAGAAAACTGTCTGTGCCGGTCTGAATCCGGCAGGGATGAACTGTGAAAGAGACAGTTCATGACTTGCCGGTTGAAACCGAGTAAAAGGAGAGTTTTTTGTTATGCTCAGAAGGAAACGCGCATACCTGGCAGTCACCGTTCTGATGCTGCTGACAGCTTTGCTGTTCTCTGTCTGTCCCGGAATTGCGGAGGAGGTCGTGGAAGGCACTGAAACAGCCGCGAAGACAAGCCCCTTTTTCATGACTCCGTGGGCACTTCTGCCGCCGGTGATTGCCATCGCACTGGCACTCATTACCAAAGAGGTGTATTCCTCCCTGTTTGTTGGCATCGTGGTAGGTGGTCTTCTTTATTCCAATTTCAATTTTGAAGGGACACTCCTCCATGTGTTCAAAGACGGAATAGTGGCCTCCCTTGCGGATGAATACAATGTGGGTATTCTGATTTTCCTGGTGATTCTGGGTATTATCGTCATGCTGATGAACAAGGCGGGAGGTTCCGCCGCTTTCGGACGCTGGGCCTCCGAGCACATTAAGAGCCGCACGGGTGCACAGCTGGCGACGATTGCCCTCGGTGTCCTGATCTTCATCGATGACTATTTCAACTGTCTGACAGTCGGCAGCGTGATGCGGCCTGTCTGTGACAAGAAAAACATCTCACGTGCCAAACTGGCCTATCTGATTGATGCCACCGCGGCGCCGGTCTGTATCATTGCTCCAGTCTCTTCCTGGGCGGCAGCGGTTTCCAGCTATGTGGAGGACGGTCAGGGACTGCAGCTGTTCATTCGTGCCATTCCGTTCAACTTCTATGCGATACTGACCATCGTCATGATGATTTTCCTGGCGATTACCGGTCTTGATTACGGCAAAATGGCCGTCCATGAGAAGAACGCCAAAGAAAAGGGCGACATCTTCTCCGGTGTCAAGCACATGGGTGAGCAGCTGAGTGATACGGCGAATTCAAAAGGAATCGTCTTTGATCTGATTTTCCCCATTGTCGTGCTGATCATTTCCTGCGTTATCGGCATGATTTATTCCGGCGGATTCTTCAGCGGTGAATCCTTCATCAGCGCCTTCTCCAATTCGGATGCCTCTGTCGGCCTGATGCTGGGTTCTGCGGTCACGCTGGTTATTACCGTGATCTATTATCTCATCCGCCGGGTGGTTCCGTTTAAAGCCATGATGGAATGCATTCCTGAGGGATTCAAGTCCATGGTTCCGGCCATCCTCATTCTGACCTTTGCCTGGTCTCTGAAGGCGATGACCGATTCTCTCGGCGCGAAAGAATTCGTTGAAACCATGGTCAAGATGCGGGCGCAGGGATTTGCGCAGTTCCTGCCGGCAATTATCTTCCTGATTGCCTGCTTCCTCTCTTTCTCTACCGGAACCTCCTGGGGAACATTCGGCATCCTGATCCCGATCACCCTCAGCGTATTCCCGCTGGAGATGCCTCTTGGCGTCGTCTGCGTATCTGCCTGCATGGCCGGTGCGGTCTGCGGCGATCACTGCTCTCCGATTTCGGATACCACCATCATGGCCTCTGCCGGTGCCCAGTGTGAACATGTGACCCATGTTTCCACCCAGCTGCCGTATGCCATTTCCGTGGCCTGTGTCAGCTTTGTCGCCTATCTCATCAGCGGCTTCGTTCCGAATGCCCTGATTGCGCTGCCTGTGGCGATTCTGCTCATGCTGGGAACGCTTGTGGTGCTGCGGAAAGTGATTGGCGATAAAGCCATCTGATTTTCTCTTCATGCAAAGAACCGAAAAAGACGTGCTATGCACGTCTTTTTCCGTTGCTCTAGGACATTCCGATATGGACAAAATGGGGGAAAATCAGTACAATAAAGACATGAACTGCGGGTGCAGCAAATATCCAACGGAAAGGAAATCCTGAAAATGATAAAGCTGGAGCTTAAGGGAAATCTGATATCCGAAGAGGGCGCAGAGAAGATCGGGCCGACCACCGGACATATAAAGGTTGAAACCGAGATGTCTGCCTATTTTGAAGCCTGGCATGAATGGAACACGGGAATCATTAACGCAGCCACCGAGATAAAAGTGGCACTGTATCGGATCATGGCCGACGCATTGCCCGAACTTGTGAAACGCAGCGGGGAGACGCCGGAAGTGGTTGCAAAGATCATGTGCAGTACGATTGGCTGCGATATCCGGGAGTTTCGTGAATATGTGAATCTGGATGACAACGCCTGAACAGTGAACCGGACGAGTGCAGATCTGAAAATGATCCATCGCGGATAAAGGGTGCGGACAATGGCTGCATCCGGAATAGATTGAGGCAGGAGACCTTTGTTTTCAGGGCTCTTGCCTTATTCATTTCAGGGATAAAATCTTCGGCACCCTGCCGGAACGGTTATTCAAAAAAAACGTTGACAGGATTGGATGAGTATGTTAAGATTCTGACGTTAGAAGAGGCTAACAGCTTTTTCCTGAATGCAAAGCACTGCAGGTTTTTCTTTTCCATACTAGTTAGATAAGACTAACTTATTTTGCAGACGCATTCGGGGATGCAGTGGTTTTCAGTCACTGTGAAACAGACAGGGAGGACGCCCAGGCATAAATGCAGGTGCAGGGTCCTGATCTGTTTTCATGGCTGAACAGAACAGGTGTCCTGTTCATTGTTCCAGAGGGAACCGGAACGGACCGAATTTCAGAAAGGAAGGGTTTTCCATGAGTAAAGTTGCCGTCATTTATTGGAGTGGAACAGGAAATACCGAGGCGATGGCCAATGCGGTCGCTGAGGGAGCCAAAGAAGCAGGGGCCGAGGTAAGCCTTCTGACCTGCAGCGAAGTGACATCGGTTGACGCGTTTGATGCCGTCGCTTTGGGTTGTCCGGCGATGGGATCGGAAGAACTGGAGGAGGGCGAATTCCAGCCCATGCTGGAGAGCATTGAACCGGCACTCCCCGGAAAGAAAGTGGTCCTGTTTGGCAGCTATGACTGGGGCACTGGTGAGTGGCTTGAAAACTGGGAAGGCCGCTGCAGCGAAAAAGGCATTCAGCTGGCGGCAGAGAGTGTGAAAGCCAACAATGCACCGGATGATGACGCCCTTGCCGCCTGCAAAAAACTGGGTGCAGCGATTGCATAAAGGGTGACAAAGATCAGGTTTTCCGTGCAAAATGCCATACGGAGTGATTCCTGCGTGACAGGTATTTGTCACGCAGGAAAGGATTTTCAGATCCGGCGCAGATCAATGCTGCTTCTGTAACTGACAAAAGATGAGATCGACCAGGAGGAGGATTTTCATGAAAGCACATCGCTTGGGTGCACTGCTTGTTGCAGGCTGCCTGACACTGACGACATTTTCGGCATTGGCGGATCAGACGCTGACGGGTGATGCGAATGTAGACCAGAGAAACTACCCGTCCACAGCGCCGTTTATTCATCCGCCGTTCTATAATGTCCGGTTTGCGGTAGATGTGGATGATAAGGGCGTGATTACCGCTGTCAAAGACAACGGCACCGGTGTGGGTGATTCTGTTGAGAACAGCAATGAGGAACTGTGGGGAAACAAGAACAAACCGTATTTTGACGCGGCTGTTAAGGGCGGCCTGCTGGAAAAATTCGTCGGCAAGACGGCAGATGAAGTCAGGGCGATGGACATGAGTGCCGGTGCAGATGCCGTGTCCGGTGCGACCATGGTCAGCGCGGCGGCACAGGAAGCCGTTCTGAATGCGCTGGAGGGGAAAGCGGGGAAAGCGTTCCTGGCTGTGGAAGGATCCGCTCTGCCGCTTGATTCCATTGAGGGAAACGTGGTTACCCTGAACAGTCAGCTGCCGGAGGATTTTGATCTTCAGCTGCTGGATATCCGGTGGGGTGTTCGCAATGAGGAAGTGATCCCGTCCAACAGCTATGAAGCGGCCATTGCAGATGGGAAAATGACCCTTACGTTTAAGGATATTTCCGCGCTGAAACCCGGATACTACTATGTGAACGTGGTGGATGCCAGTGGAAAATACCGTTCTCCGTCTTTTGAAGGCGGTCCTGCGGCTGCTCAGGCGCCCTATTTCATCATTGAAAGCGGTCTGAGCGAGAAGGATCTTTCCTTCGACGGAAAAGGGATCGTGCTTGCCGGCGGTTCCATGGCAGATTATCTGCAGAATATTGAACATGTCAAAATTCAGGCAGAGGGGGCCGAGAAAGCGACCGAACAGGAAATTGTGGGACATCACGGGACAGCCTCGAATTTCATTGCGCTGGATGAGAATGGCGTTCTGAATACGGAGGGCATCGTGAAAGCCCGCAACGGGGATGAGAGCCCGCTGTTTGAAGCCGAAAAACAATACACCGTAACCGTTTCCGCTTTCGGTTATCCTGATCTGGTATTCAGCTTTGCAAAAGAGGACGAAACGGCTGCTGCAGATGCATTGCTTGAAGCCGTCAAAGGAACCTATACGGCACTGTTTCCCGTGATCACGGATGCAAAGTATGATGACCTCTGGCTGAAGTCCTGCGTTGAGGCGCTGGGCGAGGAAATGGCTCCTGCGGCTGCAGAGGCCCTGAAGGCGGCCTGCAACGGCACGATTTACGGACAGGAAGCCGTGGAGGCGTTTGGAGACGGATCCAATGGAGCACAGTTTGACTGTCTGTTTATCAATGGTGTTTCGAATATCACGTTTGACGGGAAAACGATCAGCGGAACGGATGAAAACGGAAAGACGGTGTTCAGCCATGAGTACGCCTATGCAGGAAAGCTGTCTCTGGGCGGAATGATGGACGGTCTTCTCTATGAAACGGCAGACGCGGATGCGGGCGAATTCAGATATTTCTTTATGATGCCGGATACCCCTGCAACGACGTATCATCTGGAGTTCCGCTATGGCAGCAATGTGGAAGATCTGGCCAAATACAATGAAGGCCCGTATGCCTACTGGCTGGCCGCAGGTTTCCCGGCAGATGCAGATGAGGAGCTGATCCGGAAAGTCATTACGCTGTTCTGTGAGGAAAACCTGGCTGAAATGAAAGCGGATGATGCTGCCTGATCCGGCAAAAGCTGGCGGGAATTCCTGTCTGTATGTCATCTGACCCTGGATAGTTCTATAGAAGGTTCAATCAACCCATGACGAACATCGTCGTGGGTTGATTTGCTTGCTCTGGGCAAAGCTCATTTTGAAATTGACAAATGAGGAAAAATGTTCCATCATATGCTCAGGAATTGTGACTGATCTTTTACCTGCAATGCATCATTTCGATTTCCTGAATGAACAGGGGTTATTTCGCAGGCGGTGGTCCGCACGTACGGAGGAAACTGTGAAGAAAAAAGGAATCGGCTATGAGAGCTATAGAGACATCATTGATGATAACTGTTACTTTGTCGATAAGACGATGTTGATTGAGGACGTTATCAGAAAAGAGGGAAAGGTAACCCTGCTTTCCCGTCCTCGCCGCTTTGGCAAAACGCTGGCGCTCTCCATGCTTCGTACGTTTTTTGAATGCGGCTGGGAGCTGGACGGGAAAAAGATAAACGCAGCGCATTACTATGAGGGCAAAAAGATCATGCAGGCTGGTCCTCCAGTGAATCCAACAAATCCGGCGATCATCTTAGAATTAAAGGTAAGAAAGAAGTTTAACGAGATGGCGGAGGGGATTAAAGAAGCCATAAAACAGATTAAAGACATGAAATACGAAGAAGGAATTCTGGAAGAAGGATATGTCGGGGTAAAAGCTTACGGGATATGTTTCTGCAAAAAAACTGCGTTATGACAGAGGCAAGTGAATCCGTGGGCAATTAATACGGAAGTGAAACAGGTTATCAGATACATGTCACGGAGAAAACAGCGATAGGTACAGGTGAGAGATGTGATCGGTGAGAAGGCGGACGTATGTGGAAAAACATACAGAGTGATCAGACTGCTCGGACACGGAAAGAGCGGTTACTCCTATCTGGTCACGCGGGACAGAACGCAGTATGTTCTGAAACAGATTCATCATGAGCCCTGTGATTATTTTCACTTCGGCGACAAGATTGTTGCGGAGGATTATGCCTATAACCGGCTTCTGTCGCTGGATGTACGGATGTTGTGGCTAAACTGAACTGTCATTAAATTGATAAGGGGTTTGTCACTGTTTTGCTCACAATGACTGTCAAAACGACCTGAAAAGACTCATTTCGATCGTCAGGCCGAAAAAACTGCACAAAACTCTCGAAGCACGTGGCAGAAAACATTGGTTAAATTGCACTATCATTTGCTCTGACATTAAGGCTAAATGACGGTGATCTCTGGAGTTGTCACTGAACTGACCTCGCTGTCAATCCGGTCATTCACTATGTGGTGATTTTCAAGCTGAAAAAGCATCTTTACACTGGTTAGGATCCAGAGGCTGGTATGTGTCTCGACCGGAATTTTTGCCTTCAGGATTGACATGGAGCCTCTAACCAGGGTGTGTACGCCAGCATGCGGCCAGCCCAACGGGGGAAGGGCTGGCGCGCCTTCAGGCTACACCCTGGTTCTCTCCACATCAATCCATTACAGCAAAATTTCCTTCTGCCGCAATCTTCGAACAATATGAGCGTTTATCATATACTGACTCTACGGCAATAAGCCTTTGACAAGTCAGATGAGCAAACAAATGACAGCTTATTGATCTACTATTGGACATTTCACAAGAGCCACAACAGTACGGATTCCCCAAATGATTGCGATCGATCTGGACAAAGAACGGATCATCAAGGAGTATATTGAAGGGGAGACCATTTTCGATATTGTCATGCGGCAGGGCACGGCGGAAATGTATCTGCCGCAGATTCGAAAGATCGCGGAAAATGCCCGGATGGCCGGCGTGAACCTGGATTATTTCCCGACGAATTATGTGGTCAGTCATCATCTTCTTTACTATGTTGACTATGAGGTCAATGAATACAGTGAGAAGTGGAATTTTGACAACTGGGGGATTCAGTACTGGTCAAAGACGCCTGCCTTCATGCAGCATCTGAAGGACTGCGGAAAACTGCAGGAATAAACGGCGTTATGAGAGCATCGGAAAGAAACAGACACGGAGATTTTGCCGTGTATCGCCGGTCACGACAGGCGGGTTATCAATGAGTGAATCTGCGAGGAGACATCCAAAAATAAAGTGCAATTCGGGGGCGTGACTGAGGAGGGGATAGTATCCCTCGGGTGACTGCGACCATCCGGAAAAATCCACACAAAAACCTTTCATGATGGTGTTATTATTGACGCCCTCGTATGTACAGTGTACCATCATGCAATGGAAAGTACCAAGCAGGAGGAAGTGCCATGGCTAGTATTGTCTATAGAACAAACAAAAAGAATGGAGTAGTTTATGCCTTTCGATCCGAATCATATCGTGATCCTGTGACCAAACAGCCTAAAAGCAGAAGAACGTATCTTGGCCGTGTTGATCCCGTAACCAAAGAGATCATCCCCAAGGCGGAAGACGGAAAAAGGAACAGATCCAAGCTGGGAGAATCATCAGATGAAGCTGAAGAAAGAGGGACTTCTTCGTCCAATGGTGTACCAGCTGACATCATTGCTCAGTTGAATGACATCATTCGGCAGCGTGATGCTGAAATAGCTGCACTGAAACAACAGCATTCAAAAGATGAAAACACGTTTATTCAACTTCGAATAATTCTCGACAAGCACTTTGCTTCTGATGCGTGAGCATGAAACCTCTGGTATTGGGGTTCAGTTTATGCCGGAGATGGATATTCGATTTTCGAATTGCTTCCATACGTGAATTCTCACCACGGTCCCCGCAGAAAAGTTGCGGGATGGTATGGACTTTACAGGGCAGTTATGATAGACTACATCCTGTTCGCATAAGCTGACAAAACTGCTCAAGCAGAGAAAGACGGAATATCTGGTATCACAAGGTGCCATGGCTCCACAAGGAGGACCGTGGTACCTTTTTGCGTATCAGAGCATCTGGGCTCTGCTGCAGGGACAGCATGGCCTGTAAATCGGAGGGAAAAATGAAAAAGATCATCGGATTTGTATTGGCGGCTGTACTGTGCCTTGGAGGGATTTCCGGATTTGCCAGTACGTTTACGGATGCACACGGGAATACCATTGAGCTGGATGAGACGCTTGAGGCGTATACGGATGTCAAACTGCTGGGCGGAGACAGTGCCCGGGCAGGGGAAACCAACCTGGGAGATCTCTGGGCAGATGCGCTCAGATGGTTTGCCGTTTCCGGGAAGATCAATGAGTTTTTTGAAGAGGACGACGTTCGGGCGGGAATCACGTCCCTGGACGTGGACGAGGCCCATGTGGTTGCCCTGTGGAATGCAGGCAACCTCAAGACGGATATCGAGGCAGGCATCTTTAATGCTGAAAAGATCGCGGAAGTGCTTCCGTACCCGAACAAAGTGGCCGTGGTCTACATGACCGGTGCTCAGCTGCTGGAGCAGCTGGAGGCCTGTGCGCAGGGAATCCCCTGCGGAACGGAAACCGTAGATGCCTGCGCGGCATTCATGCAGGTATCCGGCCTTGCCTGTACCATCCGTTCACAGGAAACGTACGATGCCGGAGAGCCGGTGGGCGATTTCTGGTTCAGGGCCAATTCGGTTCGCCGGGTCAGCATTGAAACGGTAAACGGAGAGGCATTTGATCCGGATGCGGTCTATGCGGTCATAACCAGCAATGCCAATTTCAATGGAATGGATGTTTCCTATGTCATGAAGGAAGCCGCGGAAACGAATGACAGAAGTGTCATTACGACAGCCGTGGTGCGTGATGTGGTCTGGATGTACCTGAAAGAGGCTTTGAATAACCGTGTGGATGCGGCCTATGAGAAGGCGGCAGGACGGATCATCATCGAATAAACACCAGTTCCAGTTGAACCGGGAATTTGAACAGAAAGAACGGGAAAGCGATGGGCTTTCCCGTTCTTTTACCGGAAGGGAGAAGGAGAATGCGGAACATAGAGGAAGTCATCCAGACAGTGGGACGTGTCATTGTCGGGAAAGAGGAGGTCATCCGGCAGATCCTGATGACCATGCTGGCCGGCGGCCATATTCTGCTGGAGGATGTTCCCGGCACGGGGAAAACGACGCTGGCCTTGGCACTGACCAGAACCCTGGGGCTGAACGGCCGGCGAATCCAGTTTACCCCGGATGTCATGCCTTCGGACATTGTCGGTTATTCTATCTATGACCGGGAAAGCGGCGCATTTTCCTATCATCCCGGCATCCTGGCAGGGACCAACCTGCTTCTCGGGGATGAGATTAACCGGACGTCCAGCAAAACCCAGTCAGCCCTTCTTGAGGCAATGGAAGAGGGACAGGTGACGGTGGATGGCGCCAGCTATCCGCTGCCGGATCCGTTCATCGTCATTGCCACGCAGAATCCGTTAGGATCGGCGGGAACCCATCCGCTGCCGCAGGCACAGGTGGACCGGTTCATGGTCCGCCTCAGCATCGGGTATCCGGACAGGGAGGCACAGATGACACTGCTGCGGGATCGTCTGCGGGAAAACCCGCTGGAGGCGGTTCGGCCGGTTCTTTCTCTTGAGGAGTTTTTGCAGCTGCAGGCCAGTGTCCGGAATGTGACAATCCGGGATGAAGTCCTTGAATACATTGCGGATCTGGCCGTGGCATCCAGAGAAAATGAACAGCTGGATGCCGGCATCAGCCCAAGGGGAACCCTGTTTCTGACCCGGATGGCCAAAGCATGCGCGTTCATGGATGGCCGGGACTATGTGGTCGGAACCGATGTGGTCACGGTCTGGCATCCGGTCTGTGATCACCGGGTTCAGCTCAGCCGCCGTGCCCGGCTTGAGGGCAGTACGCAGCAAAGCGTCCTGAACCAGGTGCTTTCCGGCGTTCGCACACCGGATGAAAGGCTGTAGAATGTGGCGGAACCGACTCATGTATGGCATCACGTTTCTCGCCATACTGGTGCTGTACTTTTTTGAAAACAACACGGGCACCCGGATGATTCTGGCTGCTGTCCTCGTGCTTCCGGCCGTGTCCATTGTGCTTGCCCGTTTGGCCTCAGGACATGTACAGGCAGCACTGGATCTGCCCGAGAGACGAAAAAAGACAGAGAAACTCCTGGGGTTTGTGGTGCTTGATCCCTGGCCGGGAATCAGGATGGCCGGGAATGTGACGATCGTGCACGCCTTTTCGGGGATGCACGCGATGCATGTTCTATGCACGGGCGGGGGAATGGGCGCCTTTGAGCTGCAGGAACACTGCGGGGCGGTTGAGGTCAGCCTGGACAGTGTGGAATGCGGGGATCTCTTCGGGCTCTTCCTCTTTCGCCGGCCGGTGCGGACAAAACGGATCTGCCTCATTGAACCGCCGCTGTTTCCGCTCAATTCGGATCTGCTGGAAATGGATGAACTTCTTGCAGAAGACGGGGTAAACATCTCACAGCGGAAAGGCCCGGATTCGTTTGAGCCGGACGGCGTTCGCGAATACCGGCCCGGTGACCGCATTCAGGCCATTCACTGGAAGCTCTCCTCGAAAACAGACCAGCTTCTTGTGCGGGAAAGCGACACCCTGAACGAGCAGATCCCGCTTCTGGTCCTTGACAGCCGCTGCGCGGAAGAGGTGCGTGACAATCTCATGTCCGCACTGCTTTCGTTTTCCAGCGGTCTGTTTTACAGACAGATCCCGCATGCCCTCTCGGTCAGAGGAATGCCGGCGGCCGAGTCGGAATCCTTTGCGGAGGCAATGGACCGGCTGCTGCTGGGAGAACTGCTCAGGGAGGAGCTGCCAATGCCTCCGGAATATGCATCGGTCTTCCTCTTTACGGATGAACCGGAATATGTACCGGATCCAGACTGGACCGGGCACCGGATTCATCGGGTCTTTGTGCGCCCCGAGAACGCGGGGGAACATGACCTGGTCCTGAATCTGGAACGGGACGGATGACCGGGTTGACGCGGAGTGTTGACTGATCAAGCATACGTATTGGAAAGCTGTGGAGCTGAAAGACCAATTTCAGCTCATGGAGGACAGAGGATCGCCGAATATGAAAACGATTCATCGAAATAAAGGCCTGCCGGGTCTGGCAATTGTCCTGATTGTTCTGGTCATTAGCCCGCCAATCCGATCCGGAATGGCAGATTTGCTGAACCGGATTTTTGAACTCAGTGAATCCCGGAATGCGTACCGTTATGTTCGCCTGTCCGGGGCAGATCCTGCCTGGCAGATTCCGGCGGTTCTGGTGCTCCTTGGACTGTTTCTGTGTCTTTTCCTCGTGCTGGCCCGGCTCAGCCGCCCGCTGGCCGGAACGGTTTTCCTGACGGTTCTGGCCCTTGTTCAGGTCTATTTCGGAATTACGCTTCCCACGGCAGTGAATGTGCTTTTGTTTCTGCTGACGGTGCTCTGCCTGATCCGGCCATCCGTGAAATTGCGGGACATTGTCTTTATGCTGGCAGTCCTTCTTCCTGTTTTCATCCTGGTGGGACTGTTCCTGCCGGGGACAGACTCGGGGCTGGAACAGACCTCTGAGCAGGTCCGGGACTGGTTTGGAGCACGCTTTGAGTCCGGGGGAAAACCCGGGGAAATGCCGGAAACCGTGGTGGAAACAAGGCATGTCAACGAGCGGAGCCTGGATGAGGGAAACCGGGAGGCCCGGGGAACGGAGGAATATCGTCTGATCCAGCTGGAACGGATGAAGATTGCCCGGCCGGACTGGTTCAGCCTTCTGCGCGTCGTTCTGCCGCTCCTGGGAATGATTCTCCTCCTGATCCTTCCGTTTCTCCCGTTTATCCTTCTCAATCGCCGGAGACAGAAAACCATGGAGCGGAGAAAATCCTTTGAAGATCCGGATAACCGGATCGCCGCAATGGCCATGTTCCGGCATGTCTGCCGCTATCTGCAGGCAACCGGACATCTGCAGGCCAACTGTCCGTATCGGCTTTGTCCATTGCCCGGAATGAACCGTGCATTTGAGGAACAGTTTCATCAGGCGGCAATTGTCTGGGAACGGGCGGCGTACAGTGATCATCCCATTGAGGATTCGCAGCGGACCGAGATTGCGCAGCTCCTTGAGGAAACCGAAAAACGTTTGTATGAGCAGGCCGATAAGCGGCAGCAGTTTCGCCTGCGAACAGTGGAGTGTCTGCATCTATGAGGAAAAGAAGCGGGGACCTGGCCGCGCATGAGATCGTGCCGGCATCCGCAAACAGGGAAAGAATGAGGCGCATGAAAAGAATCTGTCTGTGTCTTCTGCTGCTGTCTGTTCTGCTGGGAACGGCCGGCTGCAGGGAGAGAATTCACTCGGAGCAGCGACAGGCCGGAACGGGGGAACAGACCGGGCAAGCGGCGGGCTCCGGCGGGGGAACGAGACAGTCATCTCCGGAGGACAGCTCTGCCGGGGAACGGGCTGAATCGGCGGATTCCCGGCAAATGGATGAACCGGACGGTGAATCAGAAACGAAGGAAAATCCGGAGAGCAGCCGCAAGGAATACGATGCATCGGCCAATGCCGAAATCCGCGGCGGGGAACCGAACCGCATTCAGCTGGAGGGCAATGGCAGCGGTTTTTATGAATACGCGTCAGATGCGCTCGGTGCGGTATCCCGGGTAAAGGATGAGGCGGAAAAAAGTGCGACGCAGCTGAGCTGGGTCGAAGAATCGGACAGAATTTCCGCATCCGATTCGGGGGACACAGCGGAAAGTGCCCTGCAGTATTACAGTCTTTTGCTGGCGGAACGGACCGAAACGATTTTTGAGTGCAAACGCAAATATTGCTATTTGGAAATGCCGGAAAAGTATGTTACAATTCATAAGTCGAGTCAGATGCATGCCCTGATTACAAAAGCAGGCATGTACAGCGTTTCGGCGCGGCTGAGGGAAAATGATTTGACCGTGGATGCGGGATGGATTGCAAGGAAGAATCCGGACATGATTGTAAAAATCGTGCCGGCCAATTCGTTCAAAAGCGGATTCGGGAACGCCGGACAGATTCTGCAGGAGATCCGGCAGCGGGACGGGATGCAGGACACGAATGCCGTCAGAAGCGGCTTGATCCTGGGTCTTTCCGCAGATGTTTTTGAGGATCCCTATCTGGAATGCGCGGGTGCGCTGGTGCTGGCCAGCCATGCCTATCCGGAATTATTTGAGGATGTGGATCTTTCGGCGGCACTTGGAATGCTGCGGGATGAGAGCGGCAAAGAAGTGACAGAACTGTATATACGGGATGGAGGACAGGAATGAATATTCTGGTCATAGACGGACAGGGCGGCAAGCTGGGCCGAAAGCTGATTGAAAGCATTCGGAAAGTCTGTCCGGAGGCGGAAATCACGGCGGTTGGAACCAACAGCACAGCATCAATTAATATGATGCGGTCTGAATGTGCGGACCATATTGCCACCGGGGAAAACGCCGTGATCGTCGGCTGCCGGAAAGCAGAGATGATTGTGGGACCGTTTGGGATAGCCATGGCAGATTCCATGTTCGGCGAGATCTCGCCGGCCATGGCCAACGCAGTGGCCTCCAGTCAAGCCCACCGGGTGCTGATTCCAATGAACCTGTGTGATACCTATGTGGCCGGTGTGGCCCAGGGCTCCCAGGCGATCATTGAGGATGCGATGAAATATATCAGCCGGCTGACGGGCAAACCGGCGGAGGACAAGTCAGAGGCGCAAAACGGAGGCAGAAATGACGAAACGGCAAATGTCTGATCTTCAAATCCGCAGGATGACCTATTCTGCCTTATATCTGGCGATTGCCATGATTCTGCCGTTTCTGACCGGGCAGATTCCGCAGATCGGGGCGATGCTCAGTCCCATGCATATTCCGGTTCTGCTCTGCGGCTTCCTCTGCGGGCCGGCCCACGGAATGGTCATCGGGTTTATTGCACCGATTCTCCGTTCCTTTCTGTTTGGCATGCCGAAGCTGTACCCCAGCGCCATTGGCATGGCCTTTGAACTGGCCGCCTATGGATTCTTTTCCGGCTTCCTGTATCGCTTTTTTGGCAGCAGGAAAGGCGGCATTTATGTGACCCTGATCCTTTCCATGATCATCGGGCGCATTGTCTGGGGTGTGGCCAGAGTGGTGCTGGCCGGAATTGCCAAAACCGAGTTTACCATGTCCCTGTTTATTGCAGGAGCCATTACGACGGCGATTCCCGGCATTATCCTGCACATTGTCCTGATTCCTGTCCTGGTGTATATGATGGAAAAAGCCGGCCTTTCCCTGAACGGGCCGAAGAGCCGGAGATAAAGGATGCCCGACCCTGCCTGAATCTGCCTGCAGGCAGTGACAGGTGACCGGCCGGAAACGGCCATGGAGGAAACAATGAAAACGCTTTATCTGGAATGTGGAATGGGTGCAGCCGGCGATATGCTGACCGCTGCGCTCCTTGAACTGGTGCCGGACCGTGAGGCCATGCTCAGTCGTCTGAACGCACTCGGGCTGCCGGGAATCGTCTACAAGGCGGAGCCAGCCGAAAAGTGCGGGGTGATGGGGACACATATGCGGGTGACCGTCCAGGGACAGGAAGAAGAATCCGAGGATGTCCACGATCACGTGCATGATGACCATCACGAACATCATCACGATCATGATCACGATCATCACCATGGTGATGAATCCGAAGAGATGGGGCATGGACATGGGCATCATCACGGGCACGGTCATCACCATGGGGATGAATCCGAGGAGATGGGCCATGGACATGGGCATCATCACGGGCATGGTCATCACCACTGGGAGGAGCATGCTGAAGGGCCGGACCATGGACAGCACCATGAATATGAGCATTTTCATGCAGAATCGGACCATGACCATGAACACCATCATCATGTGCATTCCAGCCTGTCCGATATTGAGGCACTGATTCGTTCCCTGGAGATCCCGGAAAAGGTCAGGGAGGATGCCTGCGCGGTCTATGAGATCATTGCAAGGGCAGAGGGACAGGTTCACGGCAAGCCCATGGATCAGATCCATTTCCATGAGGTGGGAACCATGGACGCGGTAGCGGATGTGGTGGCTGTGTGTCTCCTGATGCATGAACTTGCGCCGGATCGGGTGTGTGCCAGTCCGGTCCATGTGGGATCCGGGTATGTCCGCTGCATGCACGGCATTTTGCCGGTGCCGGCACCGGCCACCGCGCTGATTCTTGAGGGAATTCCCACATATGGCGGCAGGATCGAGGGTGAACT